>JBGSNR010000076.1:0-108783 GCA_041739545.1 Pirellulaceae bacterium | reverse complement strand
TGATGATACTGCCGTTGCTTTTCCATCGCCGGGACTCCGTTTGAAGAGTTGTGGAACTAACCTCATTCAAACCTCCCGGCGGTGGATCTTCACGTAAATTCAGCCGCTGATAGCGGACACTTCAAGTTTGACAGCGCCGATTTGGGAATCGAAGCCAAGTCCAAGGGGGCGAAGCTGCGCGCGGACCTTGGCGGCTGGTTCCAGAACGAACGCTTCCGCCGAGAGGTCGAAAGCAGTGCTAGCAGAGGATCTGGTAGTGCTAGCAAACCCCCTGAAGGAGTCATTAACAGCCAGGAAGTCACTTCTTGCTATAAACCATGAACTCGAAAGGATTAACAGCATGTAAAAGGTGGTGGAAACCGTTTCCAAAACCCCACCTAGGGCTGGTTCCATGCGGGACCGGTTTGGGCCGAGGGTGTTACGCCGCTCGGCGTAAAAGCGGTTACGATGCCCTGTCGTCGTCCTTCCTGAAATACCGTTTTTCCGCCCCCTGACCCCTGACCTCCGACCCCCATGTTCACCACCATTCGCCATCTCCTCGAAATGATCCGCTTCAGCCACACGCTGTTTGCGCTCCCGTTCGCGCTGCTGGCGGCAGTGATGGCGTGGAACACCAAGGGACCGAGCGGAGAAACAGTGCCGTTCCGGTGGGAGCACTTGGCTGGCATTTTGATCTGCATGGTTGGGGCACGCAGCGCGGCCATGGCGTTCAATCGACTGGCGGATCGGCGCATCGATGCCGAGAACCCGCGGACGAAGCAACGACATTTGCCGGCGGGGATGTTGTCGGTGGCGAGCGTGTGGTTGTTCACACTGGTTTCCGCCGCCGTGTTCTTGGCCGGGACGTTGTTGTTCCTGCCAAATCCTTGGCCGGTGCGATTGGCGGTGCCGGTGTTGTTGTTCTTGCTGGGTTACAGCTACACCAAGCGGTTCACCTCGCTGGCTCACTTCTGGCTCGGCATGGCGTTGATGTTGGCACCGGTTTGCGTCTGGATCGCGCTGCGTGGTCAGTTCCTGAGTGAGCATCCGCTCGATCTGTTGCCAGCCATCATCCTGGGAGCAGCCGTCCTGTGTTGGGTCTCCGGCTTTGACATCATCTATGCCTGCCAGGATGCGGAGTTTGATCGACAAGCCAAACTGCGGAGCATTCCTGCGACGCTGGGAGTGCGGGGGGCGTTGCGATTGGCGGCTGCCTGTCATGCGGCGACGATGATCTGCCTGGGGCTACTGCTGTGGGCTTGTCCGCAGTTGCAACTGGGATGGATCTTTGGCGGCGGGATATTGGCCGTCGCTGCGTTGCTCGTTTATGAACACTGGCTGGTGAAGGAAGATGATTTGACGCGCGTGAATGTGGCGTTTTTTAATGTGAATGCGGTGATCAGTTTGGGATTGTTGGTGGTGGGCACGGTGGATGTGTTGTGGTAGTGGGAAGGGGCGAAGAGAAGGGCAGAGACAAGTTGAATGAGTGGCGGCGAAGTTCAGCCCAACCTGGTTAACATCCCTTCGGCGTCGGCGTGGCCGGGAGAGAGGCTGAGGAGTTGGCACAAGTAGCGTTTGGCAAGCAAATCCATTTTGAGTTCGTGGGCGAGTTCCGCGGCAGCTAAGAGAGCAGCGATTCCGGCGTTTTCCTGGCCGGGACACCGGGCTCCTTCGGCAGCGCGGCGATAGAACTGCAAGGCTTCGGGATATTCCCCCAATTGCTGGCAACAGCGGCCTGCTTCCCAAGCAGCGGCGGGGCCATGCACGGGATCGTCGGCAGCTTTGGAGAAATAGCGGGCCGCATCGATCGGCTTGCCACCTCGTTCGAGTCGGCGACCGAGTTCGAGCAGCAGACCGGCATTGTTGGGATTGCGATCGCAGCGAGCGCGAAAGATGCGTGTCTCGGCACGATCTTGTTCGGCAAGCACATCGGCGAGTGCTTGCTTGGTTTCGTTGGTCGGTTCCTCGGCCACACGGTTGCGGGCGTGAGTCACTTTTTGTTCGAGGCGGAGCATGATGACTTCTTCTTGAGCCATCTGCACGCGCGGGTCTTTGTCGGTGATGTCGAACGATTTGGCGAGCAAGCGTTCGGCATCGTACTCGCGGTCGGCTTCGAGATAGAGCCGCGCGAGATGCAATACGATTTCGGGATTCGAAGGAAACTCGCGCCAGGCATGTTCGAACTGCTGCAACGCAGAGCGGCCATGATCGCGCGAGCCAGAGGGGAGTGCCGGGAGCGGAACGGCGGCAACGATGCGTTGAGCGACCACCATGCGCTGCGAGGGAAGAATGGAAGTATCGCCAGAGGTTGGAGGATGATCGTCTTCGTGCGTGGGATCGTTGCCGTCGAGACCAACGCGGCGGCGAGCACGGGCAACAATCAGCCGCGCGGCTTCGTCGGCAGCATGCAGGTCGTGAGGGGAGAGCTCTTCGAGTTGATGCCAGGCGTGAATCGCTTCGTCCCACCGGCCGCTATGGGCGAGTGATTCGGCTTGCTCGCGAAGTTGTTCGACCGCGGGATTCGAATTGGATGGAAGAGCCATGCTTTGATTGTAAGACGTGTTAGCCTTGGCTGCCGAACCAGGGGAGCAAAAGAGCGACAAGCCACAAACCGCCGGCCGAGAAAAGTCCTGCGACCAGATCATCGGACAGCACCCCCCAACCTTTGGGCCAGCGTTCGACGAGCCGTGCCGGAAGAGGCTTCACGATATCGAAGACCCGAAACACAACGAACACGGCCGCCAGTTCGTTGGCCAGCGGGAACAAGTTCCAAGTGAGGAGAGCCGTGAGCAAATAGCCGGCAACTTCGTCGATCACCACATTTTGCGGGTCTTTGCCCCGGAAGTAATTTTCGCACCAGTCGCCGAGCAAGATGTTTGCCGCACAGACCAAAAGTAGCGCCAGTGCCAGTAGCGGAAGCTGAAGGAAGGGGGGAGCAAGAAGCCCGCTGAGAGCCGCAATTACGACACCTCCGAGCGTGCCGAACGTCCCTGGCATGAGCGGAACCGCCCCTAAACCGCCGGCCGTGACGGTCAGCCAGGCAAGCCGCGTGCGGAGGTCGACAGGGGGGGAAGAACGAGATTTGGGAGAAAACTCGGAAGGCATCGGGGTTTTCCTCGGGATTTTCCAGGCTGCGTTGGTATCCTGAGTTTGCTATATTTACGGCATATCCAGGCGGACCTGCCGGGCACGTTCCGGCTTTAACCATTGATTGTACGCCCAGTAATGGGCTTCCTAGATGTCTACGCACGTTTCGCAGAATTCGACGGTCACGCCGCGGGACGATGGTCCCCTTCGCCCCGCCGATGCTTTGGAAGGGAAGCCTTCCGGCGCGATCACGCCTCATTTGCATGGTCCAACCAACCCGGCGGCAACTTCCGCCCCGGCCGTGGAACTTTCGACTCGCAGCCATTTGGCGCGACTCACCGGCGTGCAGATTTTGTGCGTCAGCAGTTATGTGCCCCCCGAGATCGTGCGCAACGAAGATTTAGCGGACCAAGGTTTTGATGCGGAATGGATTCGGCAGCGAACAGGAATTTTGGCTCGCCGGCGAGCTCCTGCTGATTGGGCGACCAGCGATCTGGGTTACGAAGCAGCCCGGCTGTGTCTCGACCGCGCAGGTATTTCCGCCCAGGAACTTGATCTGATCATCGTGGCCACGATGACTCCCGATTCTGCCACTCCTTCCACAGCCTGCCGCCTGCAGCGTCGTCTGGGTTGCCGAGTGGCGGCGATGGATGTGAACTCGGCCTGTGCGGGCTTTGTCTATGCCCTGGTCACCGGCATGCAGTTCGTGAAAACGGGTTGTCATCAGCGAGTGCTGGTGGTGGGTTGCGATTTGATGACTCGCACCGTGAACCCTGCTGACAAAAAGACGTTTCCTTTGTTTGGCGATGGTGCTGGCGCGGTGCTGCTTGGTCCGGGCGATAAGGATCAAGGGTTGCTTTCGTACACACTTGGTGCGGACGGCAGTGGGGCCGACTACTTGCATGTTCCTGCCGGCGGGACACGCGAACTGCTCACGATTGAAGGAATGGCGGCTGGCAGGCAATACCTGCACATGGATGGCCGCTCGGTTTTCAAATGGGCGGTGCGACTGGTGGCGGATGCCGTCAAAGACGTGCTGCAACATGCGGAAGTCAGCCTGCAAGAGATTGATCTCTTCGTCCTGCATCAGGCCAACCGGCGCATCTTGGATGCGGCCGCAGAAAGCCTGGGGATCTCGCCCGAAAAAGTGTTGATCAACGTCGATCGGTACGGCAACACTTCGGCCGGAAGCATTCCACTGGCGCTGGAAGAAGCGTACTCGGCAGGCCGAATCAAACGGGGCGATAAACTTTTGCTGTGCGGCTTTGGTGCTGGTCTTGCTTGGGGCGCCGCTGTTTTGCAGTGGTAACCGTACGATGGGCCTCCGAGCCCGTCGATTGTGCGCGCCATCCTGCCGCTCGTCATCGTTTACCCACGCGTTGAGAATGAAGTGATTCCTTGCGCGCTCCCGTACGATGGGCCTCCGAGCCCGTCGATTGTGCGCGCCATCCTGCTGCACGTCATCGTTTACCCACGCGTTGAGAATGAAGTGAATGCTTGCGCGCTCCCGTACGATCGGCCTCCGAGCCCGTCGATTGTGCGTGCCATCCTGCCGCACGTCGTCGTTTACGCACGCGTTGAGAATGAAGTGAATGCTTGCGCGCTCCCGTACGATGGCCCTCCGAGGCCGTCGATTGTGCGCGCCATCCTGGTAGACGCACTCGTTCACCCACTCTGCAAGATTGCGAACTTCCGCAACGCTTCCACCGCGACACCTTTCTGGCAAACCTCTCCGCGAACTCCCTTGGCTAACACAATCGACGGCCTCGGAGGGCCATCGTACGGGTGGTCCCCAGCCCTTCTCTCCCCGAACAAGCAATCCCCCTGCGTTTCGGCTAATATGCCCAGAATCAGATTCTGTCCTTTCCTTTCCCGGAGAAGCTCCATGATTCGTTCGTTTGCTCTTAGTCTGGCTGTGCTGTGCGGCTGTATCGTTCCCGCCTTGGCCGCTGATCCCAGCCCCACCTTCACTTCCGCTGCCGAAGCGGGTCCGGATTTCGCCATCCAAGGTGAATACACGGGCAAGGTCGATAATGAATCCTGGGGCGCTCAAGTTATCGCGCTGGGTAAAGGAAAGTTCGACGTGGTCGGCTACAAAGGTGGGTTGCCGGGGGATGGCTGGAAGCGCGGCGATGAAATGAAGAAGGGAACCGGCGACCTGGCGGACGGCAAAGTGGCTTTGGAAGGGAGCGACTGGAGTGGGACCATCAAAGACGGCACGCTGACCGTCAACGATGGTGCCAACGATATCGGCACGTTGCAGAAGGTGGAACGCAAAAGCCCAACGATCGGTGCGAAGGCTCCCGAAGGAGCGCTCGTACTGTTCGATGGCAGCAACGCGGATGCCTGGCAGAACGGCAAGCTGGTCGACGAAAAATACCTGGCCGCTTCGAACGTCAGCACCAAGGAAAAGTTTGGCGACTACACGATGCACATCGAATTCCGCACCCCCTTCATGCCGGAAGCTCGGGGCCAAGGTCGCGGCAACAGCGGCGTGTATATTCAGGGGCGGTATGAATGCCAGGTGCTCGATTCGTTCGGGCTCGATGGCAAGGACAACGAATGCGGCGGCATCTACCAGATTGCTTCGCCGGCCGTGAACATGTGCTTCCCGCCGTTGTCGTGGCAGACCTATGACATGGATTTCAAGGCCGCCAAGTATGACGCGGACGGCAAGAAAGTTGAAAACGCCCGGGTTACGATCAAGCACAACGGCGTGGTGATTCACGACGACTTGGAACTCCCCAAGGGAACTCCCGGCAAAGATCCCGAAGGGAAAGATCCCAACCCGATCTTCCTGCAGAACCACGGCAACCCGGTGGTCTTCCAGAACATCTGGATCATCAAGAAGTAAGCTGTTCTTTCTGCGAATTGATTTAACTTTCCGGCCCGCGATTGGCGCGGGTTCGGAACGCAAAGTAGTAGGCACACTCCGTGTGCCGTTCACGAAGAATCCGTTCGCCATCCCATCTGACGTCGCAGTTCTGACAAAAGCGTTCACGCTGCGAACGCCACACGGCCGGTTTCTGCTGCAGCTTTTGCCATTTCCAACCGCTCGTTTCCAGACCCCCGTTAGGGTAGTTTTGGAAACCGTTTCCAGCACATTCTTCACGACGTTACTCCTTGCTCTGCTTTGGCTTGTGCCAATAAGTGAAATCCTGGCTGTTAACTGCTCCTGTGGGGGGTTCGCTAGCACTCTGCAGGCGGTGCTAGCAGCGGTCGCTAGCAGTGTTCTCAGCGCCATCATTGCAGCACTGTCCCGCCTTCATTCCGCGCGCAGCTTCGCCCCGCACAGGTCATCGTAGTTTTGGAGTCGATTGATTACTTGTCAACATTTAGTTGCAAATAATTCATCGCATGAGACAAAATAGATGACGCGTTACTAAGCAGCTCGCATCAAGAGAGGGCCAATTGCCTGGGAGACCGTTCCGGCCATTTTGCAGAAAAACGTCCAACTCGCGTTGGAAGAACTCTCAACGCGGCACAACTTTTGCATTAAGCCTTTCGGGGCAACCGATCCAACTAGGGAAGCTCGAAAGAGCAACTACTTCCCAATACTCCCCCGATTAATTACATCAATCAACTGCCGCAACCGCCCCAGATTGCGCCGGTTGAAGGTAAACGCCAAACGGGGCTTGTCTGCCAATTCCGGCTCATCTTTTTCCGCTGCCAAGGCCGAGAGTTGCTCGAACGTGCCGTCCCCGGAAATCAGGTCTTTGAACTCGAACCGGATGTCGTCCAGCAGCATGGGGTGCAACGGCTCGTTCATCCGCAAGACCAACTGGTTCCGCACATAGCGCATGCTGTGATAGTTGCGGAAGAAGTTCATCACTTCGTCCACCGCTTCCTGCACGTTGTCGGTGATCTTGTAGAGGGAATAATCCTCCGGGCTGATCATCCGCCCCTTAAGCAGGTGCGCATCAACAAACTCCTGCATCGCCTGCCAGTAATTCCCACCCTTGGCGTCGAGCAGAACGACCGGGATGATGTCTCGCTTGCCGGTTTGCAATAGCGTGATCACTTCCAGGAATTCATCGAGCGTGCCGTATCCGCCGGGCAGACAAACGACCGCATCGCATTCTTTCACGAACATTAGCTTGCGCGTGAAAAAGTACTTCATGTGGACCAGTTTTGAATCGCCGGCAATGATCGGGTTCGAGGATTGCTCGAACGGGAGCATGATGTTCAGCCCCATCGAGTGCGAACGTCCCGCCCCGCGATGGCCGGCCTCCATAATGCCGCTGGCAGCGCCGGTGATGACGAGCCAATCCTTTTCCGCGAAGGCTTTGCCGCATTCCACCGCTTGGATGTAAGTCTCTTCTTCGGGCCTGGTGCGGGCGGAGCCAAAGACGGTGACTTTGCGCCGCGAGCGGTACGGCGAAAAAACCTTGAACGCGTAGCGCAGTTCGCGCATGGTCCGGCTAAGAATTTTCAGATCGCCGCGGGACGAGTTGTCGCTCGCCAATTTGTCGGCCGAGTCCTTGATCATCTGGATCAAGTCCTCGACATGGCGGCGACGTTCTTCGGGCGTCTCGGTCGAACTGGCCGAAAGCACGCTTTCGACCGCATCGGCTACGGCTTCTTCCACTTGTTCGACCGCATCGGCCACATCCCCCAGAACCTCGGGGGGGATGTCTTCATCTTTCGACGGATCACTACTCATACGGCTCTCTCCTTGCAAGCTGCGTCGCGTGGATAGTCCTCGACCGGCGACGCACAGCGATTGCAAAGATGATTCTACGCCGCATTGCGTCGGTGCGCGTAGAGACGAAGAACTTCATATAGATCGGACGACACTGTTACGTCATCGTCGGCGAAATCATCGATCCAGGCGCGTTCATTCAAAATCGCGTCCAGCAGGAGCGGAACGAGCTGGGCCAGGGGAATTTTCACCGTTACAGGGGCCCGATCGGAGCCTGGGAACGGAAGGAGGATTGGGGCGTCGTCCGAGTTATTGGTCATGCAGTGCATCCTTGCAAGCATCCTGAAAAACGTGGAAAGGGAACCGGTCAGCCTTCCGAAGGAAAGCGTCGTCTACTCGCGAAACGCTGGCCGAATCCTTGGCCTGTGGCGTTCGTGCGAGCCTGCCTCAACCCCTGCGGGTCGAATATCGGCAGGAAGGAGGTGGGGACTTGCGTTTTTTCTTAACAAAAGAAGGGGGGAAGGGGATCGGAGGTCGGAGGTCGGTGTTCGGGGAAGGCAGGGAAGAGAGGATAGAATGCTAGCGGCGAGGCTGCTTCGGGAACCGCGGCGTTGAATGAAGGAGGCGAAGCGGCGAGAATGATTGCACGTCGATTCTCTTTTCCCTTACTCCTTTCTGCCTTTCCCCACCTTCTCTGATCTCCGACCTCTGACCCCCGACCCCTTCCCCGTGTTTACACCCAACGAACTTGACCAATACGCCCGCGATGGATTCTTCATCGCGCGGTCGTTGTTTGCTTCCGACGAAATTCAAAAGGTCCGCGCGTATGCCGAGGCCGATCCGGTTTTTGCCAACACGGTCTACGGCCGGAAGGATGCGTCCGGGCGGGAAACCAAGATTGCGCTCTGGAATCATGCGGGGGACGATCTGTACAGCTTGTGTGCCCGCTCGCCGCGGATTGTGGATCGCATGGAGCAATTGCTCGGCGGTGAAGTTTATCTCTGGCACATGAAGATGAATTACAAAGAGCCGCGCGTCGGGGGCGCGTGGGAATGGCACCAGGATTATGGCTACTGGTATCACAACGGTTGCTTGTTTCCGCTGCTGGCCAGTTGCCTGATCGCGGTCTCGCCGGCGAACCAGGAAAACGGCTGTTTGCAGGTGCTCCGCGGCTCGCATCTGCTCGGCAGGATCGATCACGGCAAGACCGGCGATCAAACGGGAGCGGACATGGAACGGGTGGACGCAGCACTCAAGCAAATGGAACTGGTCTATGCTGAGTGCGAGCCGGGGGACGCGATCTTTTTCGATTCGAATTTACTGCATCGCAGCGATGCGAACTTATCGGAGCATCCGCGGTGGTCGTTGATTGCCTGTTTCAACGCGGCCCGGAATACCCCGTACAAGGAATCCAAACACCCGAGCTATTCGCCGCTCAAGAAGGTGGGAGCCGAGGCAATTCGGGAGTGGGCTGAGTAAGTACGCTGCCCCTCCGAGCCCATCGAAATGTGCCAACTTATCGCAGTCCGCATCGCCTCGTCACTGGTTTTGAATTTCAGCCTTCGCTAGGATCGAATTTACCGCTTCGAGTTTCAGATTAGGAGAAACGTCGTGTCTACCCAACCAGCCTGGTTCCTCGGATTTGTGTTCTGCCTTACCTGTATCCCACTATCCGCGGCCGACGACGAAGCTCCGCGCAAACTTGAAGTGGACGCCATCACCGGCGAATTTGCCGGAACGTCGGTCGACTTCTGCGAGAAATACAAGGACCGCACACAAGTCGTGCTGTTCATTGCCGCCTCCAAATTCGATCGCCCGATCGGCCGGTACATGAAGAAGCTCGATGCGGAATTGGCGAAAGGAATCGAAGAGGCGCCACAAGCGGTTGCCACGGCCGTCTGGCTGACCGACGACGTGGGCAAATCCAAAGAGTATCTTCCCAAGGCCGATCAATCGCTGATGTTCTCGAAGACAGCGTTGACCGTTTTCCCTGGTGAACAAAGTGGCCCGACCGGTTGGAACGTCGATGTGGCTTCCACGCTGACCGTCGTCGTAATGCGCGACGGCAAAGAGGTCGCGCGGTTTGCGTATGTTTCGACCAACGATCAGGATGTGCCGGAAGTGTTGAAGGCGCTCAAGCAGAAGCCGTAAACACAGGTTCTGCGGGCACGCTCTCTACTTCACCTCTTCCGTCGATTCCTTAAAACCTTTTTCCGAGAGGGCAGCGATCGCGTGCTCGGATTGGAAATCGTCGCTGACACCCACATAAACCACAGGGTTGTCGATGGCGTTGGCGTCCTTTTGATCGGCCAAGGCGACGGTTCCTACGCCTGGCTCGGCAGCCAAGGTTTCTTTCACCTTCGGCCAACAGGCGAACGGGCAGCTCATATCGGGAACTTTCAGCGCGACAGTCCGGGTGACCTTCACCTCCGGATTGGCAACGATGGGGGCAGTGTCGACGGCCGGAGTCGACGTGGTGCTCGGGCTGGTGGAACAACCGGCAACGGCAATACTCAACCCCAAAGCCAAGGCAATTTTCTTCATCTTCAAGCTCTCTAAACGAGGATCGATGTCTGTTATTAATATAGCGGATCGAAAATCCCTTGTCCGCCGATTTGCCCGGCCTGCGGTTGCGAATGACCGCCGAACTGCTATCACAAACTGTTCGCCGATCCCCGACCTCTGCCCCCTGAACCCCATTCCCCATGCTGCCCCTTCGCCCTTTCGCTCTGCTTCTCATGTGCCTCGCCGCCAATCCGATTTTCTCGGCCGAGCCCGCGTCGAAACCCGTTGAAATCATTGCCCATCGGGGGGCTTCCTATGATGCGCCGGAAAATACACTGTCGTCCTTGAAGCTCGGCTTCGAGCAAGGTGCCGATGCCTGCGAACTCGACGTGTGGGTCACAAAGGATGGCGTGCCGGTGCTGCTGCACGACAAAGACACACTGCGAACGGCCGGCGTGAAGTTGTTAGCGAGTGCCACGAACTTTGCTGATCTGGCCAAGCTGGAGGTGGGGAGCTGGAAGGATAAAAAATTCGCTGGCGAAAAAATTGCGACGCTGGTCGAAGCCTTGGCCACGGTGCCGAGCGGGAAGCGGATGTTTGTCGAGATCAAGTGCGATGCGAGAGGAGTGCCCGCTATTTTGCAGGCGATTGAAGATGCGAAACTTAAGCCGGAGCAAACGGTGATCATCAGCTTCGATGCGGATGTGGTTGAGGCCGCGAAGAAATCTCGTCCCGATTTGCTCGCCTTTTGGATTGTGTCCTTGAAAAACGACAAAGGGCAGGCTCCGAAGATCGAGGATTTGATCGCTAAGGCACAAACGATTCAGGCGGACGGCTTAAATCTGTCCGACAGCCCCCTAATCGACTCGGCCGCGGTCGAAAAGATTCGTGCGGCGAAATTGGGGCTGTATGTTTGGACCGTCGATCAGCCGGCAGCGGCGAAACGGCTAGTAGAACTGAAGGTCGACGGCATCACGACCAATCGGCCCGGTTGGTTGCGTGAACAGTTGCAGCGGTAGGCCCGAGCGAGAGCGGCGAGAATCGGCAAAGACTTTAGCACGCTCATTCCGTCAGGCTAAAGTGCTCAGATTCAACTAGTCAATTATTGTTGAATACATTGACAGAGAATCAATGCCAGGGGAGAATGTCAGGTTGGTCTGGGTCCCTTGGCTTTCCTTGCTAACAGCCTGCCCTCCTTCTCTCCTCTGTGCTCTCTGTGTCCTCTGTGGTTATTCATAAATTTTGAAGAAGTTGAAACCACAGAGTTCACAGAGAACACAGAGACGAGGCAGAACAAAAAGAGAGCCGGTTAACTTCATAAGCTAGATCTAAAGCCCCCCAGACGAGTCGTTTACACAATTTTTCAAGAATTCGACGCAAGTTCCTTAACAACAACCAGTTCCGAGCTAAAAATGGTGCTGGAACCCGTTTCCAAAACGGTGCTAGCACCGCCAAAAACTTCGCATCAACTTTCGTTTTCACTTTACCTTTTGCCCCTTCGCCCCTTCTCTCTCGACGCTCCAATGCCATTCACCCTTTCCCAACTTCTCGATCTGCCGTCCGACCAGTTCGCGGCCATCACCACCGCGGCTGAGGGGCCGAAGGGGAAACTGCCGCTGACCGACGAAGTGCTGCGGACCTGGTCCAGTGGTGACCTTTTTGGCCTGACCCAGTCGGCCGGCATGGGATGGGCGCCGGAAGAACTACTGCGCCCTCAGTATTTAATCCTCAGCACCCAAGGGGGCTTGCGCGGCCACGACGGCAAACCGGTAGCCTTGGGTTACCACACGGGTCACTACGAAGTGGGCTTGCTGGTCGAAGCGGCCGCGCGAGAGGTGAAAGCACTCGGCGGTCTGCCCTTTGCTGCCTACGTTTCCGATCCGTGCGACGGTCGCACGCAAGGGACGACCGGCATGTTCGATAGCCTGCCGTACCGCAACGATGCTGCCATCGTTCTGCGGCGGCTGATTCGCTCGCTGCCGCAGCGCCAGGGAATATTGGGAGTGGCGACGTGCGACAAAGGTTTGCCCGCGATGATGATCGCGCTCGCAGGCATGCATGATCTGCCGTCGGTGATTGTTCCCGGCGGAGTAACGCTCCCGCCGATCGCTGGTGAAGATACCGGCAAAGTGCAGACGATCGGCGCCCGCTACAGCCAAGGGGAAATGACGCTCGACGAAGCCGCCATCGCGGGTTGTGCCGCCTGTGCTTCCCCCGGCGGAGGTTGCCAGTTTTTCGGCACCGCGGCCACGGCGCAAGTGGTGGCCGAAGCGCTCGGCATGGCGCTTCCCCATTCAGCCCTCGCGCCCAGCGGTCAGCCCATTTGGCGCGAACTGGCAACGGCGAGCGCGCGGGCGGTGCAGAACATGGTGACGAAAGGCTTGAAGCTCCGCGACATTGTCACCGAAGCGAGTCTGCATAACGCGATGGTCGTGCATGCGGCCTGTGGCGGTTCGACGAACCTGCTTCTGCACATTCCTGCCGTTGCTTTCGCGGCGGGTCTGCCGCGTCCAACGGTGAGGGAATGGAGCGACGTCAATCGTGCGGTGCCGCGGTTCGTTTCCGTCCTGCCGAACGGCCCGGAGAATCATCCCACGGTGCGAGTCTTCCTCGCCGGTGGTGTGCCGGAAGTGATGTTGCACTTACGCGAGCGCGGCCTGCTCAAACTCGAAGCATTGACCGCCACCGGCGAAACACTTGGCAATGTTTTGGAGTGGTGGGAAAAATCTCCGCGGCGTCAACTGGTGCGCGAGCTGTTGCAAGCGCGAGACAACGTGAACCCGGATGACGTAATCATTCCCCCCGAAGAAGCCAAACGCCGCGGACTGACGAGCAGCGTCTGCTTCCCGATCGGCAATTTGTGCCCAGAAGGTTCGGTCATCAAAGCGACGGCCATTGATCCCAAGGTCGTGGATGCGGACGGCGTCTATCGCAAGCTCGGTCCGGCGAAAGTTTTCACCACCGAGCGCGACGCCATTGCCGCGATCAAAGGGCAAGGTCCACGGAAGGTCGTAGCGGGGGACGTATTGGTGCTTGCCGGTCGCGGGCCGATGGGAAGCGGCATGGAAGAGACGTATCAAATTACCTCTGCCTTGAAATTTTTGCCCTGGGGAAAAGAAGTCGCCGTGCTGACCGATGCTCGCTTCAGCGGCGTGAGCACCGGCGCATGTATTGGCCACGTGGGGCCCGAAGCTTTGGCCGGCGGCCCGATCGGCAAGTTGCTGGACGGCGATCTGGTGCAGATTGAAGTGGATCGCAACCACCTGGTCGGCAGCGTGAACTATGTCGGCACGCCTCAGTTTCGTCTCACGCCGGAAGAAGGGGCGGCAGCGCTCGCCCAGCGCGAAACTCGGCCCGACATTCAGCCCGACAAGGACTTGCCCGACGACACGCGCCTGTGGGCCGCGTTACAGCATGTTGGCGGCGGAACCTGGGGCGGCTGTGTGTACGATGTGGAGAAGATTGTGGAGCGGTTGAAGGCTGCAAATGTCAGTGAGGTAAAGAAATGAACGAGCACAACGAAGAAATAAAGGGGGCTGATCAGAATAAGGAGCGGTTGAAGCGTGAAGCAGAAGCGGCGCGCGAGGCAATTCTGGAAGGTTATCGGGATCTGGCGGCGGGCCGAGTTTATGAATACGACGGCGACTTGTTTGTCCTGTTGCGAAAGGAACCGTTGTGACTCGCTCGCGGCGCGTGAAACTGCTACTCACGCACAGAGCAATTCGTGATCTCCAAACGATACGTGCCCAGTGTGCACGGATGGGAGGTGCCGCTGCCGAAAAATATCTCAACCAAATTCAGCAAGCCTTGAAGCAAATTCGGGAGCGGCCGGGATTGTTGAAGCCGGTGGGGGGAACATTAGAGCGACTCGGGACCTATCGATTCCCTCGTCACGCCCTGTTGTTTGAGGTCCAGCCAAGCGGACTGGTGCTTCTCGCGATTGTGTTTGGCGGATTCGATTTGTTCGAAAGTGGAGCCGGTTGGCTGCCGAACACCCCAAAAAGTTAGTGGCATTTCTAGCCGGTTCTGCAGAAAAACGAAGTCTTGCCGCGTTTCCATTGACAAGCCTCGTCCCATGCGTATGATTAGAAGGGAACTGAGAATCAATCTCAACAGCCCACCCAGCAATCCTACCGGAATTTCAAGTGGAAACGATCCTCTCGACTTTGCCTAGCGTGCGTGAAACCGAACGCGTCGTCGTGGTGATGGTGCAGAAGCCCGGCCAAGGGAGCCATCTGGAATTGCGGCAGCAATCGTTCGGCGAAGGGATTGGCTGGTTCACGCAAACGAGCGTGCAGCTCGAACCGGGTCAGGTCGCCGATCTGCGTGGCGTGATTGGTTCGACCTCCGCCCCGCTCCCCAAGAGTTATCGCCGCCCCCAAAGTGCGAGCTGGCAGCCCAAGATTGTGCAGGCTGAGACGGCTTAGTTACTTCTGCAGCCGTCGAACAATCGTCGGAACGTTTACTTCGGCTGACTTACTTCGGTGCGATTGGCCCGAGCAGCTTGCTCAACTGCTCATCCAGTTGTTCGCCGCGGGCATCGAAGGTGATGACCTTCCCATCCTTGCCGATGAGAATCACCGTCGGCAGACCAGAGATGCCGTATTCATCCTGGGCGGGATGATTGCCGTTGTGCTCTTCGTCGTGGACGACGATCCACGGAAGCTTGTTCTCTTTCAAAAAGCCGGCGAGCGCTGCACGGTCTTCATCCAGGCTCACGCCGACCACTTCAAAGCCCCGATCCTTGTAGGCCTTGTAGAGTTCTTGCACATGCGGGAACTCCTGGATGCAGAAGCCGCACCAGGTCGCCCAGAAGTCGACGAGGACCACCTTCCCTTTCAGATCAGCAACGTCGAACGGCTTCCCCTCAAAGGTTTTCCCCTTAAGGTTCATCACGTTCCCCGGCAATTGCAAACGGCGCGCAACGCCCCGAAAGATCTCTGCCTGTTCGATCAACTCCTCAGCCTTCGTCTTGGCAAAGAGGTCAGCGAGCTGCGGCAGATACTTGCTCCCGATTTCATCGGGCGAAGCATTCTCCAACACATCAGAGAGCATCATCACCAGGTTCACGTGGTCCTGTCCGAACTTGGGAGTGCCGGCAACGAACTTCACCACGGTTTCTGCTACCGCAGCGTGTTGCTTAGGGTCTTTTGATCCGTAAAGGGCCTGGATATCGTTCGCAATTAAGACATGCCGGGCGAGCTGGTGCATGTCGTCCTTCTCGTCCTTCACCAAAACGAGAATGCGCTCCGCTGCCTGACGGGAAGCAACCGGGGCCTTCTCTTGAAACTCGTTGGCTTCTTTTTCGTCGTTGGGCTGGAACTGCTGCAACTGCAGCAAGAACGCTACCAGCTCCTTGGGATTGTCGGTTTTGGGGACAACGTAAACATGGGTCTTGGGGTCCGTCAGTTCCACCACTGCTGGCGCTTCCTGCGCAAAGACACTGCAGGGGGACAACAGACCGATCCCGCTGAACGCAAAAGCAGCGAGCGGCAAGAGCGCATGGCGATTGAAAGCAAAGTTCATAACAACTCCCATCGCTTTGAGATCGGCGGATGGGCCAAGGTGGGCTGATTGGAAGGCGGGGGGATGGGAAAATTTTACAGCAAGACAGGCGACCCTGTCGATTGCAAGGAATATTCGGCCCTGGAGCGTTTGCGCCGACGTCGCTCCCTGGCCGCTAGTTTCGCGTGCGAATCTCGACACTTTCTCGGTGAGCGGTGAGTCCTTCTTTGTCAGCCAGTTGGCGGATCTCCGCTCCGATCTCCCGCAGAGCATCGGCCGAGTATTCAATCACACTGTGCGACCGGAGAAAGCTATTGGCCGACAAACCCGACGCCCACCGCCCCGTGCCTCCCGTGGGAAGGACGTGCGAAGGACCGGCCGCGTAATCCCCCAGCGCCACCGGGCTGTGATTCCCTAAGAAGACCGCGCCGGCATGGGGCAATTTTGGGAGGAGTCGCCGAGCGTTGTCGACCGCGACGTGCAGGTGTTCGGGAGCGATCAGATTGGTGAGTCGACATGCGTCGTCTTCGTCGGCAACCAGGATCAAGCAGCCGAAGGCTTCCAGGCTTTGCACCGTGACCTCGCAGCGCTCCAGTTTCGCAACTTGCTTTTCCAGTTCGTCGGCCGTGCGCGTGAGTGTTTCTTCGTCCCAAGTAATCAGAATGCTGGCACCTGGCGCATGTTCAGCCTGGGCCAATAAATCGGCGGCGGTGAAGTCGGCCCGTGTGGAACGATCAGCCAAAACCACCACTTCACTTGGGCCCGCGAGGGAGTCGATATCGACCTCGCCGTAAACGAGTTTCTTAGCCAGCGTGACGAACAGGTTTCCCGGGCCGACAATCTTATCGACTTTCGGCAGTCCTTCGATGCCATACGCGAGGGCCGCGACACCGTGCGCGCCTCCCAAGCGATAAACCTCTCGAATTCCCAATTCGTGACAGGTGGCGAGGACGTCCGGATTGTTGGAACCAAAGGGGGTCGGCGGAGCGATGACGGCGATCTCTGGCACACCCGCCGTCTGTGCCGGCACCGCAGTCATCAGCACAGTGGAAGGATACGCGGCCGCTCCGCCAGGAACACAAACGCCGACTCGTTCCAGCGGTCGATAGCACTGCTGCAACGTCACCCCTGGACGCTCAATCTTTCGATCACTGTGCAGGATTGCCTGTTGGAATTCGCGGATGTTATCTCGGATGCGGCGGACGGCAGCAAGAAAAGCTGGATCGGCCGCGGCATGTGCGGCTTGCAACTCTGCCGGCGAAACGCGCAACGTTTGCGGTGTGATTTCGGGCCGGTCGAGCTTCTGGCTGTAGTCCAGGACTGCCGCAAGCCCTCGCGTGCGCACGTCGTCCGCAATGCGTTCGACCACCTGCTGTGGCGTTAGCGGGGAGCCGAAGACTTCGATGGTCTTCTTCTTCCCGGCCTCGCTCACCACGTTGCCGCGGGGACTCAGTCGTTCGCGGAGTGCGTCTAAAGCGGGGCGAACATCGGCCCGGCGGGCATCAATACGGAGGATGTTGAGCGGCATGGAAGCAAGGCAGCGAGGCAGGAATCGATTTCGAAGACGCGATGAAGTGTAGACCTCCATCATAAATCAACCTCCCGTTTTTGGGCGGGGCATTCGCTAGCAGTCGCCGATATTCCGGCGGCGAAGTCCTCGATTTCGTCCTCCGCCTCGGTTTCGGCTTGTTCCCTGAGCGCAAGTGGCGCATATTGATTGCCGCCGCAGGCAAAACGCGATGTCATGGAACGACATGCGGAGCGGCCCTCGCGAGAGTTACGCATGGATGCGCAACAAAACCCGCCGGAATCCGGCTCACTGCTCAATCCACCGCTGAAGTGGATCACGGAACTGATTCTGCAAGCGCCCCAGGCAACCTTGGTGGTTTGCACGGCGCTTGCTTGTCTGTGCGTGGGAATCGCCGTCAACGGCTTGGAATTCAAGACCAGCCGGCTCGATCTGCTCAGCCGTCGCAGCGAATACAACCGACGTTGGCTCAGTTATCAGGCGGAGTTTGGCGAGCAAGACGATGCGGTGATTGTGGTGCAGGGAGATTCCCCGCAGTCAATTCAGCCCGCCCTGGATGATCTGGCGACCGAACTCAAGAAAAACAGCGCCAATTTCGGCTCCGTCTTTTCTCAACGCGATTTGTCGAAGCTAAAAGCGAAAGCCCTGCACTTTCTCCCTCCCGAACAAGTCGCCCGGCTTGAGGCGCAAGTTGAATCCGCACGGACGACTTTGGAAAAAGGAGCGGCCGCGGAAGATGTGGTGGCCGAACTGCGGGAATGGAATGATTTTTGGGAAGGTCGCCCGCGACAATTGAGCGGCGCAGCGCGATCTGCTGAGCAAGACTACGCGGCACTCACCGGCGGTTTGCTTGCCGCCCTGCAACCTGCGGCAGCGAGCCAACTGCCGAACGGTTCGTTGCCGGCTGAGTTGAACGAAGATTTTTCACAACTCGATCCGCAATACTTGCTGGCTGCGAAAGGGCGGATCGGCTTTGTGCTCCTTCGTCTCCAGCAACGAGGGCAAAGCTTCGTCCGCAACGATGAGGCCGTCAAAGCACTGCAAAAAGTCATCACGCTGGTTGCACCCCGTCATCCTGACGTTTGGATCGGTGTGACCGGGATGCCGGTTGTGGAACACGACGAAATGGAAGCCAGCGGCACCGATACGTTCTATTCCACCTTCATCAGCCTGGTTGGCGTCATGCTGATGTTCGTGGCAGGCTACGGCGGACTAAGGCATGCAGGGCTGGCGTGTCTGGCACTGCTGTTCGGCATTGCGTGGTCGTTTGGGTTTGTCACATTGGCGGTCGGCCACCTCAACATTTTGAGTGCTTCCTTCGGGGCGATCCTGGTCGGCTTGGGGATCGACTTCGGCATTCACTACATCGCTGCTTACTTGAAATCGCGCCAGCAAGGGCTTGATTGCCGAGCGGCTCTTGCCGCTACATCGTTGTTGGTCGGCCCCGGAATTGTGATCGGAGCGGTCACCACGTCCGCGTCGTTCTTCATGGCCGGTTTGACGGAATTCGTGGGAATTGCCGAACTGGGAATCATTGCCGGCGGAGGAGTGATTTGCTGCCTGTTTGCCGCGATCGTGGTCCTCCCGCCTCTCGTGCTATTGGTCGACGAAGCCTGGCCGCTCGAAGAACATCCGGGGATTCTGCCGCTCGGACGCTGGCTCAGGCCATTGCATGTGCCTCCTCAATTCATGATGACGGTCTGCATCGTGGCCGTGCTGGCGCTCTCCGCAGGGCTGACCCAACTGCGCTACGACCACAACTTGTTGAACATGCAGCCTCGGCGACTGGAAAGTGCGGCGATCGAACGAGAACTTTTCACGCGACTCGACGATAGCATTTGGTACGCGATCTCCGTGTGCGAGAGTCGCGTGGAACTATTGCAGCGTAAAGAACGATTGGCAAAGTTCGACTCCGTGGCGAAGGTCGAGGAAATCGTATCCCTGCTGCCGACGCCGGATGAACGTCGCGCCCGCAAGGTTGCTCAACTTCAAGATTCACTATTAGCGATCGACCGGCAAGCGCCGTTAGTCCCGGTCGAACTGCCCAAGTTGCAAGCGGAGTTGATGCGAGCGGAACGAGTCGCCCGAGAACAAGAATGGGATCGTGGCCCGGCCGGGCAAGCCTTGGGAGGACTGCGGCACTGTTTGGCAGCAATGCCTCCCGCAGAATCGCAACGGCGCATCGACGGTCTGCGAGCGGAGTTGGCGTTGAAAATTCGACAGCAGCTCAAGCCGCTGCAGAATGTCTGCGATCCCCTGCCACCAACTTTAGGAGACCTGCCTACCGAATTAACCGACCGTTTTGTCGGCAAGAATCAGCGGCACTTACTGAAGATTTACGCGCGCGGCAACATCTGGGAGATGGAGGAACTGCAGCAGTTCATTGCCGACTGCGAAGCGGTCGATCCGCTTGTCACAGGGCATCCGGTGCAAACTTATTACGTCTGTCATCATTTGCAGCAAAGCTATTTGATGGCGGGAGTGATGTCGTTGATCGTGGTTTTTGGGCTCGTTTATCTCGAATTCCAATCGATTCGGGACACGCTCTTGGCCATGATGCCTCTCGCGCTCGGCTCGGTGGCGATGCTCGGGCTGATCGGCTGGCTCGATGTCCCCCTGAACCCGGCCAACATGATCGTCCTGCCGATCATTTTGGGCATTGGAGTGGATGATGGTGTGCATTTGATCCATGCGTTTCGTCGGCAAAAGGGACGCTTCCGTCTGACCGACTCAACCGCCACTTCGGTGTTGCTGACATCCACCACCACGATGGTCAGTTTTGGTGCGATGATTTTCGCACGCCATCAAGGGCTGCAAACGCTGGGGCAAGTCCTCACGCTCGGTTCTTGCTGCTGCATGTTGACTTCACTCCTCTTCTTCCCGTGCTTGCTCTCCTGGCTGACAAGACATCGGGAAGAAATCGAAGAGGAAGAGGATTTTGTGCCCACCGTCTCGATCACGAGTCCACTTACGGATGCAAGTGCTGCGGAAGCGGAAATTGAAGACGTCCCACCCCGAAATTACTTTGCGGCCTGGCAGCTCGAGGACCTGGAACGTGAACCGTTATCCTGGGCCCAGGAAGATGCTGAGGAAGATCTCGTCGAAGAGCCCACGGCAGACGTAACGCACGGGCAGTCAACGCGGGCGGCGTAGACTACCGATGACGACTACGCATTCGGATCTTGCAGTACGGCTTGCAAGGCGAGGATTTCGTCCAGCGAAGAAAAAAAGTGCTCAACGATCGTGGGATCGAAGTGCTGGCCGCTCCCTTCGCGAATGATCTGCAGGCACTTTTCCAGCGGGAAGGCCGGCTTGTACGGGCGAACGCTGGAGAGTGAATCAAAGACGTCGGCAATGGCCGTCAGACGTCCTTCAATCGGGATCTGCTCCCCTTTCAAGCCGAGTGGATAGCCGCTGCCGTCCCACTTTTCGTGATGGGTAGCCGCGATGCGACCAGCGAGCGCCAATAGTGGAGAAGTGGGCGGGGCAGCCGACTGTTGACGCGTGCCATCATCATGCAGCGGCCGCAGAATGTGCAGCCCCATCGCGCAATGCTTTTTCATCAGGCGATACTCGATTTCCGTCAGCTTGCCGGTCTTCTTCAAGATATCGTCGGGAATGCCAATCTTGCCGATATCGTGCAGTTGCGCTGCCATCTCCAGCAGGTCGATATCGTTCGGACTGAAGCCGAGCCGCTTGGCAAGAACGCCGACAAACTTGCCGACCCGAATCACGTGGCGTCCGGTAATGTCGTCTCGGAACTCGGCCGCGCGAGCCAGGCAGTACACCACCTCGCGACGTGAGGCTTCCAAATCGGCAGTGCGGCGATGAATAGTCGATTCCAGACCGGCCGCATAGTGTGATAGACGGTCTTGATAGTTCCGCGTGACCAACGCGTTTCTCACGCGAGTGATCAGGTGCAAGGCGTCGACGGGCTTGGTGAGGAAGTCGAGCGCACCCATTTCGAGTGCTGCTTGCTTCTGGTCGGCGTCGTGCAGATCGCTCAGCACTAGCACCGGCAGGCGCTCCAACTTCGGTAGGCTGATGATATGCGTCAGCAGCTCAATACTGTTGATCCCATGGATGGATAGATCCAGCAGCAACAATTCCGGCTGCTCGGACTGAAGCATGCTTAACGTTTGCCCAGCATCGGTGACCTGCACGACGTTTGTGTAGCCCGCATCCTTCAAAAACTTGCGGATGACAAAGACACTGTAGTCCTCATCGTCGACCAGCATGATTTTCGCACGCTTGACTTCATTTTCGACCTTGCGACGGCGCTGCAGAACGGCCGTTGACCGGGGGACAGTTGCCGATTCGCGCGACGCTCCTCCGTCCGGGGCAATAACGCCCGGATCGCTAGGAACGGCCGTGATCACTGTTGAGACAGGACTGTTCACTGCAAACTCTTCGAAGGAACGAGCGCCGGTTCAGGCCAGGAAAGCCTAAGGAATGCTCTAAACAATCCATAGGATGCACTTTGCAGACGAGTGGCGAAGTGTCGCCTATCGGAGCGGATTTGACGCAGACGGGTTTCAAGCGGAAGTATTGACACGATCGTAGCGAATTTTCCGCCCCCGGTTGTCTGGGGCGTCAGAGCAGCGGCAGGCAGTTTCGGCGGCATCGTCAAGGCTTCAGCCGGGCCATTCCCAGAGAGGGACTTTACTTCCGCAACAGGGTCACGCTGAAGGTGGTCCCTTTTTCCAGTTCGCTGCGTACGCTCACTTGCCCGCCGAACGACTGCGTCAGGTGTTTGACAATCGATAGTCCCAGCCCGGTTCCACCGACTTCGCGCGAGCGCGCTTTGTCGACGCGATAAAATCGCTCGAAGATGCGAGCCATATCGCGCTCCGCAATGCCGATGCCGCTGTCCTGAACCGAAAGGATGACCTCTTCGTCATTGACTTCGCAACGGACGATCACCTCACCTTGGGCCGGCGTGTATTTGATGGCGTTGTCCACCAGATTGGAAAGAATCGTGCGGACCCCTTCTTCATCGCCACGGACGGTCGTTTCGAAATCGGGAATCTGCACGTTCAGCCGAATCTGCTTCGCGGCCGCGGCATCGGCGAAGATGGCTTCCGTTTCTTCGAAGACTTCTTTGAGCGGCACATCGACGATATCAAAAACTTCCTTCCCGGTTTCGATCCGCGCAATTTGCAGAATATCGAGAATGAGTTGATGCAGCCGTTCGGCCTGTTCTTCGATCCGGATGACGAAGGCCACGTTGTGCTCGGGATCGTTGATTGCTCCTAACCGGAGCGTCTCGGCATACGCCTTAACAGCGGCCAGTGGCGTTTTGAGTTCATGACCAACGTTGGCGACAAATTCTCGGCGGAGGTTTTCTAGTCGCCGTAGTTCGGTCACATCGCGCATAACGAGCACCACGCCAGGGCAAGGATCGCCGGGCAGCGGCGCGGCGCGCAAGGCCAGATACCGCCGAGGGACTCCCATGATTTCCAGATCCCGTTCAATATCGATTCCCTGCGTGACCGCTTCGTTGGCTGCGTCGACGATTGCGCGGTTGCGCGTTAGTTCCAGGAATGGTCGACCCACCGGTTCGCCGCGGGGGAACTCCAGCATCTTGCGGCTGGCGGAGTTCGCAAACAGAACGGCCCGATCGCGGGTGACAGCCACCACTCCTTCGCTCATGCTGCCGAGCACCGTCTGCAGCCGCTGCGTCATTTCCTGCGATTCTCCTTCGCCGCTGGTCATCCGCTCGCGCATTTGCAGGAACTGATCGGCCAGATATTCGATTTCATCTTGAGGAGTGAGCGGATCACCACCTATCGGCAAATTTGTTGGCCCGAATTGGGCTACCAGCTCGTCGAACGGCTTGAAAATCCGCGCCAACACAAATCTGCCCCCGGCGGCAAAAACAGCAACGATCACAGCGGCCAGTGCGATCCAGCCCAGCGGATGCAGCCCCACCGTCAGCGCGAACGCGAAGAAAACAAGTGTTACTCCCGTTGCCGCAAGTAGCGCCAGATACAAAGAGCAAACCTTACGGGCCAGGACCGATTGCGGCATAAAACGTTCTCATTTCGGCCAGCAAACCGCAGCGGACTTCCGCCAACAGGCAGACGGCTAGCACTAGTCAAAGCCCGTCAGCCTAGAAAATGTGAGGCAAAGTCGAAAGGGGCGGCAGCTAGCCTGGCTCGGTTGGCGATAAATCTTCATAGAAACTGTGCTTGTAGCCTCAGGATGGTTGGGACACACTTAGAGCTCACGGATTGATCGTTCTTCGCAGGGAGTCAGCGATGTCTTCACCGGTAACGACGGGAACCAAACTGTTCGTCCTCGACACTAACGTTATCCTCCACGATTCCGGCTCCATTCTCAATTTCAAAGAACACGACATCGCCATCCCGATTACGGTGCTGGAAGAGCTCGATAAATTCAAACGGGGTAACGAGGACATCAACTTTCAGGCTCGCGCGTTTCTCCGCCGCCTTGATTCCCTCACTGGGGATCTGATTTCAGACAAAGGTGTGCCGCTGGGGGACGACCGCGGCTCGATTCGGGTCATTCTGGGTGACGAATTCGATTCACGCTTAAAGGCAGCCTTTTTGCAGGACTGTCCCGATCATCGAATATTGAGCACCGCCCTGAACCAGCAAGGAAGAGAACGACATCGGCCCGTCATCCTGGTTTCGAAAGATACCAACCTGCGAATGAAGGCGAAGTCCATGGGGCTGATGGCTCAGGACTATACCACCGACAAGGTCGAAAGCTTCGACAAGCTCTACAAAGGGAAGCGAACCGTCGAAGGAGTGCCAAGCGAAACAATCTCCCGCTTCTATGCCGATCATGGCCATGTGCCGAAAGAAGAGTTGGAGATTGTCGAGAATCCGCGCCCCAACGAGAATTTCATTCTGCGGAACGGTTCGAAGTCGGTACTCGCCACCTATCGCTCGCCCGACAAAATGTTTGTGCGGGTCGAAAAGGCTAACACTTACGGCATTTCACCTCGCAATGCCGAACAATCGTTCGCGCTGAAAGCGTTGCTGAACGACGATATCCGGTTGGTGACGTTGGCGGGAACGGCCGGCACGGGCAAGACGCTGCTCGCACTGGCGGCAGCGCTGGAATGTCGCCAGCGCTATCGACAGATCCTGCTGGCTCGTCCGGTGGTGCCACTAGGCAATCGCGACCTGGGCTTCTTGCCTGGCGATATTAAAGACAAGCTCGATCCGTACATGCAGCCGCTCTACGACAATTTGAACGTCATTCGGCATCAGTTCAACGAGCACGATCCCAACGCGCAACGCATTATTGAAATGCGCGAGTCCGAAAAGCTGCTCGTGACCCCCCTCGCTTACATTCGAGGTCGAAGCCTGCAAAAGATCTTCTTCATCATCGATGAAGCGCAGAATCTCACGCCTCATGAAGTGAAGACGATCATCACGCGGGCCGGCGAAGGAACAAAAATTGTCCTCACGGGGGACATCCATCAGATCGATCAGCCCTATCTTGATTCTCTGTCGAACGGCTTCAGCTACTTGATTAATCGGATGAAGGGGCAGCCCATTTTTTCCCATGTGACGTTAGAGAAGGGTGAACGCTCGCAATTGGCCGACCTGGCCAGCGAACTACTGTAGCGCTGTAACTGTGGTGAATGGCAGAAGTTATTTTTCCAGGAGATTGATTTCTTCCTCAGGCTTGCGCCCCAGGTCTCCTAGCTCGATGATTTTTTGATCTTCGCTCTCCAGATTCCCTTCCGCGATGTGGGATTCTGATTCCTCGGCAAGAACGTCCTTGGCAAGTTTCTGTTCCGTGCCGAAGGGCGTTCTTCCCGCCGACTTACCATTCCCGGCAGCGGTCCGGGAATCCCAGCCGAGTCCTTGACGCACTCCCGCGAGCGAATCCGGCTGCGAAGGATGCAGCATTACCAACTGACGGCTACCATCCGGGATGCTGATCCCTTCCGTTGCCCAGCCCGCTTGAATCAAACGGATGATGGCCGACTTCACCTTGCCGCTATTGTGTTGTTTCGAATTGATCCAAAACAGAATCTGCAGGTTGGTACTCAGCGGAGTGACGCCGTCGACTAGTACCAACGGTTCGGGATCAGGAAGCACTGCCTCGTGATCTTGTAACACTTGTAAGGCAATCCCTTGGGCCTGACTGATGGATTCGTGCACCCCGATGCCCAGAATGAAGTCACAACGCACAGTGGGGCTCGTTGTTTTGTTGACGATGGGCTCCTTATAGATCGTCGCATTGGGAATCTGCACACGATTCCCTTCAAGGGTCGTAAGCACGGTCGCCCTGGTATTCACGCTCTGCACGAACCCTTTGAAGCCGGCAACCTCTATCAAGTCCCCCGTGGCAAACGGATGTTGCATGCTGATCAAAATGCTCGCCAAGAAATTCTCGGCGATGTCCCGAAACGCAAAGCCCAGAACTAAACCAACGAGTCCTGTCCCGCCAAGCACGGTGAGGGCTACTTGGGTCAACCCGGAGACTCTCAAGGCGATATAGAGCCCCACCAGAAACACGGGGATCGCGATCGCACGCGCCATCACGTCTCGCAACAATCCATTTTCCCAGCGCCGTTTAAGCACGGCCCGGGAGACGCTGGCAGAATAGCTAGTGACCATCCACGTGATGTACAGAATGATGGCTCCGACGAACACCAGGGGCATGTACCGAATCGTCTCTCGTCCGAGCTTACGGAGCTCACTCCAAGCTGGAGCAAGTTCGAACAAAGGGCGGTCGCGGACTTGCATCTGATTCACCACCGCGACCACATCCTGCGTTTGGCCAGCAAGTTTCGTTGCCCACTCTTGATGCGCCTCGGTGTCGACTGTTCCTTTCAAGAATGCGACTCCCTGATCAACGCTCACCGTAGCGTCGGTAAACCAGCCCGTTGCCCGCAAGATGCGCTCGAGGCGGACAGAGATGTCACCATCTTCCGAGACCGGCTTAACATCTACCTGCTTGGTAGGAGGAGCAACTTCGGGTTCTTCCTCCGACTTGTCCGGAGTGGCAAGTTTGGGAACCGGCTTATCCTGCGCTGTGGTCTGCCGAAATTCACCAAGCACACCGGGTACGCCAACGACGGCCCCTAAGATGAAACAGAATTTAAGAATTCGCAATAGTCGATGCATCACTTCAGCTCCCAGAGATCAACTCGCAACAGTTCTGCAAGCGATGTGCCAGGGGCTGCAGTTTGATTTAACGCGCCGTTTACCGCAGTTTGCACCTAATTCTGCACCGATTCGGCGTGGCCAGCGGCCAGCGGTGGTTGCGCTTCGACCAATAGCAAAGCCGATAATCCCCGGAGAAACCTACGGTTTACGCCGTCAGAACAGCTGCCAGCGGACTCACCGCTGGTGGCGGAAATCCCCCCAGCGACAATTTGCGGCTCGAATCTTCACTTTGCCCCAGCCGGCAGTTTATAATCTTAAGGCCCGGCCTTGGTCGGGTCCCGCCCTTTTGGCCTTGGGTCGCATCGACCCGGGCTCCACCTGACTGCCAGCATGCAGGTCGCCACGATCCTCCGTTTCCTGGATTCCGATCGCACGACCGACCTAACTCGAGTGATTTTGGGAGATTCTTCGTTGCGATACTTACGCCTGATCCTTGCATCCCTGATTTTCATTTCTGCCGCCTGGCCGCTGGCTGCTGCGGAACCGCAACTGGAATTGCAGCAGGGGGAACACATCACGATCATCGGAAACACGTTGGCCGAACGGATGCAGCATGATGGCTGGCTGGAAGTTTATATCCAGCAGCGATTCCCGCAGAAGGAACTGGTGTTTCGCAACCTCGCCTTCTCGGGCGATGAGCTCGATAAGCGTCCCCGGTCGGACAATTTTGGTGCTCCAAACCTGTGGCTGACAAAAACGCAAACGGATGTTGTGTTCGCCTTCTTTGGCTACAACGAAGCCTTCGCCGGCGAAGCAGGCCTCGAAAGTTTCCGCAGTCGCCTGAGCAGTTTCATCGAACAAACGTTGGCCGAGAAGTACAACGGGAAGTCGGCACCGCGGCTGGTGCTGTTTTCCCCCATCGCTCACGAGGATCTGAAAGATCCGCATCTGCCGGACGGTAAAGAACGCAATGTGGTATTGGAGAAGTACACGGCGGCAATGGAAGCGGTCGCCAAAGAGAAGAAGATCCCCTTCGTCGATCTTTTTCATCCGACGCAGAAACTCTATGCGTCCGCCAAAACTCCTTTAACGATGAACGGCGTCCATCTCACGCCGGAAGGGAACCGCGCACTAGCTGAAGTGATCGATGCAGCCCTGTTTGGCGAAGCTGTGAAAGCAGATGCTGCACAACTCGCGAAATTACAGGAGGCGGTGATCGACAAGGACTTCCATTGGTTCAATCTCTATCGCACGGTGGACGGATACAACGTCTTCGGCGGACGCTCCAAGTTGGCCTGGTTCGGCCAGAGCAATGCCGATGTCATGCAACGAGAGATGGAAATTTTCAACGTGATGGCGCAGAACCGCGATCGTCGCGTCTGGGCGGTCGCCCAAGGCAAAGACCTAAAGGTCGACGACAGCAATCTGCCTCCCGAAGTGGAAGTCAAATCAAACATCAAGGGTCCACTCGAAGGGGGCAAATTTCCGTTCCTGGGGGGCGTGGAAGCAATCGACAAAATGAAGATTGCCACGGGGATGAAGGTGAATCTGTTTGCTTCGGAGGAACAGTTCCCCGATCTGATCAATCCCGTACAAATGGCCGTTGATCCCGATGGTCGTCTGTTCGTTGCCACCTGGCCGACCTATCCGCACTGGAATCCGAAAGAAGAATTGCGCGACAAGATTGTGATGCTTCCCGACGAAGATCGGGATGGCAAGGCGGACAAGTTGGTTGTTTTCGCCGACCGATTGAACAGCGTGACAGGGTTTGAATTCTGGGGAGGCGGGATGCTCGTCGCCGCTCCTCCCGATCTTTTGTTCCTGAAAGATACCGATGGGGACAACAAGGCCGACGTGAAGATCCGCATGCTGCAAGGGATTTCGTCGGAAGATACGCATCACACGGCCAATGCGTTTGTGATCGGCTCGGATGGCTGGCTCTATTTCTCGCACGGCGTATTTCATGTCGACAATATGGAAACGCCGACCAAGACGTTCCGTTCGACCAACACTGGCGTGTATCGCTTCAACCCGCGCACCTATGAAGTGGAATACCATTTCCCCATCGGCCCCAACCCGCACGGGATTGCCGTCGATCAATGGGGTTATCAGTTCGCTAGTGACGGTACCAGTGGCACCGGAAGCTACATCAGCATCGGTAAGGGAGTGGGAGCTGCCAAGCAGTGGTACCAAAAACGCGTTCGTCCCGTACCGGCCGTGGGGTTTCTGTCGAGCAGTCACTTCCCGCCAGAAAACAACGGCAACTTCCTGATCTGCAACGCCATCGGCTTTCTGGGTGTCTTGCAGCACAAAGTTTCGTTCGATGGCGCTGACATTAATGCCACCGAAATCGAGCCGATTCTCGTTTCCTCCGATCCCAATTTCAGGCCGACTGATGTTGAAATCGGCGGGGACGGTGCGTTGTATGTGAGCGACTGGGCGAACCCCATCATCGGCCACATGCAGCACAACATGCGTGACCCGAACCGCGATCATGCGCATGGTCGCGTTTACCGCGTGACTTATTCGGGGCGCGAACTTTTGACACCGCGGAAGCTCATCGGCCAACCGATTGCAGAGGTCCTGCAAGCGTTTTACGCGCCGGAAACTCCCAGCCGCTATCGGGCCAAACTGGAACTTAGCGGCCGACCGACGGCAGACGTGATGAAAGAAATCGAAACCTTCACTTCGAAGATTCAAGTCGGCAAGCCGGCCGACGAACAAGCACTGGTCGAATGCCTATGGGTTTGCGAGGAACATCGCGTTCCCAATGCGGCCTTGCTGCAAAAGGTGGCGCAGGCGAAGGAACCCAAACTCCGCGCGGCAGCCATTCGCACGCTCGGCCATTGGGGCCCACAGGTCGATGGCTGGGAGTCGCTCCTGGTTGCTGCGGCCCGCGATAGTGAACCGCTGGTGCGTGCCGAAGCAGCTAAGGCAGCGGTAAGCTTCACCGGTTTGCCGGCAGCTGAAGTCATTTTTGAAGTCGCCAATCGCCCGACCGATGTCGAACTGGATCACGTGCTGAAGTATGCGCGCGGTCAGCTCAATGTCGATGCGCTCGTCAAAGAAGCGTTGGCCGGGAATAAAGCTCTGTCTCCGGCAGCCCAACAATATGTGTTGCGTAACGCGGGGGTCAATGAACTGTTGAAGATGGAACCGAGCGAAGCCGTGTATCTGGCCATCCTGTCTCGGCAGAATGTGCCGGTGAAATCTCTGCGGGAAGCACTGGCCGGCCTGGCGAAGTTGCAGAAGTCGAGCGAACTCGATCTCGCCCTGAAAATGATCGAGGAGCAAGACGCAAACGACCAGGAAGATAATCTGCCGGTACTCGGCAAGTTGCTGGTCGAGCAGAAGCCGGCCGATCTGAAAAAAGTGCAAGTCCGTCTGGAAAAGCTGGCAACTTCGGCGAAGACTTCGGCCGGTCGACAGGCTGGGTTCGCCGCCTGGATTCTGGCCGATGGCGCTCCGCACAATGCAATTGCCTACGCCCTGAAATCGACCTCCACCCTGCGAGAATTGCTGGCTGCGATTCCGCTCGTTCCCAATAACGAAGTCCGAGCGGGTATGTACGATCTGGTTCGGCCCCTCGTCTTCGATTTGCCGGCCGAATTGGCCGGAGCCAGTTCCGGCAATTCGTTGGGGGAGAACGGCATTTTTGTCGAGTACTACCAGCCGAATCCGTCGGACGTGGCAATCGAAACGCTCGCCCGCCTGAAGCCAAAGACGAGTGGCTTGGCACCGCAGATCACGATCGACGTTCCGCAATTGCAGAAGCGTGACGAATTCGCGCTCAAGTTCACTGGCTCACTTTTGATCGATAAGCCGGGGAAGTACACGTTTTATTTGTCGTCGGACGATGGCTCGCGGATGTACCTCAACAATGAGCTGTTCATCAACAACGATGGCTTGCATGGCATGATCGAGAAGAGCAATTCGATCGAGCTGCCTGCTGGCGCCGTGCCGCTGGTGGTCACCTACTTCGACAACGGCGGCGGCGATGGATTAGCGGTCGCTTACGCTGGGCCTGGAATAAAGAAGCGGGCGATTCCGACGGAAAAGCTAAGCGTGCAAGGAGACGACACGATTCAAGACCTCGCCATTCGCACCCTGTCGGCCGTTCCCGGACACGACGCAGATAAATTCCGTGATTTGGCGGCGGTGATCAAAGCTGGCAAGAACCGTACAACGGCCATCCGCGCGATCCAGGTCATCCCCGAGCAACACTGGGATGCCAAACAAATTCGCCCCTTGGCGGATAATCTGGTCGCCTACCTCAGCGAGATTCCTGCTAAGTTCCGCACCAGTGCGCCGGCCGTCGATGCGACGAAGCTCTGTCAAAAGCTGGCAGAGAAGCTTCCCGCAGAACAAGCGACTTCCATTCGCAACCGGCTCGAGAATCTCGATGTTCGTGCGCTGGCCATCGGCACGGTTCCCGAACGGATGAATTACGACAAGGAAATGTTAGTGATCGAAGCGGGGAAGCCCGTCGAGTTTCGCTTCTCCAACTCGGACAACATGCCGCACAATTTCGCGATTGTGATGCCCGGCTCGTTGGAGGAGATCGGCCTGCTCGCCGAATCTACCGCTCAAGCCCCGGATGCCATGGCGCGGCAGTTTATTCCTAAGTCGGACAAGGTGCTCGTTGGCAGCCGGTTGTTGCAGCCGGGTGAATTCCAGGCCATTGCGTTTGAAGCGCCAAAAACCCCTGGGATTTATCCGTATGTTTGCACCTATCCGGGTCACTGGCGGCGGATGTATGGTGCACTCTATATCGTGGCCGACGTGAAAGAATACGAGGCTGATCCGGCCAAGTATCTCGCCGCTCATCCACTGGAAACCAAGGATGAACCGTTGAAGATGCTCGCCCGTAATACCGAGTGGAAGTACGCCGATCTTGAAGACGCAATCACCAAGCTGGCTACAGGCCATGGCGAAGCACGGTCGTTCGAGGTAGGGAAGCAATTGTTCAAAGTGGCCGCTTGTGCCAGTTGCCATAAGCTGGGGGGGGGAAGGTCAGGCGATTGGTCCCGATCTGGCCCAGGTCGATGCGAAGCGCACCTTGCCGGAAACGCTCCGCGAAGTGCTCGAACCTTCCTTGAAGATCAACGAGAAGTTTCAGTCGTACGTCTTTTCGCTTGATAGCGGCAAGACCATCACCGGTTTAATCGTGGAAGAGACGAGCGACACGGTGAAAGTCCTTTCCAATCCGCTGGCTCCCGACCTGCCGACGATGATTGCCGTCAGCGAGATTGAAGCCCGGAAAAAGTCGGACGTTTCGATCATGCCGCAAGGGGTGCTCAATCGCCTGACCCAAGAAGAAATCATGGACCTGATTGCCTACGTTTATTCCAAGGGGAACAAGGAACACGCCTTGTTCAAGGGGCATGCCGGACACAATCATTAACATGAATCATTAAGATCAATCATTAACACAACTAGCATTCAGCCTTCCCGCAATCGTGCAGCGGGCTGGTCTGTTTCGCACATGACTATAATTTAACATTTCACAATCCAGCTTCGTTTCGGATGCTCACTCCTATGACTGTTCAGAACTCCCCCCGCGTCCTCCTGGCAGCGGCCTACGTGTTGGCCTTATCCGCCTTCCTTTCGATGCCCTACTTCGCCACGGCAGCCGACGGCGAACTGGCTCCCAACGTGGCCGCCCAATGGCTGTGGATCGGCGAAATGGGAGATGGCTCGAAGGCCTTTTTCCGGCAGGCTTTCATGTTTGATGGGGAAGTGAAATCCGCTCAGGCTGTGGGCACTGCCGACAATCATTGCAGGCTGTTCCTGAATGGCGAAGAAGTCCTGGCCAGCGATGACTGGAACCACCTGGCAATGGCGGATGTATCCAAGAAGCTGAAAAAGGGGCGCAATGTACTCGCGCTCGAAGCAACTAACGATGGCGGACAAGCCGGCGCTGTCGCCCAGCTGCGGATCGTCACTGCCGACGGGAAGGCTTTGAATCTCGCCACCAACAAAGCGTGGAAAGCCTCAAAAGAGGTCGCCGCGAACTGGGAAAAGGCCGACTTCGATGATGCCAAGTGGAGCGAACCGCAAGTCATCGGCCCGGTAGGTGCCGCGAAGCTTCCGTGGTCGGGCTCGATCAATGCCGACGTGATTGCCGCCACGCTGGGGGGAGATGCTCCGAACGGAGATTTCATGCCGCAACTGGCGGAGAATGTCACTCCGCGGGAAGGGTTTCAAGTCGAAAAGATTTTTCACGTGCCGAAGTCGATGGGCTCGTGGGTATCGTTGACCACCGACGACCAAGGGCGACTGTACGCCTGCGATCAAGGTGGGGCGGGGCTGTACATGATCCTCCCCGGCAAAGATGGCTCGGCCACGAAGGTCGAAAAACTGCCGGTCAAGTTCAGCGGTGCCCAGGGGCTCCTCTGGGCGTTCGGAGCGCTCTACGCCGTCACGAACAACACTGCCGAAACCGGCCTGCATCGGCTGACCGATACCGACAACGATGGCCTGGTCGACAAGGACGAATTTCTGATGCCGATTCCTGGCGGTGGCGAGCATGGCCCGCACGCCGTAATCCTCAGCCCGGATGGAAAATCACTTTATATCTGTGCCGGCAATCACACCAAGCTTCCCAAGGGAGTCACTGGTAGTCGCATTCCGATGAACTGGAATGAAGATCACCTTTTGCCGCGACGCTGGGATGCCAACGGTCACGCCGCTGGCATTCTCGCGCCTGGGGGTTGGATTTGCAAAGTCGATCCGGCCGGCACTTCTTGGGAAGTGATCAGCATGGGTTACCGCAACGAGTACGACATTGCTTTTAACGTCGATGGCGAACTATTCAGCTACGATGCCGACATGGAATGGGATTTTGGTTCTCCCTGGTATCGCCCCACGCGCGTCTGTCATGCCACCAGCGGCAGCGAGTTCGGCTGGCGCAGCGGCACCGGCAAGTGGCCCACCTATTACGAAGATTCGCTTCCTCCCGCGGTCGATATCGGCCCTGGTTCACCCGTCGGTGTGGTCTTTGGCTACGGTGCCAAGTTCCCGGCCAAGTATCAGAATGCAATGTTCATTCTCGATTGGACCTATAGCACGATCTACGCAGTCCATTTGAAGCCCTCCGGGGCTACTTACCTGGGCGAAAAGGAAGATTTCGTCTTTGGCAGCCCCATGCCGGTAACCGATGCGATCGTCGGCACCGATGGTGCGCTCTACTACACCGTCGGCGGACGGGGCACCCAATCAGGCCTCTACCGCGTGACCTACGTCGGCAGCGAATCGACGGCCCCCGCGGTGGCGAAATCGACCGAAGGGGTTGAACTCCGCAAACTGCGGCATGAACTCGAAGCCTTCCATGGCCGGACCGATGGTGATCTGGAAAAGATCTTCGCCAATCTGGGTCATAGCGATCGCTTCATTCGATATGCGGCCCGCGTAGCGCTCGAAAATCAGCCAATCGATGGCTGGAAGGAGCGAGCACTCGCCTTGAAAGAGCCCACAGCTTCGATTCTGGCCATGATGGCGCTGGCGCGGCAAGGCAAGCCTGAAGATCGCGATGCGTTGCTCACCGCGCTCGATCGTCTCGATTTCAAGGCGCTCGGCAAAGAAGAACAACTGGCACTTTTGCGAACTTACGAATTAGCCTTCATTCGCCTGGGTGAACCGGCAGAAGGTTGGCGGCAGAAGTTGCTCGACAAGCTCGACCCACTCTATCCGGCCTCGTATCTCGAAGCCAACAACGAACTGGTGCAGTTGCTCGTTTATCTACGCTCGCCCAACGTGGTCACCAAGACCCTCGCTCTGATGGATAATCTGGGCCCTGAGCCGATTCCTGATTGGAGCGAACTCGCCAAGCGGAACGACCGCTACGGCGGAACGGTGCAACGCATGCTCGACGATATGGGCCCCGTGCGCGGCATTCATTTCCAGTTCGTGCTGCGAAACGTCAAGGAACCATGGACCCTCGAACAGCGGCAGAAGTACTTTGAATTTTTTATCAAGGCTGCCAAGCATCCAGGCGGTTCCAGCTATCCGGGCTTTCTGTCGCAGATGCGTGAAGACGCGCTCGCGCATGTTTCCCCGGCCGAACGAATTATCCTGGACGATATCGCGGGACGCAGCCTGATTGCCAACTTCGAAGCCACGCCGCCCAGGGGTCCGGGCAAAAAGTGGAGCAAGGAAGAGGTGCTGGCGGTGCTGGGCAGCCAATTGAAGGGGTGCAATTACGAGCAAGGCCGCAATTTGTATCACGCCACTTTGTGCGCGAAGTGCCATCGCTTCAATGCCGAAGGGGGGGCGATTGGGCCTGATCTTTCCACGGCTGGTCGGAAATTCTCGTTGCCAGATTTGGTCGATGCACTGGTCGACCCCAGCAAAGTCATCTCCGATCAATACGGCTCGCAGCAGGTGTTAACGACTGACGGTGCCTCGCTCATCGGCCGTGTGGTCGAGATCGGCGACAAGGTCTACGTCTACACCACGGATGCCAATGCTCCGCCGCGGGTGCTGCAAAAGTCGGGGATTGAGGAAATGCGTCCCAGCAAGGTTTCGCAAATGCCCGAAGGATTGCTGGATCCCCTCAACGAGGACGAAGTTCGCAACCTGGTTGCCTATCTTCTCTCCGCCGGGGATAAAAAGCACGCGGTCTTCAAGGGCAAGTAATTTTGTAGGAAGCTATCTCCAAATTTACTTGGGGAGCTGAACAAAAAAGTACCTTCCAATTACCCCCTCGGCTAGAATCAGGTCGACGGCGGTGCCTTAGGAACGTGCGGGCTGCATCCTCCGCCGCCGCACTTCTTCCCTCCGAGGCCACTATGCGCACGTCCCGCTCGCAGCGACGTAACTTGGTACATCGCTCCCGTTTCCTGCCGGCCGGGATCGAATCACTGGAATCGCGGGCTGTGATGACGGCGCTCCCCGCTGGCTTCAGCGATCATGCCGTCGATGACAATCTCAACGCTCCCACGGCCATGGTCCGCGCGCCAGACGGCCGGATTTTCGTGGCCGAGCAAGGAGGGGCGCTGCGGATCATCAAGAACGGTCAGTTGTTACCGACACCTTTCACCTCGATTAACGTCGATTCCCGCGGCGAACGCGGATTGATCGGCGTCACGCTCGATCCCAACTTTGCAACCAATCAGTTCGTCTACGTGCACTACACCGTTGCCGGACAATCGGCTTCCAACAACCGCATTAGTCGCTTCACAGCCAACGGCGATCTGGTCAGCCCGTTGAGCGAACGGGTCATCCTCGATCTGCCGAACTTGTCCTCAGCCACCAATCACAACGGCGGTGCGATCCAGTTTGGAAAAGATGGCAAGCTTTATGTGGCCGTGGGGGAAAATGCCAATGCTTCGAATTCGCAAACGCTCTCCAACCCCTTCGGCAAAATGTTGCGGATCAATCCCGATCCGAATAACTTAATTCCTGCCGACAACCCATTCGTGGGAACGCCCGGCGCACGCGAAGAAATTTGGGCGCTCGGCCTGCGCAATCCCTTCAAATTTGCCGTCCATCAAAAGACGGGGGCTCTGTTTATCAATGATGTCGGCGCGGGATCTTGGGAAGAGATCAACCGTGGCATCGCGGGAGCGAATTACGGTTGGCCCAGCGCGGAGGGGCCCGATAACGGCAATCCCAACTTCGTCGATCCGATCTTTGCCTACCAGCACAATACGGGCACGCCGCAGGGACGAGCGATCACGGGGGGAACATTTTACGATGCCGCCAATCCGAACTTTCCCCCGGCCTTCGCGGACGACTATTACTTCGCCGATCTCACCGGTAACTTCATCTGGCGGTACGATCCAAAAACCGATGTTGCCCGCTCGTTTGCCAGACTGGCGCCGACCAGTTCGCAGCCCGTCGATATGTTCACCGCACCCAACGGCGATCTGTATTATCTCGTGCGGGACGGTGCCGGCGTCAACGGCGAAGTGCGGCGGATTCACTACACGTCCAAACCTCCGCAGATTTTGAATATCGGCAGTGCGGTGACCTACGCTGCAGGTTCGTCGGGCGTGCGGTTGAGTTCCACAGTAAACGTTGCCGATCCCGATTCGGCCAATTTCCAGGCCGGGCGGATTCGCTTTACGATCGTGGCGGGACGCGGCTTGAACGATCAATTGTTCTTCCGGCCGTCCGCGAACTTCACCATCGCCGGGAATCGGATCAGCTACCAGGGGAAATTGCTGGCCAGCTTCAGCGGCGGGAAGGGGGGGAACGATCTCTTGATCTCGCTCAACGCCCGCGCGACGTCGGCCATCACGCGGGGCCTGCTCCGTAGTGTTCATTTCCGGAGCACGGTGCCGAATCCTTCCAGCGTGAACCGCACCATTGCGATCCGCATGACCGACGGCGATGGAGCAATCAGCGCGCGGGTGAACAAGGTCGTGCGGATCACCGGGAGCCAAACCGCAACTGCCGCTAATGCTGCCCTGCCTGCTTTGTCTTTTGCCGTCGCGGGAACGAACCTTCGCACCACTTCCGTTCAGGAATCCACAGCCAATCCTGCCACCGCAGGCAGCGTCGATCCGCGCAGCACGCTGTTGGCTGCGCCGGCAAAGACTAGCCCGGCCATTCTTGCAGCGGCGGAGGAACTCCTCGACGAGTTCGTTTAAGGGCCGCGGTGAAGTGGGGCCGGTCACGCTACAATTTCTGGCATGCGTTTGCTCGAATTGACTTTGCCGACTGCTGCCGAAAACATCGCGCTGGATGAAGCCGTGCTGGATGAAGCGGAGGCAACCGGCGATGTGGAAGGAACACTGCGGCTGTGGGAATCCCCCCAGCCGCTTGTCGTCATCGGTCGCTCGTCAAAAATCGCGGAAGAAGTGAATCTGGAGGTCTGCCGCGCGGAAGGAATCGAGGTCCTCCGACGGGCGAGCGGCGGAGCGTCGATCGTGGCCGGGCCGGGCTGCTTGATGTACGCGGTGATCCTCAGCTACGCCACCTATCCGCAACTGCAACTAATGGATCAGGCTCATAAGTTCGTCTTGGGCCGCTTGCTTGCCGGTTTGCGTCCCCTGCTCCCCGACGTGGAAATCGCGGGCACCAGCGATCTGGTTCGTGGCGGCAAAAAGTTCTCCGGCAACAGTTTGCGTTGCAAGCGGACGCATCTGTTGTATCACGGCACGCTGTTGTACGATCTTCCGCTTGATCTTGTGCCGCGCGTGCTTGGCACGCCGCCGCGCCAGCCCGAGTATCGGGAACGAAGGCCGCATGCAGAGTTTGTGGCGAATCTACCGGTGGGTCGGGAGGCCTTGCTTAGTGCCTTGCTGAACGGCTGGCAGTGCACTGAAAGTCGAGAGGCCTGGCCTGAAGAACTGGTGGCAAATCTCGTCGCCGAAAAGTACGCCCAAATTCATTGGAACGAGCGAATCTAGGACAGCACGAGCGCGGCGGGCTTACGCGCCAATTGCTCCTCAATCGCGCGCACGGCGGCCCCGGTGCCATCTAGTGTGCCGCGTAAAGGCTGGGCATTCGCCGCGAATGAATCCAATTCGCCGAGAAAGCTCCGCAAATCGGCCGACTCGACTCGTTCAATCTCCACAAACTGGCCGGCCTTCATCTGTCGCAGGAAGTGCGAGTTGATCATCTGCTCGTGATGGTCGGCCTCGGGCAAGGCTAAGATCGGCTTCCCCAGGAACAGGGCTTCTCCCAGCGATTGATTCCCGGCCGCCCCGATCAGTGCCGCACATTCCGCCAGATCGCGGCCAAACGTTTGTTCACTCACGGGGAGGAAGCGCAGATTCCCTTCGCGCTTGCGCTCCCCGAGACCGTAAACACGAACTTCACGCTCACAGGCCGCCAGTGCTTCCAGCAAGCGCGGCGGCGTATTGGGACGCAGGTAAGACAAAATGAAATCCCCCGTCGTCGGCTGCAACGCTTTCAGCTCGGGGCGAATCAGCGGGCCGATCTGCAACACGTGACGGTACTTCCAGCGAAGCGGTGCCTGAAAGAACGACGACACAATCGTGCGGACCTGATTTGAATGATGAGCTTTCACCGCCAGCTTCATCAGCAGCGCCCACTGCCGCAAATGCCGCGGGAGAGATGAAAGATCGCAAGCCACCAGAAAATGCTGGTGGTTCAAACTGACAAAAGGAACCCCCGTCCACGCTGCCGCGCGCGGCAAAGCGGGCTCGAAGTCGGAGAGAATTAAGTCCGGCTCCTCCGCCCGAATGGCCCGCCGCAAGTTTCTCACCAGGCTGTTTAATTGCCACAAGTAGCCCGCAGCACGCCAGGCCGTCTTGGTAAAATCCATCCGCCCGTTCGTATAGTGAAAACGAAGGCAGGGCATGCGGCGGACTTCGACATTCGCAAAGCCTGCCGGATAGCGCGGCGCGAGAAATTCGTACGCCTGCTCTGGTGCGAACAACACAAACTGATGTTCGTGCCGCAACTGCTCGACAACACACCGCACGCGGGCGGCATGTCCCCGCCCCTCACCGGCCATGCTGTAAAAGATCTTGGCCACGAGTGACTCCTCAAACGAGAAGGGCTGCGGAAGGTTGTTCGTTTTCGACCGCAACATCTTGGGAAGGTTCGGCCGGGGCTGCTGGTGCCGGATCGGAAAGAGGCTGCCGTTCGACTTGACAGACTTCGTCGTCCGTCAGGGGGAGATGCATTAACTCCCAACTGCCGTCGGTGTATTCGGCCAGCGCGGTGCAGTTCTCGACCCAGTCGCCGGTATTGAAGTAAGCAATTCCCTCGCGATTCACACAAAGAGGCATATGGACATGCCCGCAAATCACCCCATGACAACCGGTGGAGCGCGCGTGCTCGGCCAAACGCGCTTCAAAGTTGCTGACAAAGTTCACCACCGTCTTCACACTCTTCTTGACGGTGCTGCTGAACTGCCAGGGGGCCAAGCCCAACCATTTGCGACAAGCATTGACCTGCCCGTTGAACCACATCAGGCTGTCGTAACCCCAAGCTCCCACTACGGACAGCCACTGTGCACATAACTCGACGTTATCGAATTGATCGCCGTGCAGCACGACGAAGCGCCGGCCATCGACGGCCTGATGAATGAACTCATCCTGAATTTCGAGAAAGCCGAAATCGAGGAGGAAGTGTCGCAGAAAATTATCGTGATTGCCGGGAGCATAGCGAATCAGCGTCCCCGCTTCCCCCAACTCCCACAGCCGATGCAGAATTCGGTTGTAGATGGGCTGCCAATGCCAACGCTGGCGAAGCCGCCAGCCGTCGATAAAATCCCCGACGATGTACAAGGATTCGGGTTCTTGGGATTCCAAGAACCGCAGAAATGCCTCCGCATGAGCAAACCGGCTGCCCAAATGGACATCGCTGACAAACAGACTTCGAACCCTCCGTGGCCTTCCCTGGCGATAGGACATAAGGTGTTCTCCGCGAGTCGAGATGTTTAACTCACCCGTAGCTTCGTCTTAACTTGTATGCTCCTGATGAAGGGTGCATTAATTCTAGAAGAGTTTCATGCTAGCAGTGGAGAGACTGCCCATCGCAGGCAGAATCACCCCGTCTATCTGGCCACTTGCCGGCTTCACAGCATCCGTTGAGATGGTCGCACTAGTTGCGACGGCTGCGCTGGGTTGCTCTGTATTGTGCAACAACTATTGACATTTACGCGGCAAGGATGTACAACTCGCAATCATTTGCTGAGTAATTCTGAAGCAACAATTGCGGCCCAGGTCTACAGAACAGAGCCTGCGAACTGGACAACAAGAACACAAACAAAGCGCGCAAAAACGTGCTTTTGTTGCAAAAATACCAAACCACCACGCCGATGGCTTTGGTTCGAGAACTCAGCCGGATTACTGCGGCACGCTGCAAGCGTCGTCCTGCTTCACCGGCTTGCGACGGGGGCGGGGATTGCCGGCCGCGACTCCGATCAGGTCGTAGTCACGCGTGGCCACGATCTCGACGGGGACGATATCCCCTTCCTGCAGCTTTTTTTTGCCGCCGGTGACGAAGACTGCCGCATCCACATCGGGGGCGTCGGCCTGGGAGCGACCGATCCAAACGTTCTTCTCCTCAGGGACTGCCTGATCGAGAATGATATCTAGAGTTTTGCCGACCTGCGCGTTCGCCCAGCGGAAAGCGACCTCTTGTTGAACTTCCATCAATCGCTCGCGACGGGCTTCCTTGACGGCGTCCGGCAGGTGTTCATCCAACTGCACGGCCGGCGTGCCCGGTTCGAGAGAGTAGGTAAAGACCCCCATTCGCTCAAAGTGCAGCTTCTGGGCGAACTCCACCATCTCTTCGAACTGCTCGTCGGTCTCACCCGGAAAGCCGGTGATGAAGGTGGTTCGTAGCGTGAGGTTTGGAATGCGTTGCCGCAACGACTCCAGCAGCTTTTCGGTATCGGCCCGGTTCACACGGCGGGACATCCGGCGAAGCATCGTATCGTTGATGTGCTGCAGCGGGATGTCGATGTAGGGAATGATGCGGCGGCTGTAGGCGAGGGTATCGATCAATTCGTCGGTGATGTACATCGGATAGAAGTACATCAGGCGGATCCAGTCGATCCCTTCGACCTTATCGAGCTCGCGAAGGAGTTGCGCCAGCCGAGGCTCGCCGTACATGTCGATGCCGTAGTACGTGGTGTCTTGCGCGACGATGATCAATTCGCGCACCCCGTCGGCAGCCAGTTCCTGTGCTTCCTTGATGATCTCTTCGATAGGCTTGCTCGCGTGCTTGCCGCGCATCTTGGGAATCGCGCAGAACGTGCAGAGCCGATCACACCCTTCGCTGATCTTCAAGTACGCAAAATGTTTGGGAGTGATCCGCAGACGTTGGCGATCAGACAGAGCACGAATCGGGGCTGGCTTAAAGACCGAGCGTTGCTCTTCCTGACGACCAATCAGACGATCGGCAACGCGGGTGACTTCTTCTCGGCCGAAGACGCCGACCAGCGCATCGATGCCGGGGCGATCTTCCAGCAGTTGTTCTTTTTGACGTTCGGCCAAGCAGCCGGAAACGATTACGCCACGCAGCCGCCCTTCCTTCTTCAGCGTTAGCATCTCGTCAATCGCGCCGAACGACTCTTCGCGGGCCCGTTCAATAAAGCCGCAGGTATTCACCACGACAAAGTCAGCGCCGTCGGGATCGGGGACGAGCTGATAGCCCTCGAGCTGCAACAGCCCGAGCATCCGTTCGCTGTCGACCAGGTTCTTGGGGCAGCCGAGGGAGACGAAGGCGTACCGCCCGCGAGGTTCTCCCGGGGAGCGATTTAAAATGGGCCGCGGAGCAGCCTGGGGCAAAACGGGGAGGGATTCCATGATTCAGACCAAAAAGGGGCCGAGCTAACCGGCCGGTACAAAAGAAACCCCGCATCCAGGCGACAAACTTTTCCGCAGCGGCAGCAGTGCTGCTTGAACATCCAGCGCGGCAAGCCAGGTTTCGCACACCCACCAATCCTATCCCAGGGGGCGAGGATTCGGGAGGGGCAAAATCAGCGGCTGGCGGGCATTTGCGATGCTGGCTGCGGGGCGGACATCGAATTCCACCCTCACGCAGCCCGGCGTTGTTCCAGGGCGGCAGCATCGACGGCTACCAAAGAAAGGCCGTATTTGTCGGCCAGTTTCGCGACTTCAGGTTGATCAATAACGATCGTCTTGCCAGCTTCGATGGCCAAAACGCGAGCGCCGGCCTGATGCAAGACTTCCATTGTTCCCACACCAATCGTGGGGACATCGAACCTCATATCCTGATCCGGCTTGGCGACTTTCACCACGGTAAAGCCCCCTTGCTTGCACAGCGAGCCCGCCCGGCGGATGCATTCGTCGGTCCCTTCGACGGCTTCCAGTGCCAGTGCCGCGCGCCCTTTCACGGCCACGCTTTGACCGACGTCGAGCCGGCCCAGTTCTTTCGCCAATCGCCAGGCAAAACGGACATCGTCCCATTCGGCTGCCGAGAGCTTCCGCCGCGAAATCTGCCCCGGCTGAACCAAGAGTTCGGGGGCGAAGTCGGTGGCGGGGCAAAAGCTGATGCCGTCTTTGGCGTATTCGTCGATCATGGTCGTGAGGAGGTTGTTGTCGGTACGGTCGACACGGCGGGTGAAGAACATCGGCACACAGGCCCGGATCGTGCGAATGTCAGGGAGCAATCCAACCCACCCGAAGCGACCGAACAGGATCTTGTGTTTGAACAACTTGCCAGCCATCGTCGCCAGATGAACCTTGTGGCGGCGAAAGTAGTTGATGTGCTGACCAATCCGAGCCACGCGGGCAGGCTGATAGTGGTGGCAGATTTCTTGCAGCAGCGGATCGGCATGCCCGGCCAGACCAATGCAGTAGACTTCGCGCCCCTGAGCACGCAAGGCCTCGGCCACCACGATCGGATAACGGCCCCAACCGGCGAGGAGGCCAACACGGTTTGCACTGGAATCGCCCATATTTTATGCCGCTTCGTTCTTACTCTCCGGCCCGTGTTCCACTTTCAATGCCACGGGGATTGCTTGTTCCAACTCAGCCACGCGAGCGACAAGGTCCTTGAACTGCTTCCGCATCTCCGGCAATCTGCCGATGGCGGCCTGAATCATCATTTGGTCTCGCTGCGGCGTGGCAGGAATTCCAACCTGAGCGCTGCCGGCCGGGATATCGCACATAACTCCCGACTTAGCCCCCAGGATTGCTTTGTCGCCAATGTGTACGTGATCGCGAATGCCGACTTGCCCCGCGAGAACCACGTAATCGCCGGTCGAAGTGCTTCCCGCAATGCCCACCTGCGAACAAATCAAGTTGTGACGACCGATGCGACAGTTATGGGCGATCTGAACCTGGTTATCGATCTTGGTTCCTTCGCCGATCAGCGTGGGACCATAAGTCCCGCGATCGACCGTGCTGCAAGCGCCAATTTCGACATCGCATTCCAGCTCGACGTAGCCGAGTTGTGCCGAAAGCTGATGCCTGCCGCCGCTGGTGGAATAGCCGAAGCCGTACGCCCCCACAACCGCGCCGCTATGCAGGATGACCCGATCATGCACGATGGTGCTGTCGTACAGGACCACATTTGAGAACAGGGTGCAGTTGCGACCGATTCGACAATCGGGGCCAATGCAGACGCCGGGATGGATCGTGGTTCCGTCGCCGATGACGACATCTTCCCCAATGGTTACCCCAGCCTGAATTTCTACATTCGTGCCGAGCTTTGCCGACGGAGCAATATTGGCGGAAGGATGAATGCCTCGCCGCGGACGGATTTTTTCAGGTCGAAAGTGGGTGACGATTTTCGCGAAGGCGACATGAACCTTCTCAACAACGATCAGGTTCCAGCCGCCCGGTTGAAAATCAGGGCCGACGACTGCCGCGGACGCCTGCGAACGACTGAGCGGCGCAGCGTACCGTTCATGGTCGCAAAGGGTGATTTGTCCTGGCCGGGCGCAGGCCAAGGTCGCCGTTCCGGTGATCTGGAGATCTTCTTGGCCGACAATTCGACCACCCACCAGTTCAGCTAATTCACGAAGGGTCGCATGCATGGGAATCCTTTCCCACAAAAGTAGGGGAGAGCTTTCGCTCCAAGTAGGTGGGGAATTTAGTGCGGTCGAGCGGCGGGAACAAGAGGAAAAAGCTGGCGGGAACGCTGGCAGCCAGGACTCGCTTGATAAGCTGGGGGGATTGTCGAATAGACTGACTTGGCCGGATTTACCGGGCTGGTTGATTCCCCTCCGATTTGCGCCCTTGCATGCCCCGTGAACCGGCATATACTAGTGGTGGCTGAGGGCTATTCGTTCCCCGACGGGGTCTGGATGGTCGTTTTTGCGGGTGTAACTCAGTTGGTAGAGTGCAACCTTGCCAAGGTTGTTGTCGAGGGTTCGAGTCCCTTCGCCCGCTCTGAATTGTTAGGACGCTAATGCGGCATGAGCTGATCTCTCAGAAGCTGATTCTTCGCGCTACGGAAGCGTAATTGGCGTCCCTCAGTTGGTGCCAGACTGCACCACTCCCCCCATCTTCTATCTCTGTAGTTTGAGCCCGCTATGTCCACGAACGCCGATCAAAATGTTCTTGATTCCGACCCTGAAGCCACAGGTGCCGAAGAATCTGTCACGCAGCTCAACTTGCAGGTAGACATCAAGGAAACGTCCGCCTGCGAGCGGCACGTGATCGTGACTGTCCCTCGGGAAGAGATCAACCGCTACTACGACGAAATGTACGCGGACCTCATTCCCAAGGCCGAAGTCCCCGGATTTCGCGTGGGAAAGGCTCCGCGGAAACTGGTCGAATCGCGATTCAAGGACCACGTTGACGAGCAGGTCAAAGGGAAGCTGTTGATGGACAGCATGACCCAGATCAGCAGCAGCGAAAAATTCACCGCCATCAGCGAGCCAGATTTCGATCTGGAATCGGTCTCGATTCCCAGCGACGGCCCCCTGACCTTTGAATTCAACATCGAAGTTCGACCAGAATTCGATGTTCCGGAATGGAAGGGGCTAAAACTCGAACGCCCGGCGCATACCTTTACCGATGCAGAAGTTTCCGATCACTTGGTCCGCCTCCTGGACCGCTACAGTCAAACGGTGACGGTCGATGAGCCTGCCCAGGCGGAATCGATCATCGTGGCGGATATGACTGTTAGCCTTGATGGTGAAGTTCTGGGAACCTACCCTGAAGAAGTTCTGCGGGTGCGGCCGGTATTGAGCTTCGCCGACGCTCGTCTGGAAGGTTTCGACAAGCTGGTAACCGGTAAAAAGGCCGGCGAAACGGTCAGCGGCAAACTGTCGATTTCCAAGGGAGCCGACAACGAAGACCTGCGCGGCAAAGATGTCGATGTGGAGTTCAACATCACGGCCGTGCAAAAGCGTGAAACCCCAGAATTGACCAAGGCATTCCTGGACCGAATCGGCGGATTCGAAGACGAATCCGAATTGAAGCTTGCGGTGCGTGAAGAGCTGGAAAAGCAGCTCAATTACCGTCAGCAACAGCGTATTCGCCAGCAGATTACCACCATGTTGACGGTCGCCGCCAACTGGCAGTTGCCGCAAGCGATGCTCCGCCGGCAAGCCAAGCGGGAACTGGAACGCCATGTTCTGGAACTCCGCTCCGCCGGTTTTGCCGACGAAGCCATCCAGGCCCACGCCAACACCATCCGCAGCAACGCGATGCAGTCGACTGAGCGGGCGTTGAAGGAACACTTCATCCTGGAAAAGATCGCCGAAAGCGAGAAGATCGAGGCCGAACCGAGCGATTATCAGCGGGAAGTGGATATGCTTGCCGCGCAGAGCGATGAATCGCCACGTCGCGTTCGGGCTCGGCTCGAGAAGCGCGGAATGATGGATTCCCTGCGGAATCAGATTGTCGAACGCAAGGTCATCGACCTGATTTGCATGCACGCGGACTTCACCGATTCGCCTTACGAAGCACCGACCTACGACACGACCGCCGTTTCCCATGCGATTGCTGAAAAGGCATCCGGGGAAATTCCCGAGGCCAAGAACAGCCCCGGCGAAGAACCACTCCGTCCGACCAAGGAAAAGGCGACCGCCCAAGGAACGCCGAAGATCGGACCGTAGTCTGACGATGATCAGGAAACCAAGCGCTGTCTTATTGAGACTGCGCTCTGGCCCTCGAGATTCACAGCGCAACTCTTGGCTCTGCCCCCCAAACTGCCATTGGCGAATAGCCAGACCGTGCGATAATAGCAACAACGAAATGGTTGTTGTTTCTTACCTTGCTTACTCGGACTTCTACGGAAGCTCGGAAAGCCACGAACGGATTGTCCTAACGGATGCTGCGACTCAGGTCGCACGGAAGCCCGCGGGGCCGGCTTAAAGGCCCCTCGTCACGTTTAGCTTTGTTGGCTGGTCGGCGCACGGAGCGCTGCGGCCAAATCACTCTCGCAGGAAAACACCTGGCATGCACTCTTTGCCCCCTGAGATTTGGAATTCCTCCTCGTATCAGAGTTATCAGCGGCAGCGGCAACTCACCTTGGGTGACTTGCTCCTGGAAAACCGGATCATCTTTCTGCAAGGAGAGATTCACACCGGCAACGCCAATGAGATCGTAATGAAACTCCTGTACTTGCAGAGCGAAAATCGCCGTAAGGACATTCACTTCTATCTCAACAGCCCTGGCGGCGATGTGGTTGCCACCCTTGCCATCTATGACACGATGCAGATTCTCAGTTGTCCCGTCGCGACCTACTGCGTCGGACAGGCAGCCAGCGGTGCGGCCGTGTTGCTGGCGGGCGGAACGAAGGGGAAGCGCTACGCATTGCCGAATGCCCGCGTGATGATGCATCAACCGTACGGTGGTGTCGGCGGACAAATCAGCGACATCGAAATTCAAGCGAAGGAAATTCTCCGCGCGCGGGATGTGTTGAACCAGATTCTATCAACCAGCACTGGCCAACCGATCGAACGAATCGCGAAAGATACCGATCGCGACTTCTTCTTGAGCGCTGAAGAATCAAAGGCTTATGGAATCGTCGATCAAGTGTTGACGAAGGCCAACTCACCCGACATGGACCCCAACAAAGACTAAGGGGTGAAGTGTGGAGTGATGAGCAAGCGACGACGGAAATTGGCGCGTCGCACAACCCACATCACACTTTCACAACCGTCGCACCGCTTACTTTCTTACAGATCACACCTCACACCCAACACAAACTACCATGCCCATGATCCCTTACGTTGTTGAAAAGAGTGGCCGCGAAGAGCGGGTTTACGATATCTATAGCCGGCTCCTGAAGGACCGCATTATTTTTCTGGGAACTCAAGTGAACGACGAAATGGCCAACGCCATCGTCGCGCAAATGTTGTTCCTGCAATCCGACGATCCCAAGGCTGACATTCATCTGTATGTCAATTCGCCCGGCGGCAGCATCAGCGCTGGCATGGCGATTTACGACACCATGCAGTTCGTCACTTGCGATGTTGCCACCTATTGCATCGGGCAGGCTGCTTCGATGGGCGCAGTGCTCTTAGCGGCCGGTGCTCCCGGCAAGCGATTCGCGCTTCCCAACGCGCGAATCATGATCCACCAGCCTCTGGCCGGCATGCAAGGGACGGCCGAAGAAATCATGATCCATGCGAAAGAGTTTCAGCGGATCAAGAAGCGAATGAACGAAATCCTGCTCAAGCACACTGGCCACGCCGTCGACAAGATCGAAAAAGATACCGACCGCGATCGTTTCATGTCGGCCGAGGAAGCAGCCGAATACCACCTGATTGATAAAGTGCTCGAAACCATGCCGAATGTAATGACCAAAACGAGCGAGAAGTCGGAGTAGCTTCCGAAGTTCTGCGAGCGAATCGTTTCAAACACCGTCTGCAGGTTTTCTGCAGGCAACTAAACTTCCCGGCGGTTCGCTTTTCCCGGAGCGAACCGCCGGTTGTTTTTGGCACCTGGATTAGCTTCGAATCACCGTATTGTCTTAGAGTGCTAGCGGCGGAAGTTCACGGGACTTATTGACGGAAAATTTTGCGTTGAGTTCCATTCGTTCAGCGTCGATAAAGTCCTCTACACGGCATTGCGGCCGTTCGCTATTCTCCGTTCCGTTCAACAGATACTTCGCCATTCTCCGGCGCGGTACGGTTTGTTCGACGCGACTGCCATCTCATCTGCGCGCGTCAGCAGGCCTCAAAATTTAGCGAGTCTGCGATGAAAAACGCCTTTACCGACGAACTCACGTTCGATGGACTGCTCCAATTCCTCCAGCGCACCGGCTTCGCAATGGTGGCGAAAGTGGGAAACTCCCTGGCGCTACAACACACGCCGAGCAATGCACTGCTGGTCTTGTCGATTCCACGAGACGGCCGGACAGTTCGTCCGGCCGACCTGATTACCGTGCAATCTCGCCTGGAGTCACACCAACTGGCAAATGTGGCTACGCTGAGCCAGCTGAAGTTTCGAAAGCTGCCGCTGGCCTCATGATGAGTGCGCTGGGTGGCAGGTGCTTACAAGATGACCCATCCGCAATGATTTTCCTTATCGGCTGGGTCGGGTAGCTCTTCCCACAAACGCCGACCACCTTCGACGACCGCGCGATTATGTCCGCGGCGAGTGGCATCGGGGAGTTCTTCCAGTTCCTTCACGTTGCCGCCGCCGAGGACGACATAATCCGCCATTAACGCAGAGCGAACCATCGGGATGAACTTCTGCACATGTTTGCGCCAACGCTTTTCCCCCATCTCAAAATAGGCCTGATCGCTGAGGACTTCGCAAGCTCGCTCATCCCCGAGCAAGAGCCGGCCCATGTCGATGCTGAGCAATAAGTGATCGGCCACCAGCGCCGAGCCAACCCCTGTTCCCAAGCCAATAAACACCATTCGGCCACCATCGTAACTTCCCAATGCTTGTAGGGCCGCATCGTTTAAGACTCGCACTGGGACGCCAAACGCCGAGGCAAAGTTATAGCCGACCCAACCTGGCCCAAGATTATGGGGATCTTCGACGGGCTTGCCGCTGCTCACGCGTGTAGGAATTCCCAGCGCGATACATTCGTAGTTCCAGCCCGCTGCCAACTCTTTCGCCTGCTTGACCATCTGGTCGGGAGTCAAGGTCTTACCAGAGTCAAATCGAAGGTGCTCCTCATGATTAGTGTGCCACAGCTTGACAGATGAACCTCCAATATCAACGACCAGCACATCCATGTTTGGTTTGTCGTTACTCATTATTTTTCGCTCCTGAATGAATGGTCCGCTGCGAGGTCGCCTTCCGCGAGGTGCGGGGACCAAGGCTCTGCAGGTCGTCTCCCAGGATTCGTTCCATCAATTCGACCACGCCCGCTCCATGATCGGCGGAGGTCACCAGATCGCAACGATCTTTAAGCGCGGGAAGCCCGTTCGAAACGGCGGCCGCAACGCCACACATTTCCAGAAAGGCGTGATCGTTTTCTGCGTCTCCTACGCCGACGACCTGCGTGGGCGCCAGTTCGAGTTCTTTGAGGGCCGCGCTTAAGCCTGTCGCCTTATTGATTGTGCTGGGGAGGACCATCACCGCCCCCTTGTTGAAGATGATCTGATAGCCCAGGCCCAGTTGCTGAATCGTTTCGAGGACGGCCGTTTCATGCGGTCGCCAGGTGGCAAAAATGACGCGCCCCTGCGAATAGGGCTGCACCGCGCGGCGATGCATCTCCAAGATGAAGCTCTCGGGGGGCGGTTCCCCCAAAACCACTTCGCGATCATCCGTCGGCCAATAGAGTAACGCCCCGTTTTCAGCCACGATCACATCGCAAACGACGTATTCCGGAAAGACCTTTTTCAAATCCGGCAACTCACGCCCAGTGACGAGCATGAATTTACGTCCCGATTCTTTGAAGTGGCGTAGTACTTCCAAGGTTCGCTTCTTCACATGACCGTCATGTGCAAGCGTGCCGTCGTAGTCGGAAGCCAGGGCGAGGTAATGCATCGTGAGCGTCCTTGGACCGGTGAGATTCAAAGCCAGTCGCATAAGGTGCAAACGGTGGGCCATTTACCCAAATCGTTTCGAATGGTGCGTTTTACAACGTTTTTGGCTCGTCGACATAAACGACGTCTGCTTCCATAGCGGCCATCTTTCGACCACGCAGCTTGACCGCCGTTCCATAAGCAAGCACTTCGGTCGAATGCTGGGCAAACTCGGTAGCGTCGTAACGCATGCCGATTACGGCATCCGCACCGAGCTGTTGCGCGTGGGCGACCATTCTTTCGTACGCTTCCCGCCGCGCCTGATCGCAGACCTCGGTGAAGGCGTCGATATTGCCCCCAAAGATCGACTGCAAACCACCTGCGAAACCTTGGCCGATGCTCGGTGCGCGAACGACGATGCCGCGGACGATTCCCAAATAGCCAACGATTTCGTGGCCAGCGATGTCGTTCCCTGTGGTGATGATCATGATTGGCTCGTGGAGAGGAAGACTAAAACATGTTGGTTCTTTGCCACTCCCCGAAAGCTAGGTGTTCCGGCAGGTTTTAAAGTTCTCCAATAAGTTGTGTTCGCTGCATGACGAGGAAACTTGTCGGCATTTTTAATTTCCGCTCCGATTTTGCGATCACCGGCCCGAGTACTGCGCAGCGAATTTTTTTCGCAAAACCCAGACTAAAAATCGTGCTAATTCGGTTGTCTCGCAACCATTTGTACCCCTGAAGCGCCGCCAAGTAGTCCGTCGCTGATATCTTGGGGTCATCTATCTCCAACGTCACCGAGCATGTCGGAGGTGAGCACGGGATCCTCTCTGGGCGCGGTTCGCAATTGCCAAGGTTCCGCCAGTCATTGCGGTCAAAGCCAATCATGTATTCAAAAATGATTTATTCCATTGCGATGCCAGTCTTGTGATTGTCGCGTTCTAGAAGGCAGCCCATTGCGGTCTATAGACATTCAAGGAGGAGGAGTCCCCTAGAAACTTAGCTTTCGTCACTCGCAGTAGAATAGTGGTCGTGAAATCGTATGACGAAGGCAATTCAGATGCGAACCCGAATTGAAAGAGAATGCGTAGCCGGGTGCAGTGGCGATCAATGTATGACGAACCTGGGACTGCACAAAGCTAAACGAAATAGGAAAGGAGACACCGCAACAGTAACCCGCCACCGAAAAACAGGTCAATAGAAAGGTGTCGCTTCAACACCCTTACTGACGCCATGCGGCAGGAAGATGCCGTAAACCTTACATTTGCCGTCGACCTGAACAATCAGCTTAGCTGGACAGGGAGGAAGGTCTACGTCGCTATCGAGGATAAGCACATCGCGGCAAATCTGACCAACATGCAATGCCAGAGTTCCGACCATGAGCCTGCAAGCGATGTTTAACGAGGGTATTTGAGTGTCAGCCATACGAAAGCTCGATATTCAACGGAGGGCTTTTTTGTACGCAAATTCGCGTAAATTATCAATGGCATCTCCGTTTCCATTCGACAGCGGAGACGATGGTAGCGTTTGGTTTGCAAAGAATAATCGAACCGTGATCAAGTCGTTCGGCCATGCCGCCAATTATACGCATGAACTCGCCTGCTACCTCCGACTTCGGCATGCCGGCATGGGACGAAAAGTTCGAAATTTTAACGTTCCCGAACTGATCGATTACAGCGACAAGTGGTCTGTTATCGAAATGACAGCCGTCTTTCCTCCCTACATTTTAGACTTCGGCAAAGCATACTTGCACGATCCACTTTTCCCTTAGCATGTGATGGAGGAATGGCATCAGCGAATGCGGTTTTGGTGGGGAGACGAAGTTAGCGAGGTGCGGGCGACGCTCGCTGCAATGCACCGCTGTGGAATCTGGTACTTCGATGCTAAGCCAGGGAATGTGATGCTTAAAGATTGGAACCCCGAAATTGGCCCGGACGACGACTGCTGAACTATCCCCTTACGCAATCCGACTGGTCAGTCCGCCATCGATCACCAAGGTTTCGCCGGTGATGTAGTCGTTCTCGACGAGCAACAAAATTGCTTCTGCGACTTGTTCGGGAGTACCTTCCCGATGGAGTGGAATGCGGTGTTGCAAATTGAGCTGCTTTCGCTCTTCCGTCATCGAATCGTGAAAGCGAGTGCGAATCACACCCGGCGCGATGCAGTTCACGCGGATGTTGTCGTCTGCCACATCGCGGGCCAGCGAGCGAGTGAACTGTGGAAGAGCTCCTTTCGCCGTCGCGTAAACAATGGCTCCCGGCACCCCACGAAGACCGGCCGAAGAAGAAACAGTAATGATCGCTCCCTCTTTGTTCTTTCGCATCGTTGGCAGAGCCGCTTTGCACAAGTGGAAATTGGCGCTTACATGCAAGCTGAGCGCAGCCTCCCATTGTTCGGCAGTCAGGTCTTCGATCCGGCCGAACGCTGGTCCACCGGCGTTGTGAATCAACACGTGCAGATTGCCAAAGTGCTCAATTGTCTCGCGCACGACCCGGCCGCAATCCTCTCCTTGGGAAAGATCGCCCCGGAGGAGCAAACACCTCTTCCCCAATTGCTCGATCTGCTGTTTCAAATCCTCAGCCGGCTGCTCTAGATTGCGGGCGCAAACGGCAATGTCGCAGCCGCGGCGGGCTAGTTCCAACGCCGTCGCCGCTCCGATGCCATGGGTTCCACCGGTGATGAGCGCGATTTTTTGGGAAAGGTCCATGATTCCAATCTTTAGGGAATGAATTTGCGTTCGTCCGCCAAAATACTCCAGCCGCGCCGATTATGCCGAACCAGCCGGTTGTTTGGTCCGTATTCTATCTGCTTGCGCGCGAATTCAGGCACTGCACTGCCAGCAATACGCCCGCTGTTCTTTCCCCCGCGGATAGTGCCGGTGTAGAATTAGGAACGTTGGATTAGAAGCGGAAGCTCATGTGTTACTTGCGGTCCCTGCCGCAGGGCGTGCGTTTCTGCGCCCTTTCCGAGTTAGCGTCATGGCACCAAATATTCACCGCCGACTAATTTTTACTTTCTGGGTTGCGATGTTGGGCTCGATGAGCCTCAGTGTCTCAGCCAATGAAGTGCTGTGTTGTCCTTTCTGCAGCACGGTCGGGCAGACCGTGAGCGAAGAGATGACATCCATGGATGCCGTCGTGATTGCGGAACTCGCCATGCGTCCCATGGAAGACGATCAATCTCAGCCGGGGGACGAAGTCAGTCGCACTACGTTCCGCGTCTTGGAAGTGCTCAAAGGGGATCAACTGGTTAAAGAAGGGAGCAAGTTCGAAACGCTCTACTTTGGCGATGCCCCCATCGGCAGCAAATTCATCGTGATGGCCGTCGACCCTGCCAAGCTGTTGTGGTCCACCCCGCTCCTGGTTAGCGATCGCGCCGTCGAATACTTCCACAAGCTGCAGAAGCTCCCGAAGGAAGGGGTCGAGCGGCTGGAGTTTTTCCAGAACTACTTGGAAGACGAAGACAACCTTCTCTCGCGCGACGCGTACGATGAGTTTGCCAAGACCCCCTACGATGTGGTCAAACAACTGAAGCCCAAGATGCACCACGATCAACTGATCAAGTGGATCAAAGATCTAGAAAATGTTCCCGCCAGCCGGCGTCGGTTGTATTTGACGTTGCTCGGTGTGTGCGGCACCGAAAAGGATATCCCGTTCCTGGAAGGTATGCTGACCAGTGCTGATAAGAAAGTGCGGGCCGGGCTCGATGCACTGGTCGCCTGCTATTTGACGCTCCGCAGTGATGATGGGGTGAAACTGATCGAGGATCAATTCCTGAAGAACAAACAGGCGGACTATGCCGAGACTTATGCCACCATCATGGCACTCCGTTTTCATGCGACCGAAACAGAGGATGTCTCGAAGCAAAGAATTGTCGAAGCCCTCCGCTGTATGCTCGATCGACCCGAACTGGCCGACCTGGTCATTCCCGACCTGGCCCGGCTAGAAGATTGGGATTCAATCGAGCCGCTAATGAATCTCTATCGCAATGCTGACGAGAAATCGAGCTGGGTCCGCGTGCCAGTCATTAACTACCTGCGCGCTTGCCCGGACAAAGAACTTGTAAAGCCACTCCTCGAAGAATGCGAGAAGATCGATCCGATGTCGATGAAGCGGGCGAATACCTTCTTCCCGTTTGGCGGAGGTACACCAGCCCCCGCTAAATCTTCGCAGGCCGAACCACCTGCCAAGGACGACCAAGCAGAACAGAATGTCGTTCGCCGCGTGGCTGCGACGGAACCAGTTGCTGCGAACGAAACACTCGCTGCCGCACAACCCGAGACGGCCACCGCAGATACTAGTACCGAAATCGAAGCGGCTCGACTCACCTCATTGAATCAGGGAGTCGAACGTGCGGCCGCCGCGGTTAGCCGGCCTCACGAGCCAGTCCGTTGGACTTATCTGCTGGGGATTCCCGGCCTAATCGCTGGTGCCGTCCTCTTTACGCAGTGGCGAATTTTGTGCTTTGCTGGACGCTAGGTCGAACCAGCAGTGTGAGGTTAAAGATCGTTGGGGTGAATTATGACTGTCCTGGAAGAACAACAGATTATCGAATCGCAGAGCACGGCGGCACCGCTGGAATCATCCGCACCTGCTGATTGGCAACCATATCGCGCGGTCAGCCGGTCGGCAGTGGTCGCGCTCGTCCTGGCAGTGCTCGGCACCACGCTAGGTTTGCTTTTTCCCGCGATGCTAGTCTTGTGCCTGCTTGGCATCTTTGCAGGCTTCACTGGCATGCGGAGCATCAAGCGTCATCCGCTGGAGTACACCGGCCTGGGAATCGCACGCACCGGCCTGGTTCTTTCGGCGATCGGTCTGACGGCCGGTCTGGGACTGCATACGTTTGTCTACCTAACGGAAGTCCCGGAAGGATTCGAGCGCGTTTCTTTCTATGACTTGCGTCCCGCGAATCCCAAGGCACGTCCAATCGAGTTACCTGAGCGCGCCATCGAATCGCAGGGCAAGAATATTTTTGTGAAGGGTTATATCCATCCTGGGGTGCAAGGGATGGGACGCGTGAAGCACTTCATTCTGGTCCCCGACATGGGAACCTGTTGCTTCGGCGGACAGCCCGATCCAACCGACATGATCGAGGTGACTCTCGAAACAGCTGAGGGGGTTCGGTATAGCACTTCGCTTCGCAAGCTGGCGGGCAAGTTCGAACTGGCACCGCCACGAAGTGTTAAAACGGCAAAGAACGGCGAAGCATTGACCGATGTGATCTACAAACTCGATGCGACCTACGTTCAATGATGCACCGCACCTCGGCCCCGAGTTTTCGACACATCCTGCGTGGGATGTTGGCGGCCCTGTGGTGTTGCCTGATCCCGCTGACAGTCGTCGTTGCTGAAGACAAACCGGTCGAGATCACATTTGACGATCTGGCATTTGAGATGAAGAAGGGAGATCCCTTCGAACGCTCACTTCTTACTCCAGAGATTGAAAAGCTCCACGGCAAAAATGTGCGCATTCGGGGCTACATGCTCCCCAGCTTTCAGCAGAAGGGGATCACGCAATTCATTCTGGTACGGGACAACATGGAATGCTGCTTCGGACCAGGTGCGGCCCTGTTCGATTGCATTGTGGTGGAAATGATCGCCGGTGAATCGACGGTGTTCACGGTCAAACCGATCGCCGTCGAAGGGGTCTTCAAAATCGCCGATTTTCTGGGGCCCGATGGAAAGCATCTGGCCATTTATCATTTGGATGGCAAAGCGGTGAAGTAAGCGACGTCGAACAACTCGCTCACCAAAAGCCCGGCTTCCCGCAGGCTTTACTGGACTGGAATCGCGCTATAATTCCATGTCCCACTCTGTGCCTGTTTCATCGCGAGCCGAGCCATGTCTCACACTTTTCGCGCTTTCGTCGTGCAGCCCGGCGAGAACGGCCTGCACCGCGCCGGCCTCGCCGATTTGTCCGAAGATCAACTTCCCGCTGGTGAAGTGACCATCGATGTCGCTTACTCATCGGTCAACTACAAAGACGCCTTGGCCGCGCAAGCTCATCCTGGTGTGGTTCGCAAATTGCCGCACGTACCGGGCATCGATGCGGCCGGAACCGTGCGGACTTCCAGCGATTCGCGTTATCAGCCCGGCATGCCGGTGTTGGTTACCGGCTACGAACTCGGCAGCGGGCAATGGGGAGGCTGGTCCGAGCGGATTCGGGTTCCGGCCGATTGGGTTGTTCCACTTCCCACCGGCATGAGTACGCTGGAAGCCATGGCACTGGGGACAGCGGGCTTCACGGCCGCTCAATGCGTGCTCGCACTTCAGCGTTGCGAGCTTGGGCCCGAAGCTGGGGAAGTGATTGTCACCGGCGCCAGTGGCGGGGTCGGTTCCATCGCGGTGAAATTGTTATCGCAGTTGGGCTACAGCGTGGTCGCCTCCACCGGCAAGCTCGACGAAGCAGGTCGGTTGGTGGCCTGGGGAGCGAAACGAGTCATCGATCGCAATGATCTGGAATCGAGCTCTACCAAGCCCCTGCTTTCTGCGCGCTGGGGAGCGGGCGTGGATACGGTCGGCGGCAGCACGTTAACGACCGTGCTGCGCGAAACCAAGCCTTACGGCTGCGTCGCGGCATGTGGCCTTGTCGCGGGAACGGAACTGCAAATGACCGTCCATCCGTTCCTGCTCCGCGGCATCACCTTGGCCGGGATCGCATCGGCTGGTTGTCCGTACGAAAAGCGTCTCGCGATCTGGAACCTCTTGGCCAGCACGTGGCGTGTGAAAGACCTATCGGAATTAACCACCGTGGTGCCGCTGGCGAATGTGCGGGAGGTTGTCACCAAGATCTTGCGCGGGCAAATGTTAGGTAGAACAGTGGTGCAAGTTGCTCCAGCCGCCGGTGCATAACTTCAAACAATTCAAGTCCTTGGCAGTATGCCCGAGTTTTGATGGCGACCATCGTTGGTCACGATTCGAGGGATGCTTGCTGAAGATGGTGTCCAGTGAAGCATGCGTCCCCTACAATCGGCGGCATGACCGACGATCGCTGTAAACTAGTCTATAAAAATGCGCTGTTTGCCGACGTTCTCCCGTTTTGGTTGAAGCATGGTCTCGATCAAGAGCAGGGAGGTTTCCTAACCTCGCTCGACCGGGATGGTTCGGTGCTCGACACCGATAAGTCGATCTGGTTTCAAGGTCGTGGAGCGTGGATGTTCGCCACACTCTACAACACCGTCGAGCCGAACGATGAATGGCTCGCTGCTGCCCGGAGTGGCATCGAGTTTCTGCGTCGTCACGGCAAGGATAGTCGCGGCAAATTGTATTTCACGGTCACGCGTGAAGGTCAACCGCTACGGATGCGGCGCTACGTTTATAGCGAATCCTTCGCCGCCATCGCTCATGCCGCCTACGCGCGGGCAACGGGAGATTCTCGCGCCGCGGATGAGGCCGCTGCGTACTTCGATACCTATCTCCGTTATTCCTTCGAACCTGGTTTCATCCCGCCGAAAACGGACTCACACACGCGTCCGATGATCGGCATCGGCCCCCTGATGATCGGGATCGCCTCCGCTCAGGAGTTGCGAGCGAATTTAGGGGACATTACCGTCCGCGGACAAACCTGCAGCGAGTGGATCGACTGGTCGATTGCACAAATCGAACGCTATTTTCTAAAAGCGGATCACGAGGCGCTCTTAGAAACAGTCGGCCCTAACGGCGAAATCCTCGATCACTTCGAGGGGCGCCAACTGAACCCAGGGCACGCGCTGGAATGTGCCTGGTTCATCCTGCACGAAGGCAAACTGCGCGGCGATCAACGCCTGATCAGCGTCGGCCTGACTATCCTCGACTGGATGTGGAAACGAGGCTGGGACGAAGAGTATGGCGGCATCTTTTACTTTCGCGACCTTCGGGGACTCCCCGTTCAAGAGTACTGGCACGACATGAAGTTCTGGTGGCCGCATTGCGAAGCGATCATCGCCACGCTGCTGGCCTGGACTATCACCGGCGATGCCAAGTACGCGCGCTGGCACGAGCAGGTTCACACCTGGAGCTTTCAACACTTTCCCGATCCTGAACATGGCGAGTGGTTCGGCTACCTGCATCGGGATGGTCGCCTCTCGACACGCCTGAAAGGGAATATGTGGAAAGGGCCTTTTCACTTACCACGCATGCTGTGGTACTGTTGGAAACTGCTTGAAGATTCGCCACCACGCTCGGTATCCATCCCATGAAATCCGGCCTGTTTTTCCTGCTGATTTTGGGATGCTCTACGATCGTATCCGCAGAGTGGAAACAGCTTCCCTCGTTGCCGGACCAAGAAGGCTTTGCCGGAATGTTTGGCGGAGTAAGCAACGGAGCACTGGTCGTCGCTGGGGGAGCGAACTTCCCCGACAAAAAGCCGAGCGAAGGAGGTGCCAAGGTCTGGTACGACCAGGTCTTCGTGCTGGAGGCACTCACAGGAAAATGGCAACAAGCAGGACGACTGCCCAGGCCGCTCGGCTATGGCGTGAGCGTCACGCACAGTAACCGTGTGATCTGTGTTGGCGGGAGCGATGCGAAACGCCACTATGCCGAAGTCTTCCAACTGGAATGGCGAGATGGCGAACTCCTCATCACGCAGCTTCCTTCGCTGCCAAAGACGCTGGCGAATGCCACCGGAGCCTTAGTCGGAGCAACGCTCTACATTTGTGGAGGCCAAGAGCATCCAGATTCTTCGACTGCCTTAAAGAACGTCTGGCAACTTGACCTCTCCGCAAAGCAACCTGCCTGGCAAGAAATCGAGGCTTGTCCGGGAGCAGGACGAATTCTCGCCGTCGCGGCCGGTTGCCAGGGCAAATTGTGGGTCGTCGGCGGTGCAGAACTAAGTCAGGATAAAGAAGGGAAGGTCAAGCGAAGGTATCTGACCAATGGTTATTCTTTTGCATCTCGGCAAGGCTGGCAAAAGATTGAAGAGCTTCCGTTTCCGGTGGTCGCCCCCCCTTCGCCTGCACCGGCCGATGCGCGTGGTTTTTATATTCTGGGAGGGGATGACGGCTCGCAACTCGATGTGACACCTGCCCAACATCAGGGCTTCGGCGATAAGATGCTGCGGTATGAAGTGGAGACTGATCGCTGGACCGAAGCCGGCAAGTTGCCTGCGCCGCGCGTCACTACCCCCTGCGTGATTTGGAATCAGGCCTGGATTCTCCCCAGCGGCGAACAACGCCCCGGAGTTCGTTCGCCCGAAGTCTGGGCGTTCATCCCTGACAAGAAAGAATAGCCCTGGCTCATGCAAAATCCTGCCGCACCTGTCGACCGAACTGCCTGGCTGGTCGTTTTGCTGTTGATGCCTGTCGCCCTGCTAAATTATCTCGACCGGCAGATGCTCGCCTCGATGCAGTCTTCGGTGATGGAGTCGATCCCCAGCTTGGGACAGGCAAAAAATCCTGAAGAGTTGTGGGGCTTCATGCTCGGACAGTTCAAATGGGTGTATGCGGTGTTCAGTCTCATCGGCGGTTATCTGGCCGATCGATTTAGCCGGCGGCTGACAATCTGTTCCAGTCTGTTCGTCTGGTCGGCAATTACGTGGTGGACCGGGCAGGTCACCACTTACGAAGAGTTGTTGTGGACCCGATCGCTAATGGGAATCAGCGAAGCGTTCTATATTCCGACAGCCTTGGCTTTGATTGCCGACTATCACGTCGGCACCACCCGTTCGCGCGCCGTGGGGATGCATCAGATCGCGATTTACTGCGGGGTAATTCTCGGCGGATTTGGGGGCTACGCGGCCGCCAATCCAAATCTCGGCTGGCGCGTGACGTTCACCGCCTGCGGCGTTTTTGGCATGCTCTACGCGCTTCCCTTGCTCCTGCTCCTCCGCGATGCAGCCAAGCCTGTTGGCCAGGCAACCGCTCCGAGCATCAGCCCTTGGCGAGCCTGCCGGGAGCTGCTTTCTCAACCTTCGTTTTTGCTGCTGGTGGTCTACTTCACCCTGCCCGCGATGGCGGGCTGGGTGGTCCGCGATTGGATGCCTTCCATCCTGAAGAAACAATTCGACATCGGCCAAGGACAGGCAGGAGTAGCGGCCACGCTCTACTGGCAAGTCGCAGCGATTGTGGGGGTGGCCGTGGGAGGTTGGCTGGCGGATCGCTGGATGCGCACCAACGAACGCGGGCGAATTTATGTCAGTGCGATCGGGATGGCCCTGATCGTCCCGGCCATCTTTGGCGTGGGAATTGCCGGATCGCTATCGCTGGTGGTGGTGTATCTGATTCTGTTTGGCATTGGCTGGGGCTTTTTTGACTGCAACAACATGCCGATCCTCTCGCAACTTGTCGGGCCACGATTGCGTGCAACCGGCTACGGCATCATGAATTTTGTCAGCATTAGTTGCGGCGGTTTGGCCGACTGGAGCTTTGGCGTGATGCGCGATCGCCAAGTTCCGTTGCACATCATCTTTGGTGGTTTTGCCAGTCTTTCCATTCTGTCCGTCATCCTCGTTTTGCTGATTCGACCTCGCACAGAACTTGCACTCCAAGAAGAATTGAAATGAAATCCAAACTGACAGGCCTTGTGGCGGCAACTCATACTCCGTTTGATGCGCACGGAGAGCTGAATCTCACTGCGATCGAAAAGCAGGCTGAGCACTTGTCTCGCGACGGAGTGCAGACCGTCTTCATCGGCGGAAGCACTGGGGAAAGCCACTCTTTGACGGCTGCGGAGCGATGTGCGCTGGCAGGCCGTTGGAGTGAAGTGGTACGTGGCACCGATCTCGCGCTCGTGGTTCACGTGGGTGCGAACTGTCTGGCCGATGCTCGTTTGTTAGCAGCGAACGCGCAGGCAGTCGGCGCTAAAGCGATTTCCGCGCTAGCTCCCAGCTACTTCAAGCCCAAGACCTTGGACACCCTGATTGATTGTTGTGTTCACATCGCTGGTGCTGCTCCGGAAGTGCCGTTCTACTTCTACGACATACCGGTGATGACAGCCGTCAGTTTTTCCATGCCTGAGTTTCTGGCGGTGACCGGGAAAAGAGTCCCTTCCTTGGCAGGCATTAAGTTTTCCAATCCGGACCTCATGGCCTTTCAGAAGTGTTTGCAGAGAGAGCAAGGGAGGTTCGATATCCTGTGGGGGATCGATGAGTATTTATTGGCTGCTTTGTCGCTGGGTGCGACGGGTGCCGTGGGAAGCAGCTACAACTTTGCCGCACCCATCTATCACCGGCTGTTGACCGCTTTCGCGGGCGGAGACCTGGCCACCGCTCGATTGGAGCAATATCGGTCCGTGCAAGTGATCGACCTATTGGCGGAATTTGGGTACATGGGAGCGGCTAAAGCGGTGATGGGAATGCTGGGTGTCGACGTCGGCCGACCGCGCCTGCCGAACAGTTGCCTGACGGCCGAGCAGGAGACCAAGCTCCGCGAGCGATTAGAAGAACTCGATTTCTTTGCCTGGCGCAAGTAGTTCCTTGTCCTGCGCTTTCACCGCTCGCACAACCGCTCGTTTATTAATGAACCGTTAGGCGAACTTTACGGAGAAGTAATTAGGCGCGACTTGTAATTTTCAGCCCGTGTTCTTTAATTGAGGTAACGTAGGTCTTGGGTCACGACTGCTTGGCGAGGTTACGGCCCGATCGATTTGTTTTGAAAGGTCGATCAACGCTTGGATCGACGTTGCACGCTCCAAGAGACTTAGCACCAAACAGTGTCGATAGAAGGGTGCTGATCCGACGCAACCGGAATTGCCCTCGCTTAATTCCTGAGGATGTGAATTCAATCGCAATCAGCCTGCTGTACGCTGGACTGCCATTGGCATGCATGACGAAGCGTCACACGTGCGAGTTGCGATAACCATGTCCGAACGGTCTGAACCTGATTTCATGAAAAGTACTTCGCCCGCCCTGGTCGACAAATTGGAATTTGATCTCAAACGAGATCTGCTCGCGTCGATCGTTGCTTTTCTCGTGGCCTTGCCGTTGTGCATCGGAATCGCCGTTGCTGTGGGGGTGAGCCCGGGTCGCGCACTAATCACCGGCATTATCGGTGGTATTGTGGTTGGGTTGTTCGGTGGATGTCCGCTGCAAGTTTCTGGTCCGGCTGCCGGGCTGTTTGTCATTCTGGCCGATGCATTGGTGAAGCAGCAGGAGGCCTATCTCGCCACCAGCGATGTCTCCGGAATGACAGCGCAACAGGCGGAAAACGCTTCGCTCACCTTCGCTCTGCTGGCACTCGGTGTGAGTGTGATGATTGCCGGTTCGCTCCAGTTCGCGGCAGGTATGTTGCGGCTCGGTCAATGGTTTCGCGCCATATCGCCGGCTGTGATTGAAGGCATGTTAGCAGGGATTGGCATTCTGATCCTGGTCAGCCAGTTCAATGTGATGTGTGATCATGACGCCGTCTGGCGGGGACACAAAGCACATGGCGGATTGCAGTACCTGGCAAACGTTCCGCAGGCCGTTTGGGAAAGTTCCACCGAGGGTTTTTCGAGTCCCCATTTTCAAGCTGCTGCGATCGGCATTCTCACCGTCTCCATTATCGTTTTGTGGCAAGCCTATGCTCCTGCGAAAATGAAGCTTATTCCGGCAGCCTTAATCGCGGTGCTCGCGGCCGTGGCCATTGTCCTGGCGACGGGTTGGAACATTCGCAAGTTGGAAGTGTCGGCAAATATCTTCAGCGATGTTTCACTCCCCACTCTCACCTCGCTGCAACTGCTCCTGAACTTGGGGGTGTGGGTGACAGGTGGGATGATTGCAGTCGTGGCAAGTGCCGAGACGCTCCTCAGCGCTACTGCTGTCGATCAAATGCACCATGGTCCGCGAACGAAGTACGATCGCGAACTTTGTGCGCATGGCGTTGGGAACTTTCTCTGCGGCTTTCTCGGTGCGCTGCCGATGACGGGGGTGATCGTCCGTAGTTCTGCGAATGTTCAAGCCGGTGCGACCAGTCGCTTGTCTTGTATTTTGCACGGTGTCTGGCTCTTAGTGTTCGTGGCCTTGTTCCCTTTTCTGTTGGCCTACATTCCCAAGGCAGCGCTGGGTGCGATCTTGGTCTACACCGGCTTCAAACTCATCAAGTTCAAGACGGTGGTTGAGCTATGGAAAATGGACAAAGGAGAAGCCTTGATCTTCGTGGCAACGATGTCAATTATCGTTGCCGAGGATTTGCTGCTCGGCGTTCTGGCGGGACTGGCCCTCAGTGCTCTCAAGTTGCTCCATCGCTTTTCGCATTTCGAACCCAAGCTCACGATCCATAGCAGCAGTCAGAAGGCGGTGCTGGAACTCGAAGGCGCGGCCACATTCATTCGCCTGCCGATCCTGGCTTCCTACCTGGAGCAAATTCCCGCGAGCGTGGAACTGCACGTCGATTTCACGCGACTCTCTTACATTGATCATGCTTGTCTGGAACTCATCACCAGTTGGGCCAAGCGGCACAGTTCCACCGGCGGGCGATTGGTGATTGACTGGGATTCGCTGCACGCACGATTCAGGGATGAAACGTTGATCCAGGTCGCAACGGCGAAAACGCTCCCCGCCAGCCATCTTTAAGTTTTAAAAGCCCTGCACTTCGTTGCACGGCACCAAGGCTGCTATTCCGCGCTGGCCCACGGGGGTTGCGTCGTCTCGAACACCATCCGCTCTTTCGTCAGCGGATGCACAAACGCCAACCGTTGAGCTTGCAGACATAGCGGCGGATCCCCAACCGCATGCGTTTGCGTAGTGCCAAGCTGCCGACCGGGCAAATACGTTTGCTCGCCGCAGATTGGCAAATCAAGCTGCCACAGATGGACTCGAATCTGATTCGTCCGGCCAGTGAGAGGCCGAACTTCCAACAGCGAAGTGCCATCGGCAAAACGATTCAAAACGCGAAACTCGGTCCGCGCTTCTAGTCCTTCTTCTTCATCCACCGTGCGCGAACCAACATCGCCGGCCACGTTGCTGATCGGCAAGTCGCAAACGAACTCGTCCACAACAGGATGGCCTTGCACGCGGGCGAGATAAAACTTCTCCACTTCGCCGCGAGCGAACTGCGATTGCACCAGTCCCGCGAAGTGCCGCGTGCGGGCAAAAACAACGAGGCCGCTGGTGTTCGCATCGAGTCGATGCGCGGGTCGAGGACGGGCCGGGCGATAAACAAGGTGCAGGAAATATTGCAGCGTGTTGCGATTGAATCTTCCACTGGGATGGAGCGGCAGCGGAGCAGGCTTGTGCATCACCAAAATCGCGTTGTCTTCGTACAGCAAGCGAACATCGGTCGCAACTTCAGGCTCACGCGTGCCGGGCAACACATGCCAATACCGTTCACCGGCTCGGACGGTTCGGTCGGCCGGTGCCGCTTTTCCAAAGGGATCGATCATGCGACCGGCATCACACGTGGCCAGCCATTCTTCGCGCGGCACATGAGGAAGAATGCCGCACAGAAAATCGAGTAACGTCATCTGATCAAACCGCGCCGCCACATCGAGCGGCCGACGATTAACGTAAGGCTCACTTCCTGGCAGCGGAGAAGTCACCCGTTCCAGTTCAGCCTGATGCTCAGCCAAGGTGCGAGCCCGAACTTCGTCACTCGCGACATAACAATACGGACACGACTTGCCGGCCACGAAACGTTCGTCTTGTTGATCTTCCGTTGTCAACGGCGTTAAGCACCCGAAGCACTGATCGCTGGCCGTTTCGCTCAGGCTCGGATCGAGCCCCACCCGCTGATCAAAGACAAAACATTCGCCGTCATAATGGTCGCCGCCGCAGTCCTCAAAGTATTTGAGTATGCCCCCTTCGAGCTGAAAGATCTGCTGAAAGCCTTCGCGCTCCATGAAAGGCCCGGCCTTCTCGCAGCGAATCCCCCCGGTGCAGAACATCACGATCGGCTGCTGTTTCAGTTCTGCGGGCAGTCGGGCGACCGCGGCAGGGAAGTCCCGAAAATGATCGATGTTGGCAACGACCGCGTTGCGAAAGGTCCCCAGCTTCACTTCGTAGTTGTTGCGTGTGTCGAGCAGAGTCACGGGGCGACCTTCATCGAGCCACTGCTTCAGTTCCCGCGGGGCAAGCTTGGGAGACGTGCGCTGGGCCGGATCGATCCCCGGAACGCCAAACGCGATGATCTCCTTCTTGATCCGCACCAACATGCGGTTGAACGGCTGTTCCTCACTTTCGCTGATCTTGACGGGCAGTTCGGCCAAGCCTGGGATCGCGCGCAGTTCACCGAGGAGTGCTTCGATCGATTCCCGCTCGCCGGCCACGAACAGATTGATCCCCTCGGTGCTGAGCAGGATCGTCCCCTTGAGTTGCCACGCTTTGCATTGGGCAAGCAAGCGTTCGCGCAGCGGTTTCAGGTCGCTGAGCGGGGCGAACTTATAAGCGGCGATGTTGAGCATGGGAGGGAAAATGGGATCGGGACCAGGAAGGAATCACTAATAACACGAATCGGGCCCGTTGTGGCGGGGTGGGCCAACCGGGTTTCTTTCACAGGATCAATAAAAAGAGGAAGATTGCGCCCAGCAGAACTGCCAGACGACGATGAATCCATCAAGTGCTCCTTATAATCTGATCGGTAACTGGAAGGGGGGTTTTGGAAACCGGTTTACACGTCTTTTGAATTACACAAGTATTGAACAATTAACAACTTAGTTACGAAAGTTCCAAACTGGCTGTTAACGACTCCTGTGGGGGGTAAAGTAGGGATTGGAACCGGGTGCAAGTGACTTGGAAACCAGTGCGACGGACGCCGATTGTTGATGCCAGACTCGTCCGATGCCGTTTCCCGGCGTGATGCACTTATTGCGCCATGTATTGCAAGTGATTGATGATTTATCAAGTAGCGCTTGTGATATTTTTGCGATGAGGCATAAATGAAGCCTCATGCAACTTTTCCGCGTTCTCAGGAACGTTCCGTTCCCGCTTGTGATTCACGGGAGCCTTGAGCAGTGTTAGACCCATCTCGGCTTGATACGTGGCCTACGCGACTCAGACCATCAGAAATGACCACGCGAATTGAAGGCAACGTGGCGGACCGATGCTTCTTGTTGACCCAGGTTGTTGACTGCGTCAACCAACCTGGGCCACCCCGCGAATTGCAGGCAACGTGGCGGACCGATGCTTCCTGTTGACCCAGGTTGTTGACTACGTCAACCAACCTGGGCCACCCTGCGGACCGCAAACGGTTTCGCAAGAGGGAAGCCGGATTCTGTCAGGGACGGGGTCCCGTGACCTACAAAAGAGGCCACCCGCCGCACATGACCTACCCGGCTTCTTTGTTGGGAGGAAGACGACCAGGCAACTCATTCAAACTGCAATCCTAGATTCTCCAACAATTCCATCTCACGCATTGTTTGTCCATAATTCTTATCTTTCTTGCTCGGCAGGCTAAACACCCCTTCGTCCGCACTAAACAACATCAGCTTTTTGATGTAGATTCTCCAGTAACTAAATGGGTCGATCCTCAGTGCGTTCCAGTCCACATCGTTTTTCCACTTCGCCAATACACCGACATGGCGACTCGTATCTTTCCGAATCGCTTTGGTATGCATTCCAACAATTACGACTTCGCCATGAAAATTGGAGATGTCGAGTTGAAATGTTTCCCCGGCCAAGGGACGCATCATAAACCCGCTCTCATTCCTGGGCTGGACTATCAATGATTTGGGAGAGTCGCCTGCAATTACAACCTCATTAAATTCTGTCTCTGAACTGATCCGAATCGCATCGCCGCAATCAAGGTTGGAAATGACAACATCGTTGAGAGCAACGTCTCCTGCAATGACGCATGTACCAGGTGAGGTTGAGCAGTTCAGGAATTTGCAATGCTCAAGCCTTGTCTTCTTTCCAACTCCAGGCTTGACATCCAAATCGTGAAAACGAGTGTTCTCAAAAACATGTCCCGAGAGTATCTGATTTCCCGAAGGGTCTGTATCGAATTCAAGTCTCATCACATCATTCCTGCTTATTGTGCGTTGAACCACTTAATAAAGTGATAGCCAAGGTCATTTGGAATCGCGGGGTGGCCCAGGTTGGTTGACGCAGTCAACAACCTGGGGCAACAAGAAGCATTGGTCCGCCACGTTGCCTCCAATTCGCATGGTCAATTCTAATGGTCTAAGTTGCGTTGGCCACGCACGAGGCCGAGATGGGTCTGAAATTGCTTAAGGCTCCCGTGCGTGACGAGAGAGGACGGAGCTTTCTTTAGGGCGCGAGAAAGTTGGGGGAGTTTTCTTCTGTGCCAAATCGCACAAATATCGCAAGCGCTACTTGATAAATCATCAATCACTGGCGATAAATGGCGCAATAAGTGCACCGCGCCGGGAGGCGGGATCAGGCGAGTCTGGCCTCGCTAAACGTCGTCGATCGTACCCGTTTCCAAGTTGCTAGCACCCCTGTTCAAACCCGTACTTTACCCCCCACAGGAGCAATTAACAGCCAGTTCGGAACTTTCGCAACTAAGTCGGGAATTTCTTAAGACTTACGCAATTCAAAAGGTGTGTAAACCGGTTTCCAAATCCCCCCTTCCAGTTACCGCTTGCCTCATCAGGAGAACTTGATGTAACGTCGTTGTCGGGCAGTAGTACTTCGCTCGACTTCCCCGCCTTGGCTGAGGCCAAGAACACCGCCGACACCGCGTACCAAGCCGCGGTGAACCCGGCCTACATTACCTGGGCCGCGACGGTGGCTCAGGCCGCCAGCGATTTCTCGCTGGCTCAAGCCGATGCCGATTTTGCGGAACGGACCAACAACGCGGTTCAACTGCGCAGCTACGTTCAAACGCAAGCCGATGCCGAGCGGGATTTTTATGTGAATTACGCACGGAAGGGGAAGAGGATGGCAGGCAACGGACGTCGCAGTTTGTGACCGATCCAAGCCGGCACCGAAGCTGGAGGCCGGCTTCAGGCACGCACGAGGTGCAGGATTAACGACGCTTTCCTTCTTCCCCGCCCCCCTATAATACGAGCCTCTGTCACGGAAGTTTTTGTTCGCACCAAAGGGCCGATCATGCGTTGCTGCCGTTGTTTGCTGGCACTCCTCCCACTGTTTTTACTGGCCGCCGATTGGCCTCAATGGCGGGGGCCCAATCGGGATGGAGTGTGGGAAGAAACAGGGCTGGTCGAAAAGTTTCCGGCCGAGAAACTAGAACGCAAATGGACGGTCGAAGTGGGGGCGGGCTACAGTGGTCCCACGATCGCCAAGGGAAAGGTTTATCTGACCGATCGCCTCACCAAGCCGGCCGAAGTGGAACGAGTCCTCTGCTTCGATGCCGAGACGGGCAAGCCGCTGTGGAAGCATGAGTATGCTTGCTCTTACGGCCGGATCGGTTATCCAGCCGGGCCGCGGGCGGCGGTCACCATCGACGACGGCCAGGCTTTTGCCCTTGGCTCGACCGGCTGGTTGCATGTCTTCAATGCGGAAGATGGAACCATTTTGTGGAAGCGGGATTTGAACGAAGCCTACACCATCGACATGCCGATCTGGGGAATTTCCGCGGCACCGCTGATCGTGGGTGATTTGGTCGTGCTGCACATCAGCGGCAAAGATGCTTGCGTGGTGGCGCTGGATCGGAAGACCGGCGCAGAAAAGTGGCACGCGTTAAAAGATCGCGGACAGTATTCGTCACCGATTTTGGTGAAGCAAGCCGGCAAAGAGGTCGTGGTGTGTTGGACCGGCGACAGCGTGGCTGGAATCGAAGCGCAATCGGGACAGGTTCTGTGGCGTTATGAATGGCGCCCCAAGAATATGCCGATCGGCGTTGCTTCGCCGGTGTTGCATGAGGACCGCTTGTTTTTCACTTCGTTCTATGACGGCTCGCTGATGCTCAAGCTGGATCAGCAATCGCCGGCAGTAGAAAAAATCTGGCAGATGGTTGGCAAGAGCGAAAGCGCTCAGGAAACAGAAGCGCTGCAATCGATCATCAGCACGCCCGTTTTTGATAGCGAGTATGTCTATGGCGTGGATAGTTACGGACAGCTACGTTGCCTCGATGCGAAAACAGGCGAACGGCTCTGGGAAAATCTCACGGCCACTCCGCCGGCTCGGTGGAGCACGATTCACTTCGTGAAGAACGCCGACCGCTTTTTTCTCTTCAACGAGCGCGGCGATTTGATCATCGCCCGCCTTTCGCCGAAGGGTTATGAAGAAATTAGCCGGAGCCATTTGCTCGATCCGACAACTGAGCAGTTGCGACAGCGCGGCGGCGTTTGCTGGTCGCATCCCGGTTTTGCGAACCAATGCGTTTTTGCCCGCAGCGATAAGGAATTGGTGTGCGCGAGTTTAGCCAAGTAGTGGCGGAAACGCGGTCCAAGAGAAGTGCTGTTGGCAACGCTTCAAGTTTACTGCTTGTTCACTTGATCTTTTCGGCGATGAACTGCTCGATCAGTTTTTGAGCGTTTGCCTGCGTGCCATCGGGAAGGCGAACGGGTGGCGGCGATCCTGCATGCCTGGCTAACTCTTTTTCATCGGTAGCACGATGCGCGCGATCATCGGAAAAGACCAGCTGGATAGCACTTCCTTGTTTACCGATGACAATTGCCAGGCCTTCGTCGCATTTTTGCAGTTCAATCGGTTCGACGAAGGTTCGCATCTCCTTCAACCAAACCTGGGATTGGGGATCGTCGACGATCCGCTGAGCGCACTCTGGGGTCGCAGGCAACACCAGTCGAACCGATTCTTCTTCAAATCGCAGCCAGCCAAATTCATTTTTGGTAGCTTCTTGCAGCTTCTTCACGGACTCCAGATCCAGCAGGCTGGCAAGCTCGACCGTACCCGAAATAGCCTTGAAAAATGGTCCCATTCCGAATTCTTTCGCTGATTGAAGAGCCTCTGGTTGCCGACTCTTGACCTGCATACTCACGATCTCATCACGAATCCCCTGTGCATCGAGTTGCATCCACTGTTGCGCTAAGAACTCATTGAGATTCTTGTTTAACTCGGCAGCGAATTTATCGCGATCGAGAATTGTCATACGACGATCTGCGCACAGCGAGCGTGGCCGATCGGGGTCCGAGAAGTAGCGGAGGTTCTCAAAACGACAATATTTTTTGAGCGGAGGAGCAACAGGTACGAAAAAGTTTAGTTGACCCTTTTTCAGGCTGTCGACGTCTGTCTTCGCGCGATCGAGCGTTGACTTTCCACTGTCGAGTACGCTGATTCCTTCAAAGGTATAGTAAACATACGCCTCTTTGGAATTGGGTGGCACGATCACGACGAGACTCTTCTTTTCGATGACCACGCAGCCTACGAGCAACACCGCGGCAAGCAATGCAACCCCGGTTCTGAGCGACACGTTCATTCTCAGTCTCCTTCCGTTCGAATTTGACGTTCGATCACGTGAAGCTCAAGCACGAGCCGCTACCTTCCTGCTTGCGCTGCCCATGCTTCTGCCTGGGCGCGGTTGGGAAACATCTTGACCTGTGATTTGGCGGAGCCACGAATCTCGGCCGGCAAGCCATCGGTCGTTTCTGTGAGCCACTTTTGGGCCAGGGCTGGTGAATGAAAAGTGCCGATCCGTTGAACCGGGCGGCGGGCATCCCCGGCAACCAGCGTGGCGACGAAGTGTGGATAGTCCTTGAAGGGATCGGTGTAGGGTTGCTTCCCCAGATGGCCGAGAAGTTTCAGTTCCATGTCGGCGGGCGGGTCGGCAAAAACGGCATTGAAGTTGGTCCAGTTTTCTTGCACGATGCCCGGCGGGACCAATTCGCCCCAGGCCTGGAGCGGGCCGATCTGACTGCACGATTTAACAAAGGCGTTGAATTCCGCGCGGCGATTGCGAGCCAGGTAATGAGTCAACGCCCATGAGGTGGCATAACCGGTGGAAGTCAAACGACCAGCCAACACGGTGTGTTCGATCATTCGGCCGTCGGGCTTTTTGGCGGAGTTGCTTTTGACATACTGTTCCAATTCGAACATCCGCAGGTCGTTCACCTGCCCAGCCCCTTTCCACCGCAGCCGGGAGCCAACCGACGTGGGGGCGTAAAATTCTGCCAAGCCCTCGCTGAGCCACATCGGCCAAAGGGAGAGTCGCTGTTGAACACCGATGTTGTGCAGGATCTGATGAGCGCCTTCGTGAGCGATCGTTGAAATCGATTCGCCGATGGCCAGATCGGGGCGTTGCTCAAAGAGCTTCCCCCGTTCGTACATGAAAACCCGATTGGAAAGGGTGTGATAATAGGCCACGACCCCTTCCGGCATGCGGCGGTACTTTTGGAACTCCTCATCGGTTGCGAACATGACGACGACGAGAGGCATTTCCGGATCGTGAACATCGATCTTCTGCGCAGTGGCGTATTGGGTCACGCCGGGGAGCATCGTCTCCAGAATGGTGCTCGTGGCCTTCGCGAATTCTTCACTGGTGTTGTAGATGAAGACAAAATGCTTCGTCACGCGTGAACGAAAGCCCTTGAATTCGCCACTGGTCAGTTCTTTCGCGAGCGTTTCGCAGGTTACCGGCTTAAAGGGGCGCTCGGTGGGATCGAATTCGCCGGCCTTCCTCGTCACCAGTTCCCCATCGGGGAGCAAGATCACAGCCGATCGGCCGATCCAGGCATGAACTCGTCCTACAACCGGGCGATTTTCGGCGTCGTTGGTGGTGACCAGATCGGTCTTCGCCCCCGGCCTTATCGCTCCAGCCGGCAAATCCAGCCCCATCGCCTGGGGATCGATGCTGATGGTGCGGGGTTCCGCGGCAAAAAGTGGCTGGAAAACGACCCCGGCCAGCAAGACCCACAGCCCCCAGCGGTGTTGATTGAAATGGTGCGCTAGCATGTTGGGTGGCATTCGCTGCGGATTCCGAACTCAACTAAACTGAATTATACCCGGCAGGCCGATAGAACAATCACCACGGCGCCGAAACCAGGCATTTATCTCGCGGACGGAAAATATTCATGATGTCCTTCCCAAAGTCGATCCGCTGCTGGCTGGCAGGGGGCTTTTCGGCCCTTTTGCTGCTGGTCCAACCAGGCTTCGCTGCCGACGCTGAATTCGTGGGCATTCTGGCGATTGCTGCGGAAGCGGATGTCGCAAAAGAGTTGGGGCTCTCGGCCGAACAGCAACAGAAGCTGACCGACGTCATCGACCAGCGCGTGGAAGATGTTACCGGCCTGGCCCTGGAACTGCGCAAACTTCCTCCGGCCGAGCGGCGCGAGCGACTTCGTCCGTTCGTGGCCGATTCCGAAAAACAAGGTTTGGCGCTGCTGACTCCGGTTCAGTTGCAGAAGCTCGAACAGATTCAGTTGGTCCGGCAAGGGGTTTCGGCGTTGCTGCGACCGACCGTTGCCGCCCAAGTGGGGCTGACCGCAGAACAGCAAACGAAGTTAGAAGCTCTTTCTGCCGAAATGGATGGCAAGCTCGCGGGGGTTCCCGAAGCTGAAGCCCGCATAACGCGGATCGTCTATCAGCGGCAGATGAACGACCTGCTAAATAACGACCAGCGAACCAGTTGGCAGAAGCTGACCGGGCAGATCAAGGAAACGCAAGTTGCCGCGCTGCAAGAAGAACCCGTTCCCGGCGATCCAGATTACGTCCCCCCAAAGAGCGCTCCAGGGGAAGATGACGAGGATGATCCCGAACCGATGCCATCGGCTGGCGAGGGAACAAAGCCCGCTGCCGAGCCAGCGCCAATGCCGGCCCCTGCTACGAGCGAAGGAACGCCTGATCCGGATTTGACCAAGCCAACGGATGCTGAAGAAGCTCCTGCCGAAACTCCTAAGACGGGAACGACACCTGCGACAACGCCTCCCGCAGGCACACCTGGAACCGTCCCTGGTACTGGTGTTCGCCCTGGCGGAAGCGGCTTTCCTCCTCGCAGCGGCAGCACACTTCCTCCTGCCGGCACAGGTCGGCCGGGAAGCACTCCGGGTGCAACTCCCGGCACCACACTGCCGGCCGGCGTGCCAACGTTGCCGACGACTCGTGGAACCTCTAACACAGAATCAACGGGCCCGGCCGAGAAGATCAAGTTCAACTTCAGCTATGCTCCCTGGAAAAGTGTGCTGGAATGGTTCGCGGAGCAGGCGGATCTTTCGCTCGTGATGGATAGCCCGCCGGCGGGCACGTTCAATTACAGCGATCGCCGCAGCTACACGCCCGAAGAAGGGCTCGATTTGATCAACGGCATTCTGGTCACCAAAGGCTACACGCTGTTGCGTCGCGAGCGGATGCTGATGTTGCTTAATCTCGAAGACCCAATCCCCCCTTCGATCATCGATCAGGTCACCCCCGATCAACTGGAAGGGAAGGGGAAGTACGAACTTCTGAGCTGCCTCTTCACCCTCACTAAGATGGCACCCGAAGATGCAGAATCGGAGCTGCGCAAGATGCTGGGCCCGCAAGGCTCGTTGCAAGTACTCCCCAAAGCCAAGCAAGTGTATATCACCGAAACGGCTGGCAAACTCCGTTTGATTAAGCGCGCGATTGAAGCGGTCGAGAATCCGAGCATCAACGAGAAGGACGAGAATGTCACCACTATCCCGTTGCAGTACGTCTCGCCAGGTGAGTTTCTCGCGCTAGCTCGCCCTTTGTTGGGTATTCCCGAGAACTTGAATGCCGCGCCAGATGGTTCGCTCCGCATGGCGGTCGATGAACTTTCAGGTCGGCTACTCGTCACTGGCAAGCCAGAGCGAGTCAAAAAACTGCAAGATTTGGTCGCGATCATCGACATTCAAGCTTACACCGACGACGGCGCCAGCAGCGGGGGCCCCTTGGAGTTGCCGCAGTTGGAGATTTATACCATTTCGGTCGCTGATCCCACCTCGGTGCTGCAGGTAATCTCCACCATGCTCGCCGGCTTGCCGGATGTCCGTTTGGCACTCGATCCGAAAACGAACAATCTGATCGCGCTCGCTCGTCCTTCGCAGCACGCGACCATCGTGGCCACCCTTGATCAACTGCAGTCGCAAGCCAAGCAGGTAGAAGTGATCAAGCTGCGAACCGTTGATCCGCAAGTCGCTGTTTTGGCGATTACCAAGATGTTTGGCGCTTCGACCGAGGGAGGTGGCGGCGGCCCGACCATTGATGCCGACCCGAACACCATGCAATTACTCGTCCGCGGATCGGCCGGCGAAGTGGCTCAGATTCGGGATCTACTGAAGAAGATGGGGGAGACCGATTGGACCGACGAGGAATACAAGGCCGAGCGTTCCAATTATCGCGTGATCAATAATCTCACTGGCCGTGCGGCGGATTCCGCACTGGGTCAACTCGAAATGATCTGGCCCACCGTGCGCGAGAACAAGATTCGAGTCCGCGTGCCGGCAACTTCGCCGGGGGCCTCGGAAATCGATCAGCGGCGGACTCCCAATTCAAACCTTCCCTTGCCGGGAAGAGCCCTTCCACCCGATAGCCGTCCCGAAACATCTGCCGAACCAACCACCGATCGAGATGCAGCCGTTCATCGCCGCACGCGGGCAGTGTTTGTGAGCCAGATCGGTACGCAGAATCCCGTTCCACAACCTGCCGCCGGGCTTGTTCCCACGGTTCCCGTCCCAGTAGCTCCGCCTGGCGAACCGGCAGCAGTGCCGATGAATCCGGCTGCTCCAGCAGTTCCTGCTGCCGCAGCGCCCGCCATTGCCGAAGATCCAGCCAGCGAAATCCCTGCCAGCGAACCGCCGGCGACCGAAGCGAAGCCCGAAAAGAAAAGTGTTCCCGGTGCAGAGATCGTTGTCACGCAAGGTCCGAACGGATTGATCATCGCTTCCGACGATCTCGACGCGCTCGATGAATTTGAAACGATGCTCCGGTCGATTGCCGAAACGACGACGGCGACCGGTCGCGAGTACACCATCTTCTATCTCAAGTACGCCAAAGCGGACGGTGCCTCGGAACTCTTGCAGCAAGCCATGGGGGTGACCCCAAGTTCGGATAGCGGCGGTGGCGGCGGAGGAGGTGGCGGTGGTCTTTTTGGTGACATCGCCCAAGGAGTGCTCGGCGATAGTGGCGGCTTGCTCGGCGGCTTGCTCGGCCTAGGTGGCGGCGGTGGTGGAAGTAGCAGCGATGTTGGGGGTGGCACGGTGACCATCATTCCCGACATGCGTCTGAACGCCCTGCTGGTCCATGCCGGCTCTAAGGATCTCGACACCATGGAACAACTACTGAAGGTGATCGATCAACCGTTCAGCCCGGAAGATGTACAAACCGTCGCTCGTCCTCGACTTATCCCAGTCTTGAATACCGATGCCCAGACCGTGGCCGATGTGCTGAAGCAGGTTTACAGTGGTCGCTTGCAAGCCGAAGCAGGGGGCCAACAACGCCAACCGTCGCCGCAAGAGTTGATACAAGCACTTCGTGGTGGGCGCGGCGGCGGCGGACAGCAGCAGCGCAAGAGCGAAGAACAAAAAGTGACCATCGGCGTTGACGTCCGAACCAATTCGCTCATCGTCTCGGCTCCCGATTACTTGTTTGGTGAAATTGGTGAGCTTGTCGAGCAACTCGACACCGCTTCGGTTCCCAGCAACGAGACCGTGCAAGTAGTCACGCTGAAGCGAGCCAATGCCGATACCGTGCAACGCACAATCGCGGCCGTGCTCGGAGAGAAGATTCAACTTGCCGCACCAGCCACGCCGGGAGGTAGTACGACGAGCCGATCCACCCAATCGCGGTCCACGGGGAGCAGTAGCGACCAGCGATCTTCGTCGCAGTCCGGTGGAAACCCCCAAGACACCGCCAGCTTCCTGCAAGACATCCAACGTCTGCAGCAGGGAGGCGGCGGAAGTGGCCGTGGCAGCAGTGGCCGAGGGGGGGGCGGATTCGGCGGCGGCAGTGGCGGTTTTGGCGGTGGACGGGGTGGACGATAACCAACAGCGGCGAATGATCCATCTGCACGGGCATGCCGCCCTCATCACGGGTGCCACTCAAGGCGTCGGTCGCTCCATTGCCGAAGCGTTTGCGGCCGCGGGGGCGGATATCGTCATCCATGGACGGGATGCGCTCTTCGCGCAGGAAGTGGTCGCCGATTGCGAATCTGCCGGTCGGACGGCAATTTCCCTCGCGGCCGATCTCGCCGGCGCCGACATGCTGCAGGCCGTGCAGACGCTTTTCGATCAAGCCGTGGCTGCTCTTCCGCAGATCGATATCCTGGTCAACAACGCCGGCATGTACATCGATAAGCCGTTCCTGGAAATGGATTGGGAAACGTACGACCGCACGATGCGGCTCAATGTCGCCGTGCCGTACTTCCTCACGCAAGCGTTCGCCCGGCGGTGCGTAGCAGAAGGAATTCGCGGCCGCGTGCTAATGATCGGCTCCATCAATGGCCAACTCGCCGAGCCCGTGCATACTTGTTACGACAGTTCCAAGGGAGCGATCCTGGCCATGGTGAAATCCCTCTGCGTTACACTCGCCCCGCTCGGCATTCGCGTGAACGGCATCGCCCCCGGTTTAGTGCGCACGCCGCTAACGAACATTGTCGATAAGGACGAACGCTTCCGCCGCTGGATGGAACTGCATACCCCCAGCGGCGAAGTTCCCCACAGCGATGTCTGCGGCGAAGCGGCCGTCTTCTTATGCAGCGACGCCGCCCAGCACATTCATGGCCAGATGCTGCTCATCGACGGCGGCATGAGTGCGTGGCAACAGCCGGAGATGCCAGGGGATTGGAAATAACTACTCTCTTTGCCACCCCTTCACGCACTCCACCCCTTGGCTCCATTTGCTGAGCAGCTTCTTTCGTTCGTCGGCCGACATCTGCGGCTGGAATTCTCGATCCAGCATCCAGTGCTGTTCCACATCGGCCAGATCTTTCCAATAGCCCACGCCGAGGCCGGCAAGATACGCGGCCCCTAGCGCGCTGGTTTCTGCCACGACTGGTCTACGCACGCAAACGTCGGCCAGATCGGCCTGGAACTGCATCAGGGCATCGTTCACGGAGGCACCGCCGTCGACTTTCAGCGAAGTAAGTGGCACGCCTCCCTCTTGACGCATCACCTGCACCAACTCGTGCGACTGATAAGCCATCGATTCGACTGCCGCTCGTGCGATGTGGCCGGCCGTGGTGCCGCGGGTGATCCCCAAAATTCCGCCGCGAGCGTAAGGATCCCAGTGCGGCGCACCCAGTCCCACAAAGGCGGGCACAAAGACCACGCCTCCGGCATCAGGGACCGAGGACGCCAATCGTTCGATCTCGTGCGAGTCGCGAATAATCCCCAGCCCATCGCGGAGCCATTGCACCACTGCGCCGGCAATGAAGACGGCTCCTTCCAAGCAATAGGTGGTCTTGCCACCGAACGACCACCCCACGGTCGTTAAAATTCGTTGCTCGCTGATGCGCGGCTTGTCACCGATATTCATCAAGAGAAAACAGCCCGTGCCGTACGTATTCTTCGCACTCCCCTGCTGAAAACACGCCTGCCCAAACGTCGCAGCCTGCTGATCGCCGGCCCGACCCGCGATGGGAATCTCACGCCCGAAAAGTTTTGCCTCGGTCACGCCACATTCGCCGCTGGTGGGAATGATCCGGGGCAACATCCCCCGCGGCACGTTGAAGATCTTCAATAGTTCGTCGTCCCAGTCGCCGGTCTGCAGATTAAAAAGCATTGTCCGGCTGGCGTTGCTCGCATCGGTCACATGTTCCCGGCCACCGGTCAGCCGCCACGTCAAAAACGAATCGACCGTGCCGAACAATATCTCGCCGCGAGAAGCACGCTGCCGGTTGCTGTCGTACTGATCGAGCAGATGCTGAATTTTGGTCGCGGAAAAATAGGGATCGACGACCAGCCCGGTCTTCGCACGCAAGAGGGGCTCAAGTCCCTCTTTGAGCACGCGCTCGCAGAGCGGCGCCGTAACGCGGCTTTGCCAGACAATTGCCGGCGCGATCGGTCGACCGCTGTCGCGCTCCCAGAGAATCGTGGTTTCACGTTGGTTCGAAATCCCAATCGCGTCAATCTCATCCGGACCGATCCGCGCGATTTCGAGTGCCTTATGGGCAGCCTTCAATTGCGATTCCCAAATTGCTTCGGGATCGTGTTCGACAACCCCCGGCGACGGCAAAATTTGGGGGAACTCGAACTGTCCCGTCGCGACAGATCGGCCGTGGTGATCGAAGACGATCGCTCGGCTGGAGGTGGTTCCCTGATCGAAAGCGAGGATGACCATGAGTGTTTGCCGTAAAGTAGTAGGCACACTCTGTGTGCCGTTCACCAAGAGAAAGTTCTAGACTTGAAGAGCGTGGGACGCCGTGCGTGCCGACTACTATTCTGGGCCAAAACGGGATAAGTTGACCTCTGCTCATTGTCTCCTCCCGGCCGCGCGCCGGCAAACCCTCTAACGAATATCCCATGTCTGTTTACGATCTTGATCCCGCCGCCGCTCGCAGCCGCCAACAGCGCGTGCTGGCCGAGATGCAGCGGCAACAGCTCGACCTGGTCATTGTCACGCAAATCGAACACGTGCAGTGGCTCGCGGGACCGCGCTATGGAGCTGTGTTTTCTCCCGCGGCAGCCCTCCGCAGCGATGGGCACGTCACGCTCGTTCATCCGCAGATGTCGAAACAAGCTTCCGCGGCCGATGAAGTTCTGTCGTACGACGCCCAATTGCACTGCACGCTCCGGAACGATCAACGGCAGGCTTCGTCGCAAGTGTTGCTCGAAGCGCTGAAAAAAGGTCCGCAGCCGAAGCGAATCGGCGTGGAGTTTTCCAGCTTCACGCGACATCTGGATGCGCTCGGCGGTGAACTGGTCGACGTCGAACCGACCTTGTACAAACTGCGGCGGAAGAAAGATGCCGATGAACTGGCCAAGCTTAAGAAGGCCATTGCCGGCACCGGAAAGATGTACGAGCTGGCCCGCGAGATCATCCGACCGGGCATTTCGGAGCTTGAAGTTTTTAATCGCCTGCAAGCAGCCGCCGTGGAAGAGTACGGCGAAATGCTTACCGGCACCGGCAACGACTATGCCTGCGGCGTTCCCGGCGGACCACCCCGAGCGGGACGCGTCGCGCAAGATGGCGAGCTTTATATCCTCGATCTGGGCCCCGCCTTTCGTGGCTACTTTGCCGACAACTGCCGCGCGTTCGCCGTGAACGGCAAGCCGACGGACGAGCAGCAAACGGCGTGGTCGTTCATTAAGCGAGCGCTAGATCATGTGCAGAAAACCGTGAAGCCCGGCAAGAGTTGCAAAGAGCTGTTTCACGAAGTGCAGGCGATTCTCGATCAGTCGCCGGTCGGCGTGTTTGATCATCACCTCGGCCACGGCATCGGGCTTTATCCACACGAAGCACCGCATTTGAATCCCAACTGGGATGATGTGTTTGAGGTCGGCGACGTCTTCACGGCCGAGCCGGGTTTGTATGATGCGGCCATTCTCCGCGGCGGCATCCGGCTGGAGAATGATTTTTTGGTGACCGAAACGGGTGTGGAACTCCTGAGCGATTTCCCGCTCGAACTTTAGGCGGACCAACAACGATGGCCCGTTGCGACGAAGGTTACCGCTGCGATGTGTGCGGCGCGGATGTGGAAGATATCCGCGTCAGCGATCTGTACTTGCGGTTTGTCATCGGAGAACTCGATCCCGAAGTGTTGCACACCACGCCCGAGAGGCACATCACGTGCAACAAAGCGCTCGCCCAATTCATTGTCGACGACGCGTTTCCTGCCATCGTGGTCGAGGGACTATTCGACAAGCGTGAACTCGATGCAGAATTCGTTCGGGAGCGGGAAGTGCTCGTCACGCGTGGCTGGCGACGACTGCAAGAATTGGCCGGCAGCGCGGAGGAGATCTCGATGCACGATTATCCGCTGCAGGAAATGCGCGAGCGGTACACCCACTGACTGCCGACCTCAAGTCGACCGCTGCAACGGAAGGTTTGCAGCGAGCGCAGCAAAAACGGCAGCCGCCTTTGCAACTGCCGATGCGACATCCCGGCTGCCAAACGCCAAGGATGATTGCTGTTCGAAGGGCAAGTGCCTTAGCTCCCGGCCAGCGGCTCTTTCTTTTCGGTGATTACCGGGCACTGTGGCGCCATTTCGGCATTCAGTTCAATGAAGGCGACCTGGTCTTCAGGAACGTTGTCGGCATGGAAGATCGCTTCCACCGGACATTCTGGAACACACGCTTCGCAGTCGATGCATTCATCGGGATGAATGTAGAGGATTTGCTCCCCTTCGTAAAAACACTCGACTGGACAAACAACCACGCAGTCGGTGTACTTGCAGCCAAAGCAGGGTTGGCAAACCACATGAGTCATGGCGACGAACTCCTCAGATGTGTCGAATCAATTTCAGAATAAAAGCCATCATCGGCAATTGGCTGGGAATGAGTTTGGGACTTTTTGTCATTCCGTGGCTATCTAAAAAATTCTATCGCGCGAGGAGTAAGTGTCGACTCCCCGTGATCGCTATTTTCAACGTAGACGCTATTTCTCATTGCAGTTCCGCGGCTAATGAGAATTGATTTCAATAGCGCACACGCCCTGCAGGCCGAATGTCAAATTTCAAAGGCCAAATGAAAAAGACTTCGCAACGAAACCTTTTCACATTTGTCCTTGGTCATTTGAAATTCTTCCCCCTACTTCCTTGCCCGATCATGCGCCAGCGGCAGCCACGCACCATTTTGCTTGCTCGAAGCGACGCATTGCTGGATGAAGAACATCCCTTCCACCCCGTCGTTCACGTTGGGATAGATCGTGTCCTTCTTCTCGAACGACTTCCCGGCCGCACGCAGAATCATGGCGTCGTAGGCGGAACGATAGACGTTGGCAAACGCTTCGAAGAACGCTTCGGGATGGCCACTTGGCAGGCGTGACGATTCGACCGAAATGTTTCCCAGGTAGGGGCCGCCGTTGCGGGTGTAAATCTTGTGCGGCTGACCATTCTGGCGGACCACCATTTTGTTCGGCTCCTCCTGATGCCATTCCAGCGAGCCTTTCGTGCCGTCGATTTCGATCCGCACGTCGTTCTCCCGACCATGGCTGATCTGCGACGCGGTGACTGTTCCCAGCCCGCCGTTCTGATACTTGATGATCGCGGTGCCGTAGTCATCCAAGGCGCGACCCTCTTCAAAGGTCTTCAGATGGCAACTAATCTCGGCCGGCAGCAGGCCGGTCATGTAGCGACCCAGATTGTACGCATGCGTGGCGATGTCTCCAAAGCAACCGGCTGCCCCGCTCTTCTTCGGATCGGTGCGCCAGGCGGCTTGCTTCTGGTCGGAAGTCTCCAGCCGCGTTCGCAGCCACCCTTGGATGTAGTTCGCCCGGATTGCGTTGATTTCCCCTAGTTCGCCATTGAGGATCATCTGCCGAGCCTGGCGGACCAGTGGATAGCCGGTGTAATTGTGCGTCACCGCAAACACCACCCCCGACTTATCAACGATCTTTGCCAGCTCTTCTGCCTCGGCCAAATCGAACGTCAGGGGCTTGTCGCAAACAACGTTGAAGCCTGCTTGAGCCGCGGTCTTCGCGATTGCAAAGTGCGTATGGTTCGGCGTAGCGACGGAAACGAAGTCGACCCGTTGATCGGCAGGGAGGGCATTTTCTTTGGCGACCAGTTCGTCGATGGAAGTGTACGCGCGGCTTTCGGCAATGTCGTAATCGGGGGCGGAGGCTTTCGCTTTGGCTGGATCGCTGGAAAGAGCGCCAGCGACGAGCGTGGCCCGGTTATCGAGCACTGCAGCCGTCGCATGCACGCGGCCGATGAACGATCCTTGGCCGCCGCCGACCAGGGCCATGCGAAGCTTGCGATTAAGAGGTTCGTTAGTAGGCATGCGATGAAACTCCGGCGAAAAAACTTTGGTTGAGAGGATGGCCGAAATCGGCGAAGAAATCGAGCCTGGGAAAACGCAGTTTACACCAACCCGAAGCGCAAGCGAGGGGGATTCATCGATGTCGCACTACAAACAGGGTGCCACTGCCGGCTTGTCCAGCAGTGCCCACTCCTGCGACACTTCTCCCTCCTTATTGCAACCGTTCTATGCAGTCCTGGATCAGAAACTGGCACCAAGATCGACGTTTGCAATCTGCAAGTATTCTTGCACCCAAAATCAGCACTGCTGGGCAAGCCAACAGTGGCACCGCGGCGCGGCAGGCAGTAGTAGGGACACGAGAGAAAGCTTTGTCCTACCGTTCGCCAGGAGGACAGGCGTATGATTTAGTATCTACTCTCCGCTTCCCTCCACGACATCTCTCCCATGTCGCAAAAAACTTCCTCGCCGAAATTGCCCTGGGTCGACGGCCTGACCATCGGTCAGGTGCTGCGCGAAACGGCGCGAAAGTATCCCACCCAGCAAGCCGCCGTTTTCTTGGAAGACGACTACCGCCGCACCTGGCGTGAATTCGCGGCCGATGTGGACGAAGTCGCGCTGGCTTTGATGACAGCGAACATCGACAAGGGGGATCACATCGCGGTTTGGGCGACGAACGTACCGCAGTGGGTTTTGTTGCAATTTGCGGCCGCTTCCATCGGCGCGGTGCTGGTCAACATCAACCCGGCCTATCGCCCGTTCGAACTCGAATTCGTCCTCAAACAGAGCAAAGCAAAGGCGCTGTTCCTAGTCGATCAATTCAAGACCTCCGATTACTTCGCGATGCTGACCTCGCTCTGGCCCGAGTTGCTGGCCGGCAATTTCGAAAGCGAACGCTTTCCCGATTTGGAGCTGGTCGTCGCGTTCGGTGGCGACCCTCCGCCAGGGATTATGCGGTGGGAGAATTTTTTAGCGGTTCCACAAGGATTGCTGGACGACGAACTCGAAACGGTTGAACAGCGGAGTTGGTTGCTCAAACCGACCGACCCCATCAACATTCAATACACGTCCGGCACCACCGGCTTTCCCAAGGCAGCGATGCTCAGCCATCGCAACCTGTTGTTCAACGCCTACTATGTCGGCGACTGTCAGGCGATCACACAGGCGGATCGCATCTGCATTCCGGTCCCCTTCTATCATTGTTTCGGCTGCGTGATGGGGACTCTCTGCTGCGCCGTGCATGGGGCCACGATGATCGTTCCGGCTCCCTACTTCCAACCGACAGCTACGCTCGATGCGGTGGAACAAGAAGGGGCAACTGCACTCTACGGCGTGCCGACCATGTTCATCAGCCTGCTGCACGACGAATCCCTCGGGCGGCGAAGGATTACCACGCTCCGCACCGGCATCATGGCTGGTTCGCCTTGTCCCATCGAGATCATGCGTCAGGTCGGCGAGCGATTGGGGGCGAAAGAAATCACCATCGCGTACGGGCAAACGGAAGCTTCCCCCGTCATCACGCAAAGCCGACACGATGATTCATTGGAACTGCGTGTAGAAACCGTCGGCAGGCCTTTGCCCGGGGTGGAAGTCAAACTGCTCGATCCAGTCACGCGGGGGGAACTCGGCGAGAACCTTTCTGGCGAACTGTGCGTGCGGGGGCACGGGGTGATGCTCGGCTATTATCAACAGCCCGAAGCGACGGCTCAGGCAATCGACGCCGAAGGCTGGCTGCATACCGGGGATCTTGCACTCCGTTTGCCGAACGGCTGTTACAAGATCACCGGCCGCATCAAGGAAATGGTGATCCGCGGCGGCGAGAACATCTACCCGCGCGAGATCGAAGAATTTCTGTTCCACCATCCGGCCATCGAGCAATCGTCCGTTGTGGGCGTGCCAGACGCGAAGTACGGCGAAGAGCTATGCGCCTGGATCATTCTTAAGCCGCACGTCCAGGTTACCGAGGACGAAATTCGGGACTTCTGCCGCACGAACCTCGCCCATTATAAAGTGCCGCGCTACGTCCGCTTCGTCGACAAACTGCCGCAGACCGTCACTGGCAAGATTCAGAAATTCAAAATTCGCGAATCGATGATGCAGGAGTTGGGATTGAAGGAAGAGGAAACGGCGTAGGAGGTTGAACCACTCCGAGACACGACCGTGAGGGAGTGGCAGATCCGACTCGATCAAGAGGATGCGGCTTTCGAACGTTCTCCTTTAGTAGCCGGCTAAAGCCGGCTAGAGACAACGTTTTTTGTAAATTACTAAACCCCCGGCTAAAGCCGGGGGCTAGTCGGCAGGCATGACCGCCTCGGATATGTCGCGGTATATGGATTCCGTTGAGGAGTGCGGATGCCGACCAAGCGGAATGGCAACGGCTTCGGAGTTGTCCTTTAGCCCCCGGCTTCAGCCGGCGGACGAATAATCGGGCATCAATCTGCTGCTAGTCCGTTCGTTCAAGGCCTGTTCCGCGTGCGCGATGTTCTACGAGAAGCGATCGAATCTCACCAAGCGAATGCCGTGCCAAAACTCAATTGATTAATACTTTATAATTAACTATTGACTTCACGAGCGACAACGCGATCATTCCAAGAATCGGAACTGCACTCCGACGCTCACCTCCAAACCCCCCGATCGAGTCGTTTACGCTAGCACTTGCCGATTTTCGCCTAAGCGTAAGAAGTTGCTCTAGTTAGGGCAATTCAGAAGTGGTGGAAACGGTTTCCAAAACGGCGGCGACTGGCCCGCCGAATGTTTCCCTCAGGCCGGTATACTGTCCTCCTTGCCCCAAGTTTCTCTCCCCGAACCCATCCGAACCGATGAATGTTGTTTCCGTTAAACGAGCCCTGATCAGTGTCAGCGATAAGACCGGCGTGGCCGATTTCGCCCGCGAACTGTCGGCCCTGGGGGTCGAAATTTACAGCACCGGCGGCACGCGCAAGCACTTGCTCGAAGCAGGGGTGCAGGCCCAAGAGGTGGCCGAGTACACCTCGTTTCCGGAGATGATGGAAGGGCGCGTGAAGACGCTGCACCCGAAAATTTTTGGCGGCATTCTCTGTCGGCGGGATAACGCGGAGGACATGCATTCGGTTCGCGAGCATGGCATGAGCGAGTTCGACGTGATCGTGGTGAACCTATATCCGTTTGAAGCGACGATTGCGAAGCCGAACGTGACGCAGGCGGATGCGATCGAGAATGTCGACATCGGCGGGCCGAGCCTGGTGCGGGCGTCGGCCAAGAATCATGCGTTCGTGGCCATTGCGACCAAGCCAACGCAGTACCAGCAGATTCTGGCGGAATTGAAGGAGCAAGGGGGAACGACTCTGGCTTTGCGACAACGGCTGGCGGCCGAGGCGTTCGCAGTTACGGCCGCCTACGATCGCGCGATTGCCGATTACTTTGCCAAGCAGTTCTGCGGTGCCGAAGCGGACGAAACGATCACGCTCAGCCTGTCGCGCGTGACGAAGTTACGGCACGGCGAAAATCCGCATCAGGCCGGAGCGATCTATGCTTTGGCCGGCAGTCGCGGGGCGAATATCGTCAGCGCGAAGCAGCTTAACGGCAAGGAGCTTTCTTACAACAACCTGCTCGATCTGGATAGTGCGCTGGGGATCGTGCGGGCGTTCACGCAGCCAGCCGCAGTCGTCATCAAGCACAACAATCCGTGCGGAGCGGCCATCGCGACCAGTCTGTGCGAAGCGGCGCAAAAAGCACTCGATGGCGATCCACTCAGCGCGTTTGGAGGCATCGTTGGCTTCAATCGCACCGTTGATGTGGCCACCGCCGAATTGCTTTCCACGCCGGGCCTGTTTCTGGAAGCGATCATCGCACCGGACTTCGATCCGGCCGCGCTGGAGATTCTAAAAACCAAACCCAAATGGAAGGCAAACGTGCGGTTGATGCAGGCGGGAAGTCTCGACAATGCTCCCGCCGCACGACGTTTTCGGCAGGTCGAAGGTGGCATGCTCGTGCAGGATGCCGATTGGGGAGACGATCCGCAGAGCGAGTGGAAAGTTGCGACAGAAGCTCAGCCGACCGAGGCCCAGTGGCACGATTTGAAGTTCGCCTGGACGATGGTTCGGCCGGTGAAGTCGAACGCGATTGTCGTCGCGAAGGACGGCATGCTGCTTGGAACGGGTGCGGGGCAAATGAGCCGCGTGGACTCCGTTGAGATTGCGTTGAAGAAAGCGGCCGAGCGCGGCGTGGGGGCCGTGCTCGCTTCGGATGCGTTCTTTCCGTTTCCCGATTCGATTCACAAAGCGTCCGCAGCGGGCATCGCGGCCATCATTCAAACCGGTGGCTCGGTGAAAGACAACGATGTGATCGCCGCTTGCAATGAACACAATTTGCCGATGGTGCTGACAGGGCGCAGGCATTTTTCGCACTGATGCAAATGGAGACTGCCGCCACTACGCCGCCGTTTCTCGTCTGGGCACTTGAGCATGCTTGTCCACTGCGAAACATCGATCGCTGGACAGAGCCTGAGCGAACGGAGCGACATTTGCGCGCGGTGGTGGAGGTTGCGAAAGGTGTTAATGAGCGGCGGGTGATCGATGGCGTTTGTTTAGGTGCGGAGTGCCTCGACGAATCTTTGCCGCAAGTTGCTTGGACCGGCTTTGCGGTGGACGAAGCCTTGGCGATGTTCGGCGGCAGAGAGTTGGTGGCGGCGACGTGTGGAGGTTGTCCAGCCAACGTGCTGCGTGAATCACAGCCGGCAGCACTTGGCAGTTGTCATGGACTTCTGCCGTTGCCGCAGTTTGAAGCGTGGACGGAAGATGCGCGACAAAAATGGTTTCGGAGTTGTGCGACTTCCCCCTTGCAAAGCGGAATGAACTTTGCGGCGGAGATTTTTGCGCTAATTGCCGGGCAGTTTTATGCGGATGCGAATCGCGCGGAAGTTGCTCACTTCGTCGGGGCGGTGAATTGCTGTGAGGCGGAGAACATTCCCTTGCACGTCCGGATGTTTCCCGCGGGGCGGATTGAAGGCAGACGTTGGATCTTGCCGCAGACTTGCTTAACGTGCGGTGCGGCCTGGCAAGAGAACGAGGGCTGCCGCTGGTGCTCGGCCAAGACACCGAGCGGCGGAGAACTTAAGCGACACACGCGAGGAATTCGACCTTACCTGCCGCTCACGAAGTTTTTGACTGGAGAGGAAGTAGAAGCACTCGTCTCGAAGTTGCGAGCGCAAGAGGCGCAGCGAAAGGCTGCGGCGCGAGAGCTTTACCGACAGACTCTGGCGAATGAATAGCGGGTGCTACCGTTTGTTCGTCCACTCGTCGGTGGCGAAGCGATCTGATTCCCATTCGTTGGCGGCCACCTCTTCGGAAGCAGTCAGCGAGCCGCGAGTGAACGACAACGACAAGGATTGCTGCAAGATTGGCAACCAGCGTTCGAGGAACAAATCGAAGCAGATCGGAGCAGGCAAGTGTTCGGCGACCTCAGCGAGGCCCGGCAGTTCCGGGGCGAATCGAGAGCGAGCCAACAGCACACTGCCATGTTGCAAGAGCGCTCCCGAGTGACGTCTCTGCGCACTGCCAACAATTTTCGCCCCGGCCACGACGATGTCTTCCGGCGAGCGACGCAGGAAACAAAGGAATGGATCGCTCTCGGCAGTCGCCGCTAATACGTCGGCGGGAGTCAGTTCCGCAACCAACTTCGCGTTGATGTTCCACGTCGCCAGCGTTTCGATCAGCGACCGATGAACGCTGCGGTACACCTCGGCCGCCCGATTACCAAAACGATCCGCGCAGGGCATGGTCAGGCTGTAGGTTAATTCTTGATCATGCAAAATCGCTCCGCCGCCGCTCGCCCGCCGCACCACGGCACAATCGCGACTGGCAACATGAGCGGCGCGCTCCTGAGCAGCCTGGAAATAACCCAGCGACAACGTCGCGGGCTGCCAGGCATAGACGCGCAGCGTGATGGCTCCCGCAGCCGAAGATGCCAGGAGCGCTTCGTCGACGGCCATATTCCGCGGGCCGCTTGCCGGCGGATCGATGAGCAAGCGAGCTCTCATGAGCGCGTTACAAACCGGCTTCGTCGCTGGGACGAGTCGGCGGAGTGATGGCTCGCAGGTCGACGGTCGCTGCGGCAAGAACAATCTGCGACCCAATCTCCACCGGAACGGCAGCGATCGGCTTGGTTGCAGGCTGGATGACAATGGCAACCAGGTCCAGCCCGGCCGTGGCCCAGCCCTTATCCATCACAACATGCTTGAGTTGCAGTTTGCCAAAGCGTTCAAAATCGCCCTTCAGCGCGAACCCGGTGCCGGTAATCTCTTCTTTAAACAGGGCTTCAAACTTCCGTCGCAGGAAGGTCTTGAAAACCGTCTGCTGGGCACCCAGGACCTTGCGGTTGACGAACTCCACACCGACCTCACCTTGTCGCTTTAGTTCTGATCCGGTCGGCGAAATGGCGACGTCGTAAGTGGCGGAGATTTCGATCGTGTCGGCAATCGCATTTTCGCCGCGGGTGAAACGCCGGCCACGAATGGTGAGCTTGACTTGATCGTTCTCAAACCGGGCTCGCAACGGTGCTTCGTTGGCGAATGTGATCGACCAGGGGTCTTTGTCGGGAGAAAGCTGTAGTTCCTCAGGAACACTGCCGGTTCGTTCCTTCACGATTCGAGCAAGTTTTTCGTCCGTGATAGTTACTCCGCCCAAATAGGCTTCGCCATAATTGACGACCGCTGTCTCATGCACCTGCCCGGTGATGTCCCAGGCCAAGGAGACGTTCGGCGGAGAATCAAAACCACCCACTTGCCCCACCCCGGCACGCTTGGCCGTCGCAAACAAATGAGAATCGGTTGTCGAGAATTTCAATTCGGGCAGTGCATCACGGCGGACGAGCGGGTACTTCAATTCCCGTAGCCGCTGATTGTTATTCGCAATCAGTTCCAGCGACTCTTCGTTCATCCGTTTTTCGATCCGCGCCTCCGCGCGCTGCGAGGCAATCGCTTCGGCCTGCGGCATCTGCTTAGCCGCTTTTTTCCAAGCGATCGGTTCGATGAGCCCCGGCAGTTTCGAACTGGTGATGCTGCAAATCTTGGTCTGCGTATCGCAACAGGCAATCGCCGGCGTTCCACAGAGAACATCCGGAGTGAGGTCGAGTGTCTTGTGGGCATAAACGCTCGTGTTCCCGAGCGAGTGAACCGTTACCGACTTCTGATAGCCGTTGGTGTTGGAACTGACATTGCCGACGAGTTCCACTTTCATGCGGGCGTGATCCTGACAGGGGATCGTCTTCATGTGCAGATTTCCGACCAGGCAGGCCTGACCAAAAATGTTCGTCCCCAAAATATTGTCCCGCACCGGTGAAGGCTCCAACACCGCGCGGTCAACTGCCTTCGAGAGAAACTGAGAACGAATATAAATGTGGGCGTTCGGGCGATCGAAGCGATTTCGAATCTGTGCAACCAAGGCAGGTGCTTGTCGGCGCGTTTCGAACCAGCCGAGCAATTGACCTACCGTTAATGCATTGTCAACTGTTGGCTCAGCATCGAACTTCGGCAGTTCAGCCGCCAGGCGATCGAGTTGTTCGGCATAAACTTTTTCCAGTTCGGCAGTGCCGGCCGTTAATTCCAGTTGGGCGTATTCCTGCAGTGCGTCCCGGACCTTGGTGAAGCGGTCCATCTCCAGGCCACTTTCGTTTTCCTTGAAATTGAAAACGGTCTCGAGCAGGGCGAGGCCATCGGGATTAGGCTTCTTCAGTTCAGCTTCGATTTTTTCCCAGCCGAGGAACGCTTTCCAAGCGGCCCGGTTCTGCTGGCCGCTGGCGTACAAAAACTGATCCAGTTCGTACATTTTCCATTGCAGACGATACTTGGCGGCCGCGACGTCGGACGCCGGGACCGGGCGGAACTCCTGTTTGGCAGCTTCAATCCGTGTGAGCAAGGCCGGCGTTGCAACTTGGGCTTGAACCGACCAACTGCCCACGAACCAGACGCAGACCGCCAGTAGTAGTTTCCGTAATTGAACCATCGATGAGGCTCCGCCTAACGAGTCGCGAAAATAAGAGTGCTCCTATCTTGTTCTTTGTGGCCAAATCACACAAGACTTCCATGTCCCCCAGACGGCAATTTCACCGCAATTAGGTCCATCTTTCCAGAGAAACCATGCCCAGGAGGGGCCTTCTGCCCGAAGCGCGGGCCAATTTTCGCCTGCTTTTGCTGGGTTTTGCCCTACCCGTTCATTACAATCGTTACCGTCCCCGCAAGATTGTTTTGCGGATGCCACGGACATGATGCCCATTTGCCACATGTTGCCAAACCGCATGCTAGGTTTGAGGGTTCCTTGACGCGCGAACATCCGCGCGCCTGGTAATAGCACTCGGTTCTAAGAAGAGCTTGGCTACCGTAAACGGTCGGTGGACTCTGTTTCCAGTTCCCATGTCGCATCTCACGCTACGCCTGCTTGGATTGCTGCTGCTTGTCGCAGTCGGCGGGGTGGGCTGCGCACAGTGTCGGGTTCCCGCCATCGATCCGACAGGTCAACGACTATTTAGCGGTACGACGACGATTACTCCGGTCTCTGACTGCCCCTTGATCCCGAAATGTCCTAAAGCAGCGTGGCAAACCCCTCCCTATCCGCCCCTGTGTGGTAAGGGACAACCGGCGATCGCAGCTCCCGTAGCACCTGCCACAGTTCCCGTCGGCTTCAACGACTGCCCCGACGCTTACGCTCCGAATTTGACGATCACGCCGCAACGCTTCGTCGCGCCGGTTGGCACCGATGTCGTTCTGGTGGCCGGCATGTGTGGCCAGAAGGGTTACTACGTGATGCGGCAGCCTCTGGAATGGATGGTCGCCCCAGAAGGAGTTGGTTACATCGTCGAAGTCGGCAAAGAGAATTGCCCGCTGCATAAACTCTGCAGTTATTCGGGCACGCCGAAGAAGGTCAACACTACCTACGCCTTGGCTCACACTTCGAGCATTCGCCAGACGATTACGCGTGGTACCGGTCGGGCAGAAGACGATCTGGAACTGGTGAAGGGGCAATCTTGGATTAGTGTCAGTTCGCCGAACGAAGGGGTTTCATACGTCACCGTCTTGGCACCGGCAGAACAAAACTGGGAACGTCGCAAACAATCGGCCACCATCTACTGGGTCGACGCGAAATGGTTCTTCCCGCAGCCCGCCGTGGTCCGTCCTTCGGAACGTCATCGCCTGACGACCAAGATTGTGCGCTCGAATGGCTTGCCGGTGGCGGGCTGGGTGGTGCGTTACGATATTCTCGATGGACCGCCGGCCGCTTTTGGTGTGGCGAACGAACAAACGATCGAGTTGCAGACTGACATCAATGGCGAAGCGAATGTCGAACTCTTGCCCCAGTCGAAGGATGCCGGCATCAGTCAGTTGCGCGTGCAGATCATTCGTCCTGATGCTGCTCAGCCGGGCGAACCGCCGATGCTGGTGGGTCAAGGCTTTACGCAGGTGCAGTGGAGCACCCCCGGCTTGATCGTCCGCGGCGAAGCAACGCAGCGGACAGGCCCAGATGGCACCATCAACTATCGGATTGAAGTGGTCAACAACGGTGACCAACTCACACGCGATGTCGCGCTGAATTTCACTCCGCCACAAGGGGTGAGCGTCGTGGGGAGCAACCCCCAAGCCCAGACCTTCGGTCAGCGGCTGGAATGGCGGCTGGGAAATTTAACCCCTGGTGCCGCTCAAGTGGTGAATGTCGCCGCTCGCGCCACATTGCCCGGCGATTTTCAAAGCTGCTTCTCGGCTCGTTCCGGCGATGGCATTGAAACTCCCCCCACTTGCTTCACCACCAATGTTGCGGGAAATGCCCTGAAAATCGATGTCGAACAGCCTCCGACGACAAATGTGAATGTCGGTGATGTGGTGCAGTATCGCGTGCGGCTGACAAACACTTCGGCCGGCGTGATTACCGGAATTCAGGTCCGTGATACTTTCGATGCCGGGCTGGAACACTTCGACCCGGCCACGAATCAGCCCAGCGGCGTGACTAGCCCCATCAATCGCCCGGCAGCGAATCTGCAGGCGAACGAATCCCTGCAGTTCACCCTTACCTTTCGCGTGAATCAGCCGGGCCAGCAGTGCCATACCTTGAACGTCGCAGCGGAGAATGGTCAATCGTTCGCCCAGCAATATTGCTTGCGGGCTGCTGTTCCCGCTGTGCCGGTTGTCCCGGAAGCTCCCATGGGGGCGGGCGCACTCCGTCTGCGAACGACCGCGTCTTTGGAGCAAGCGCGCGAAGGTGAACAGGTGAACTTTGTGGTTGAAGCGACCAATAGTGGAACGGCACCACTCACCGATGTGCGCATCGACATGATTCCCAGCCAGGGGCTGGAAGCCAAAGAAGTTTACAAGGAAGCCCAGCAAACTCAGGTGGGTTTCTACTGGACGATTCCTCGACTTGATCCGGGACAAACCATCACGCGGGCTTTAACCTGTGTTGCTCAGCAGGCAGGAGTGGTGGGAGTGAAGAGTGAAGGGACCGCGACCGGTATTCAACGCCAGGAATCCGATGTCACCGTGCGAATCCTCCCTGGCACGCCGAACGAACCGGGCCCGATTCCGGCAGGACCGAATCCTCCAGGGGGACGACTGCCGATGCCGGTGAATCCCGCTGCGGTAGAGAGTAAGCCGCTCGGCGAATTGCGGATCGCGCTCGATCGCTCGCCCAATCCGGTGCCGCTCGGGCGCGAAGTGACCTTCACAGTTTCCGTCTCCAACCAAGGGGCCGGATCCGATCAGAACGTTTCCGTGCGAATGAAGTTTCCGCCGGGACTCTCCTTCGTGAAAGTTCCCGAAGCCCCCACCGGCGTCAGCACGACGAGTGACGACCTGCGAACGATCGAACTTGCTCCCATTCAAGAAGTTCGTGCCGGCGAACGACTTTCGCCCGCCAAGTTCGTCGTGAAATCGACAGCACCCGGCGAGTACACCGTAGAAGTGCAAGTCTTTAGCGCGAGCCATCCCGAAGGGATTACGCGGGACACAACGATCAGCGTCTTTGCCAGGCCGTAGGAATGCTCAAACGGCAGGTACAGGGACCGGCAATCAGCCCCCGCGGTCGGCATTCGTGACGTACAGTTGCCTGTCGTTTTGAACTGCCTTGACCTCCCCTTCCATTCCTGCCATGGACGAACTTGCGCTCTGGAAAATCCTGGTACTGGCCGCGGTGCAAGGCGTTACCGAATTTCTGCCCGTGAGTTCCTCCGGACACGCCGTTATCGTGCTCCCACTCATCAATGGCGGACAGACACCAGCCGGAATGGTCGGGCTAAATATCGTCCTGCATGTTGGGACGTTGTTCTCCATCGTCTGTTTTTATTGGCATCGCATCTGGCAATTGTTGCTCCAAGACCGCTGGACGATCGTAACGGTCATCGTGGGAACAATCCCAGCCGTCATCATTGGATTGACGCTTAAAAAATATGGCGAGCATTGGTTGGAGAGCCCGTTGCTCGCCGGCGTGATGCTGTTCGTCACCGGGGGACTACTGCTGTTCTTGAAGTCGCGACCCGGCGGTTCGACGGAGTACCAGAAGTTATCCTTAGGACAGGCGCTAGCCATTGGTCTGTTTCAAGCGGCAGCCATCCTGCCGGGACTATCCCGCAGCGGTTCGACGATCGCCAGCGGCGTGGGAATTGGCATGACACGCACGTCCGCGGCCACGTTCTCGTTCTTGCTGGCGATTCCAGTCATTGCCGGTGCAGGTGTGCTGGAAGGAAAATCGGTGCTAGTCGACGGCGAATCGCTGGGCGTTCCTGCCGCGCACCTAATCGCGGGGATGGTCGTCTCGTTCTTCGTCGGCCTGACTTCCCTCTGGGCCCTCAACCGCTGGCTCGCGCAAGGGAAACTACATTACCTGGCCTGGTACTGTTTCGCGCTGGGCGCTGTAGTCATCGCGTGGCAGTGGTCGCTTCCCGCGGCAGCTTAGCTGGTGCAGATTTGAAGCTATCGTCTGCCCATAGGTTTATCGTCCGCGGTTCAGATTCAGCATGCTGCGCTGATTGAGATAGTCGACAAAAATCTCCGCCATCGGGCGGCTGGTGTCCACCAGTACATGATCGCAACTATTGCGCTGCGCAATGGCTGCCAATTCATCGTTGTGACGATTCAAGGCGGTCAGATATCCACGCCGCAAATCTTCCGGCTGAGCGAGTAGTTCTTCCGGCACTTCTAAGCCAACGAACTTCACCATGCCATCCAGTTCGAACGTCAACTCGTGATGGTGCATCACCTGGAAGAGCACGACTTCGTGCTTTTGATAACGGAGCCGCTGCAAGATCGGTTCGAGCTCGTCGAGATTGGTGAGGAAGTCGCTGAAGATCATCACGATCTCGCGCCGACCGAGCCGACCGGCGATGTCGTTCAAGCAATCGGCAAAATGGGTTTTTTCGACCGGATCGATTTCGTCCAGATGATGTGTCATCCGCACGATCTGGTCCATCGAGTTGCTGGGAGTCACCACTCCGCGGACTCGTTCATCGAACGTCGTCAGGCCGACCTTGTCGCTTTGCCGCACGATGGAGTAGCCGAGCATCACCGCCATTTGCGCGGCATACAGCAGCTTCTGCTCCTTCGCCTCACCGTAGCGCATCGAGGCACTCACATCGAGCACCAAATGGCAGATGAAGTTCGTTTCCAGTTCGTACTGTTTGACAAAGTATTTGTCGCGCGTGTAGTAAACGCGCCAGTCGACGTGCTTGGGATCGTCCCCGGGAACATACTCGCGATGCCCGGCAAACTCGACGGCAAATCCAGAAAGTGGCGACTTATGCGCCCCGGCCAAGTTGCCGATCACCAGCCCGCGCGGCTCGATGTGACGATCGGCGACGTGAGCGAGTGCTTCGGGATCGAGATAACGGGACAGGACGTTACGCATTTCAAAGTAGTAGGCACACTCCGTGTGCCGTTCAAGAGGGATCGGTTATCAATTTCAAACGACGCCGATTGAGTTGCGACGGCACACGGAGTGTGCCTGCTACTCTACGCCGCCGGCTTTTCATACTTCTTATCCGCAGGAATCGCTTCCATCAGCATGTCGATCAGCTTCTCGCTGTTCATGCCGCTGGCTTGGGCCGCGTAGTTGCCGGCCATGCGATGACGCAGCGCCGGCTTGACCACGGCTTGCACATCCGCGACGGTCGCGTGATAGCGGCCGTACAGCACCGCACGAGCCTTGGCACAAGTGACGAGCGTGAGAACGCCGCGCGGGCCAGCACCCCAGTTGACCCACTTGTTCACAAATTCAGGTGCTTCCTTGCTTCCCGGCCGCGATGCCCGCACCAAAGCCCAGGCATAACCCAGCACCTGATCGCTGACCGGCACGCGGGTGACGAGCTTTTGGAATTCCAAAATGTCGTCCGCATGGAGCACGGGTTGAATATCCCCCAGACCGCCGCTGGTGACGCGCCGGGCGACTTCCCATTCCTCGGCAGCCGAAGGGTAATCGACCTTCACGTACAGCAAAAATCTGTCGAGTTGGGCTTCCGGCAGCGGGTACGTGCCTTCTTGTTCCAACGGGTTTTGAGTCGCGAGAACGAAGAACGGAGCGGGCAAAGCGTGAATGCTGCCGCCGGCAGAGACCTGCCGTTCCTGCATCGCTTCGAGCATGGCCGCTTGGGTCTTCGGCGGAGTACGGTTGATTTCGTCCGCGAGGAGCAAGTTAGCGAATACCGGCCCGGCGAGGAATTTGTAACCCCGCTGATGAGTTTCAGGATCTTCCTGAATCACTTCCGTCCCGGTCACGTCGCTGGGCATTAAGTCGGGCGTGAACTGAATGCGCTTGAACGTGAGGTGGAGCGACTTGGCGATCGAACTGATGAGCAAGGTCTTGGCGAGACCAGGCACACCTTCCAAAAGCGCGTGGCCGCGAGCGAACATGGCCACGAGCACCTGCTCGATAACATCTTCTTGCCCCACGATCACCTTAGAAAGTTCCTGCCGCAGCGTGTTGTAGGCGGCAGCACATTTTTGGACGGACGCAATGTCTTGTTCTTCAGTCATGGCAGGCTAAGGGTTGAGGAGGGAAAGGGTTGTAGGCTGGAAGGAAGTTCGTATGTGAAACTAAGTGGTTGTGAATGCGGATCGGCGTTACGGTCAGTACGATGGCCCTCCGAGGCCGTCGATTATCGTTTCAAATGGTTATCGCGTCGACGTTTGCTGGTAAACATCGACGCCTGATCAACTGGCAGAGCAGATTCGACGGCCTCGGAGGGCCATCGTACTCGTCTATTCCACACTTTCGAAATAACGGCGGAGTCGTTCCTCGTAACCCCGTGGCGCCTTGCCGCGGGCTTTGCTTTGAATCGCTTGACGCAAGGACGGCGGCAGCTTGGCGAACCAAGGTTCTTCCGCGAACTTCAGTCCCTTGGCATCGCTATCTTGATCGGCCACCTTGCCGCGGCTGTCGGCATTAGGTGCCGGCTGCAGTTCCAAATTGGCGTCTGGAGCTTTTTGATTGTTCGATGAATCACCACTATCGGCAGCACCACCTTTCGCGGCGACCGACGAAGCGGCACCTTGCATGGGCTGCATCGGCTGGCCTGGAGTTTGACCAGGCTGACCGCGCATCGGTTGGCCAGGTTGCCCTGCGGGACCTTGTCCCTGAGCTTGTGCCGCGGCCAACGCTTGCTGAGCAGCGGCGTTGGCTTCTGCTCCGGCAATTTGCTGCGCGGTAACTTCCGGTGAAGACGGCACGAACTCGTTGCCGAGATCTGACGGCGGCGCGGCCATCGGTTGACCTTGCCCTTGGCCGGGTTGACCCTGGCCGGGCTGACCTTGTCCTGGTTGGCCGGGCATGGGTTGCCCAGGCTGACCGGGTTGACCTGGCATCGGCTGACCCTGTCCGGGTTCCCCTTGCCCCATCGGTTCCCCACCCGCTGGTTCACCTTGACCCATCGGCTCGCCGGAAGCTGGTTCGCCTTGGCCCATCGGTTCCCCTTGTCCGGCAGGCTGACCTTCGCCGGCCTGGGCCGGGAGCGACTCGCTGATTTCGGTCGAGGCAGGGAGCAGACCTTCGGGTGTTAGACGAGAGGCTGCTTCAAGCCCTTCCCGAACTTCGTTGTTGGCGACTTCCTCTTGTCCGGAAATCTCGGCGGCCCCTTCACCGGTAGCGCGTTGGGCTTCGGCAAATTTTTGCTGCGCTTCGCCGAGTGCTTGGGCGGCTGCGATCTGAGCCTGGGAGGCCATCGGCTTACCGGCAGGTTGTGCCTCGCCAGCTTCTCCCGCGGGCTGACCTTCGCCCGGTTCACCCAAGGGGGCCTCACCTGCATTGCCCATGGGAGCTTCTCCCCCCTCTGCCATCGGCGATTGTCCGGCAGCCGCTTGCGCCAGTTCTTGCAATTTGCCGGCTTCGGCCGCGATTGCGTCGCGCGCCTCTTGTTGATCTTGAGCCAACTCCGCCAATTGCTTAGCGAGTGCGTTGTCCTTCTGCAGTTGCTGTTCGCGAGCAGCAAGATTGGCGGCCGCTCGTTCCAGTCCTTGCTTCGCTTCGGCCTGAGCTTCAGCCGCTTTACCAGCCGCAGCGGGATCTTTGCCTTCTGCCGCCGCTTGAGCAGCTTCGGCACCTTGTTCAGCAGCCGCTTCCGCTTGTTGCAGCGCGGCAGCAGCACCCGCATCGACTTGAGATGCTTCTTCCGCCAGAGCGCCCGCGTCAGCAGCAGCCATCGCAAGATCTTCCTTCTGAGCCGCACCGAGTTTTTCGAGCGCGGCGTCGATCTTCTCCGCAGCTTCGGCGAGTGCTTCTCCCGCTGCCTTTTGTGCTCCTTCGGCCGCGGCTTCGTTTCCTTTTTCGAGGGCTTCGGCCGCTTGCTTGCCGGCCTGGGCAGCTTGTGCGAGATCCATGGCGGATTCACCGGCAGCCATGGCCGATTCCGGAGCGTTTTCGCCCGCTTCGTTGGCAGCCTCCTGAGCTAGCGCGCCCGCTTCAGCGGCGGCTTCTGCGGCTTTGGCTTGAGCCGCGGCGTCTGGTTCGCCAGCCGGTTTTTCAGCGGCAGCCTGAGCCATTTGTTCTGCCGCCGCTTGTGCCTGAGCGAGCGCTTCGGTGGCAGCTTCGCGTGCCGCTTCAGCCTTGGCGGGACTGCCGGTCAACGTTTCTTTGGCAGCTTCGGCAGCAGCTTCCGCAGCCTTCGCGAGCTCCGCAGCCGCTTCCCCCGTCGCTTCTTTGGCCAATTCAGCAGCAGCTTCGGCCACATCTTGCTGAGCAGCAGCGGCATCGAGAGGGGAATTCGATTTACCTTTGGCGAGATCATCGGCAGCCTTGTTGGCGTCACCTTGTTCGTTCGCGAGTGCGGCAATTTCTTGAGCTAAGTTTTTGGCTTCAGCTTCTTCGCCACGCCCTTCCGCACGAGCTTGTTCAGTTTGAGCTTCGGCTACTTTTTCTGCAGCGGCTTCGAGTTTCTCGGCAGCGGCAGCAGCTTGTTCAGCTTTGTTCGCAGCCTTTTCCAAAGCGGCTTCGACGTTGTCGCGAGCCTGGGCGACTTGCTCCAGCTGCTTGCCAGTGAGTTCCGCTAGTTCTTTTGCCGCTTCGCCGGCCGCTTCACGCAGTTCTTTCGCTGCGGCAGCGAGTTTGTCCGCAGCCGCTTCTGCAGCGTCGGCGACCTTTTCCGTCGCAGCTTGGGCGGCGGCTGGATCTTTCGCAGCAGGATCGCTGGCGGCCTTCTCGGCAGCCTGCTTTGCTTCGGCCAATTCCATTGCTGCCTTTTCAGCGGCGGCCTCCGCGGCTGCAAGCGAGTCTTGGGCTTCCGCTGCGGTGTTCTTGGCCCCTTCAGCGATTTTCTCCGCGACTTCGTTGACATCCGCTTGTTTGGCTTCAAGCTTTGCCGCTTGCTCGGGGGTCAGCCCTTCTTTGGCTGCGGCCTTATCGGCAGCCTTGGCGATTTCGCGTTCGGCAGCGGCGGCACGTTCGAGCGCTTCGGCCGCTCGTGCCAGTTCACCCACTTCCACCGCCTTTTGCTGACGCATGGCGTCGGCAAGTTGTGCTTCGACTTCCGCTTGAGCTTGTTCGATCGCGTTCTCGGCTTTTTCAGCAGCGGCTTCGCGCGCTTCGGCCGCTTCCGGAGCTTTGTTCTCATCCGCTTGAGCGGCGGCTTCGGCTTTCTCTTGAGCCGCATCAAGCGCGGCCTGAACCGCGTTGGCCAAATCGTCAGCGGATGCTTCGTTGGCGAGCTTCTCGAGCGCTGCTGCAACCTCCTTCTCTTGCGACAGAGCTTCGGCTGGCTTTTCAGCGGCGTTTTCAGTCGCCTTCTCTTGTTGAGCCGCAACCTGGGCCAGGTCTTTCTTCAGCTCTTGCAACTGCTTGACGTCATTGGCGAGTTCATCGGCACTCTTGGCTTGTTGATCGAGATCAGCTCCACGCTTGAGTTGCTCTTCGATCTGAGCCAAATTGCCGATCACTTTGGCTTGCTCTTCGGCAGCTGCTTGTTGATCCTGTTCGAACAAGTCGGCCGTCGCTTCAAAGGACGCAGCCTTGGCTTGTTCGACAAGCGATTCGGTGCCGGCGAATTTTTCCAGCACTTCTGCAAGGTCCGATAGATTTTTTTGAATTTCAGTCTGCTTTTCGATCAACTCTTCGGTCTTTTCTTCGGTGAGCGGCTCGTCCTTCGTTTCGTGGCGAACTTCTTCCTGCTTGGCAAGCATTTCGCGAACCATCTTCAGGGCAGCTTCGCGATCGCTATCAATCAGGCCTTGCGTCTTCTCCAGTTGTTGCAGGAGTGCCTTCAAACCTTTGATGACGCGAATCTGGGCCTCGGAAGCAACCAGATACTTGGTCTGCCTCAATTCTTCACCCGCAGTACGCAGTTCCTGTTCGATCTGCGCAGCCTTCACGATTCGCAACCCTTCTAGAGCACCGCTCGCGGCTTCGCCTCCCCAAGTCGTAACGTCGTTTAGTTCTTCGATCAGTTGATAATAAATCTTCTGCACGTCGGCCTGATCTTCGATGACGGCCAAGGCGAGTGATTCACGTTCTAAGTCGGGCTTGGTGGGGAGTGACTTGGTCTGTTTTTGCGTCTTCTCTTCGAGCGCGATCAGTTCCTTGACTTGGGCGGAAAGTCGCGCAATTTGCAGGCGGCGATAGAGCTTCTGACGCTCCGCCATCAGGCGGACGACCACTTCGCGAATTTGACCGCGGGCCGCATTGAAATTGGCGGTTCGTTCGGCTGGCGGGCCGTCCTGCGCCTGGACGAGCAACTCGACAATCTTCTCCATGTCCTTCTTCGCCAGGCCATCGATATTAACCTGCATCGAGGCCACATCTTTATAAATCGGCAGCTTATCGAGGCCGTTCTCTTTCAGTTGGCGAATCTGAATATCGAGCACGCCCTGAACAAGTTCGCCGGCAAGCTGGCGGGCTTTTTCTTGGGCTTGTTGCTTGCGGCGGAGGCCGTCGGTATCGACCGCGTAGGCGGCAGGCGAACAGAGGGTACTGGCGAAGCCTGCCACGAGGCTGGCGAGCAGCAGGGTGATTAAGGGTCGACGCGCGTGGGTGACAAAAGTCCGTTTCATCGTGTTTCTCCGATTCCCAATTGACGCCTGATAATTTCGTTCAATTGCTCTTCCGACTGCTGATCCGCTTCCGAGATGGCGGATAGAACGCCACTCTCGTCTGAGATTTCTAAAACTAGAGGCTCGCTGATTGATTGCTTGCCGGGCACTTCACCCCGGTCGTCGACGGCAACCACATACAGCCGAGCGCGATCCCCTTTTTCCAAAGGCTTCGCCAGCTTGAGGGCTGACAGGTCGATCGATTGTTTGCCGGCCAGGGGCAGTTGGGTGCCGGGAACTTTGGCAGCATTCGCGAGGAGCGAAACTTCGGCCGTTTCAGCCGTGAATTGACGTTCGCCGGGAGCGACGCTGGTGGAAGACTCGGGGGCAGGAGTGGCAGCGGTTTCGTCGACAGCGCCATCCTCGGCAGCCCGCTCCACTTCCACGACGACCTTAAGTTGCGATAGACCAAAATCATCGGTCGCGCGATATTCAATCACAGGGGCAGCCGTTGGCAAGACGACGCGATGAACCATCCCTGCCGAGACAACAGGGGGGCGATCAGGACGAAGACGAATTTGACCTCGAATCGGTGCTTCGAGCTTCAGGCCGTCGGCATCGGTGACCTGAAGTTCGTATTGCAGTTCTTCTAGCACAGGCTTGAACGGATGAGTGCTGGCTGCGATCTGCCAAACCGTAGCGGCCTGATCAACGGGCTCCATGGCCACGGGCTGCCAACCGCCCTTCGTTTTGATTTGCAGGTTGCATGCATCGAGCCGCTTCTGATTGGTGCAGGCGACGGTCAACTCGATCTTGGTTCCTTCCAGCACGGCCAATTGACGCGCGGTCATCTCTTCCGGCGGTTGCGTGCCGGCAGCGTAGCTGGGGGGAGTTGTTTTTAGTTGCGGTTCGATGACCGGCAACGGTACCAGGCGAATGATCGCAGCATCGGTGAAGGCATCGCCAATCTGAAGCGTATAAGACACCCCATCGACCAGACGGCCGAGTTCGGCAGTGAACCAGGTTCCGGCTGCTGAGTCTGTTTTGGCCAAAGCTGGACTCGCGTCCTCTGCCACAGTAGGGGTGGACTCGGCATTGGTTGTTGGTTCTACGTCCGCTGCTTCAGCAATGGTTTTCGTCGGCGAGTCGTCTTCTACATCTGCGGCTGGAGTCAATTCCAGGGTCGTTCTGGCGGCTGCCTTCCCCTGCGAGACAAGCTTGACGATCCCCGTTTCCGGCACACGACCGCTGACGAAAATCCGAAACGAAACCGGTTCGCCTTGAGCACAAGCAATGTCTTTAGGACGCAGGGGATCGTCCCACTGGGCGCGGGTCAGGACTGATTGTCCATTGACCTGAATCTCCATTACCTGCGTTTGAGTCGGATAATGTTGATCCCCCAGTAGCACGCGATTCAGAAAGACGCCGAAGTGCTGCGGGAAGATCGCACCGACGCCGATCACCGCACCAACAGCAAGGATCGCCAAGACCGCTCGTCGCCAAAGTTCCGAGCGATCGAAGCCCCGGAAGATGTCGATGCTCGGCAGCCTGGTCGCAACGTATTCGATGACCGCCGACTGCAGTTGCAACGAGCCCAGCCGCGCACTTGTACCGCTCGATCCGGCTCCCTCAAACTGCAAAGCCGCGACTAGATCGCTATCGATGTGATGCTGCCGTTCGACCATCAAGGCGAGCTGCGTTAAATCTTCCTTCACGCCCAGATAGGGCAAACAGAATTTACGGATCGCCCAGAAAACTCCGCCGGCCGCGATTACGAGAACGAGCACGCGCTGCGCCACTTGCAACGAGAACGCCACATCGAGCGCGAAGACCAGCAGCAAGCCGACGACGATGGCAACGATCGCTGCCGCGAGCGCTGCGCCCCAGCGGACGGTGGTCCGTCCTGCTTGTAAGGCAGTCAATCGTGATCGAAGGGGAGCCAGACGTGTCATGACAGTTTAATCAACTTGCGGGTAAGCCATTCGCCGAGCATGAGTGCAACGATCAAGGTGAACCACAGCGGCGTTGCCCACAGGGGATGTGTTCGCGTTAACGTTTCTGCAATCGGTTCCAGACGGAGGTCATCGACCAATTTGTCGACTGTGGTCAAATCGTATGACTTGCCACCCGTCCCCTGAGCCAGATCGTCTTGCAGTCGCTCGTTGCGAACCCCCTGCCGGCGCTCGGCCGAAAGTTCGGTCACTTCGAACCGCCGTTCTTCGTACTTGCTCGTCACGGGATCTTTAACCCGCAAGGTGTATTCTCCCGCAGCGAAGACAGGAATGCGAGCCTCAAATACTCCCGGCTTCAAAAGGGGTACATTAATCAACCGCGTTTCACCGGCAGCGGCCGACGAAGAGGGCAATGTCAATTCGGCCGTCAGGGTGCGGTCGGCAAGGTTTTCTTCGGTTAATGGCTCGTATTGCTCGGTGTAGGCTTCAATCGTGAGAGTGGCTTTGTCTTCCACGCGATACTGCTGCTGGTCGAGACGGACGACAAACCGCTTCTCGTTCCCGAGCGCGTGGCTCATTCCCAGTCGGTAAATCATTTGCGACCAGAACTGGCGGTAATACTTCTCGCCAAACTTGCGGCGGAGTCGCCACGTTTCGTTGAAGCCCAAGTAAACCACTTCGCCACGACCATAGGGTCGGACCGCAATTAACGGCTGAGGGGTTTTGCCGTCGGCGCACTTATCAGTCGGATGATCCATTAAGGAGAACGCCTGCTCATGCAGCGCGGCGACCGGCTGATACCACTGCATTCGGCCGAGGTTCTGCCACGCCATGGCGGACTCCTGCTCCGTCTGACCCAGTTCCATGAACTGATAGCGCGGAGCGTGTGGCGTGAGTTGCGGGCGGAATTCCCGTTCATCGCGCACCGACAACTGTGGATCGATGATGACCGGCAACATATCTGCGAGGGGCGTGCCGACCAACTCCCGTGGTCCGAAGCGCGAACCCGAAATCACCACCAAACCCCCTCCAAGATTGCCGACAAATTCCTTCACCATGTCGCCAAAGCGATCGTTGAGGGCCGACTGTGGCAGGTCATCCAAAAAGATCACATCGTTAGCAAAAAACTCGCTCCGCTTGGGTGTAAGCGTGGGGAGGAACAACACGTTGTTTTCACGAACGCGCGGATCGCTGGAACCGAGGAACGTGCGAAACCCATCCATGCCGACGAGTTTATCACGATGAAAAACTTCCTTAATGAAGCGCCATTCCCAAGTTGGTTCGTAGGCGACATACATCAAGCGGAGATAGTCATCGATGATGTTGACTTCGCGAGCCGTGCGATTGTTCTGGGAGACGGTTTCGCCATCCAGCGGCTCGACTTCCGCCACGAACTCCACGCGCCCCGCTTCTTCCGGCGTGTACGGGAAATCAACAGCGGAAACTGATTCCAACAGGTCGACCGTTTTTTCGCCAATGGTGAATTCGAACTCACCGGGCATCATCGAATCGCTACTGAGCCGCCGGCCGATAAGTTTGACGTTCGCCTGCCTTCCGCCGAGCCCGCTCTGCCGCAGCTTCACCGTGATCGCGCTCCGTTCCGCCTTCTTCATGCGAGGATCGGTTTGCAGGTCGACGGCCAAGTCAACGGTTTCCGTGGCTCCCACGCCGACTGCGTACAGCGGCACGCCAAGCCTCGCTGCCGGGGAGCGAACGGCATCTCCCAGCGGTGCCGGGCCCGAGTTCTGCCCGAAATCGCTGATCAAGACCATCCCGGCCAATTTGCCGGAACCAGCTTGCTGCGATGCTTCCCGAAGAACGGTGCCGAGCGCGGTGACCTGCCCTTTAGTCGTTAACTGCTCCGCCACAAACGCGGGATCAAGCTTGTCTGCCGAACTTGCAGCCCGAGGGAGTTTGCGCAGCTGGCTCGTTGTGGCGCCATCGAAAACAAAAACATCGACATGGGCCTTTCGTTCTTCCTCCAGCCGAGTGAGCAGATTGCCGTTCGTTTTTCTCAACAGCGATTGCACTAGCTCCATACGGCTCGGCTGCACGGTGCTGCTGATCGGCGTGGTTTCTGCTTTGGGTACCGCAGTGTTCGCCCCGGCCGCAGGTGCGAACCCCGCGCCTGCCCACAGAGCCTGGCGGTCACTCTCTTCGTATTCGTCGGCGATGTTCATACTATCCGTGCCATCGACCACCACATACAAATGCGGCCGCTGCAGATACGTTACCGTCAGTTGCAGCACAGGATCGGCGAGCGTGATGACCAGTAGCGCCAAAAGCAAGCCGCGGCTGAGCCCGAGCATAATGCGGGCGGTTGGCGAAGCTTTGGGTTGATACTTCCAGTAGAAGACCAAGGCTGCGACAACCACGGCAATTGCCAGGAAGAACACCCAAAAGCCGGAACCTTGCGCCCACGGGGCGGCCAGGTTTACGCTGGCCTGATCGATGGCTGTCGCCTGCTCGATGCCCAGGAACCATCCGCACCATTCAACGAACTTACTCATGCTGCGGCACCTCTCCCTGCGAAGTTGGAGACGGCCGGCGGAGCGGCTTGGGAATCACGATAGGTTGGCCAGGCAAGGATGCTCATTTCTAAAATCAACATCCCCAGTACGACAACAATCAACCACCACCACGTTTCCGTTCCAAACAGTGCGTTCCCCGCCAGACTGATTGTTTCCCCGGCGGAGACCCAATGGAGATTCGTGCCTGCTGCGAGTTCATCGAATCGCTCACGAGGCAGCGGATCAAGTTCGGACTCGGCCGGATCACCGTTGACAACCAGCGGCACTTCCCACAGGGGCCGCGTTTGGTCGTTATTGCTCGCAGCTTCATCGGCGAGCATTCCTCGCACGCGATAAACACCGCGCTTGTACAGATGCGAAACCGTCACGCCGCGGCGATCTTGTCCTACGAAGCCGACGTCGAGCGTTTCCGGCGCAGCATCACTACCCGGACGAATCAACGAGACCGCCAAATCGCGATCATCCTTCGGCACGGGCAACGTCAGTCGCTCGACCGCTTCGAGATTCCGACTTGGTAGTGTTTGCACGATCATTTCGCGCAGCAGACGATCGAAGAGGACCATCGTATTCGTCTTAGGAAGCGTGTTCCAGGACGATTGCAGCCCCGTAGCAACAAACACTACCCGTCCTCGATCAATGCGACCCTCGACCAGGAAGGCCGGGCCCCGTTCATCGACAAACCGCGCCAAAATGCGTGGCCGCTGGCGATCGGTCAACTGCGTCAGCTTCCGTTCCCGATCGACCGGCTCGGCAGGCAACCGATCTTCTAGCACCGCTTCCGCAACTCGTTCTGGTGATTGAGCCCAGGTGAGCCAACTTGGGCGAAGTTCTTTGCGTCGAGCTTCGTCGCTGCGCCATTCGTTGCGGGCGGATTCATCGAGCGTTCCCTTCGCTTCTTGTTCGACAAACTTCTCTTCCCGCAGCGCGGAATCGGTGAGGAAGCCCAGTTCGCTTTCCAATCGTTTGCGAAGTGTCTCTTGGGCTTTGTTCAGCGCCTCCGCGCTGCCATCCACATCGGCGGCTTTGAAAAAGAAGGCCTCCGCGTACAAATCCCGCAACTCATTCTCGGCCACGTTCGGCAGTTGAAAGACCTCTTGCCCAGCGAGGCTTTCATAGGACAGGAAGAACGGAGCGAGTCGATCTCCGGCGAGTTCGGGAATTTCGCCCGTCATGCTTCCTGTGAGAGGAAGTGGCAAGATGCCGTTTCCGTCATCCCAGGCGGCCGTGTTCCACGCCGACGCATCGAAGTCAGCACCGGCCGCGATGATGAGCGAACCACCTTGGCGGACGTAATCTCGCAACAGTGGAACCGAAGAGCCGGGATCGTGAATGCCGGCCACAACGACTAAGCGAGCATCCGCCAGAATCTCCTGCGACAATTCTTCGAGGCGAATGTGCCTGACCTGCACGAGTGCTTTCCCCGCATCAAGACGGGACGACTTCGGTGCCAGCAATTGCCGTAAGTGCCGGGTTTCACCCAATCGGTTTTTCGCGGGAGCTTCTTCGTCGCCGTATTGATCGATGAAGACGACGGGAAGCGCGGCCACCACCGGGACGGCGAGAAAGCGTTCGTCATCTTGTGGCAGGCGATCGGCGGGCAGCGAAGCTTTAAGAGTCGCAAACACGGGACGATCGGCTTCGGGCAACTCGGCCAGATTATTGAAGACGTGTTGAAACTCAACCTGACGTGTCCCCGGGCCCGGTTCCAGCGTGACCGTTTTTTCACCCAGAACGACATCTCCCAACGAAAGGGTCACGGGGACGTCTCGGCGAGGCGTTTCGCCCCGATGGGCAACTTCCACCAGGATTGTGGTGGGCGTTTCGATGTCCGCCAGATCGTCCTGCACGCGAATGTCGGCAATCCAGCTGTTCTCCCAATCCGGAGCAGAGATGTCGACCACCTGTACCGGAAGTTGTTCGTCCGAAACATCTTTCCCCTGTACATCCTGCCAGTTGAGCAACTGCTGATCGCCAAAAAAGACAATCCGCTTGGCAAGTTGCGGAGCAGCCAGGGCGGCCTCGCGCGCCAGATTCATTGCCCGCGGCATTTGGGCACTGCGGTCCACGAGTTGAATGCGGTCGATCGCCTCGAGCGCCATTTCTTGCGTATCAAATGGGTCAGGGCTCACCGGATCAATTGAGCCGGAGATCGGAATCACGGTTGTTTTGCTGCCGACGGGAAGCTCGTCGAGGAAGTCCTTGGCGCGACCTTTCGCCTTCGAGAGCAAATCGCCATCCAGCGATTCGTAGCCCATGCTCAAGCTGTTATCGATGAGCAAAATCGCATGCAGCGGTTGCCGTTGATCGAACGTGCCGGTTTGAGCCGAGAAGAACGGTCGGGCGAGTGCAGCGCCCAACAGCAACACGGCCGCGGTCCGGAGGACGAGCAGCAGGATGTCTCGAATTTGCAGGATGCGGCGATTTCGCTGAATCGCTTCCCGCAGAAAATCCATCGCTGCCCACTGCACCGTCCGATAGCGCTGTCGATTGAGCAGGTGAATGATCACCGGCCCCAGCGCGCAAGCAGCTCCTGCTGCGAGAAAACCGAGCGATGTGAAAAAGGGAAAGGGCATAGGGTGAATGTCAAATGACCAAGGTCAAATGACAGAAATTTCTGGTTGGTATGGATATTGAAAAAGGATGTTCTTCTTTGTCATTTTGCGTTTGTCATTTGTCATTGACTTTACTCCGCAGCCCCTCGATCTTCCCTTCCTGCAAGATCGGCAGGTAGCGGTTCGGGATCGCCAGGATGAAGCAGGCAACGCTCGTGCCGTACAGATCACCTTGCTTGCCGCCGACGCGACCGCCCCCTTTGGCGCCATGATCGTGCCAGGAGCCGCCGTACTTCTTTTCCTTTTGTTCGATCTGCGAAGCGACCAGATAATCGCGCAGTCGCGGATACGATTCCTTCCAGTAATCTCCATTCACCTGATAGAGCGCCTGACCAACGTAATACAGCGTGTAGGCATCAAAGGGCATCGAGCCATCGCGGTTCGGCGACTTCGGCAGTTCCTGCACCGCAGCCGCGATTACTTCCATATTCTTGGGAATGCGCCAGTCGTCGTATTCGCCGAACTCTTGCAGGCAAACCACACCGCAGGCTGCCATCGCAATCGTCCCCCCACCACCCCCTTTACCGTAGGTAAATTGGCCGGGACGGGTCATTTGTTCTGCTTCCGACATCCGCCGCGAACCATCTTTCGGCGTGTAATGTTCCTTCACACTCTTGATGGCCAGGTTGATCACTTCGGGGGGAACTTCCAGGCCACTATCGACGGCACTGCGGAGCGCTTTGGCTTGCATCACGGCCAAGCTCAAGTCATGACCGTTTTGCTGACGTTTCGCGCGGTAATCCCAGCCGCCGTCTTCACACTGCGTACTGGCAATCAACTTCAAGGAGTTGTCTAAAACCTTGTTCAGCCGGCGATCCCGGCTGGTCGTCATGCCGTGGGCTTGACCCAAGACAAACGTCGCCAGGCCGTGGTTGTACATATCTCGCTGCGGATCGGAAACGTTCAGCAAACCCGAGGGTCGCGCGTGGGTTACCACATAATCGAGTGCTCGTTGCACCACATCGCCATACTTCCCTCGTCCCGGCATATGTCCGGCCGAGAGAAACGCGAGCGCTCCCATGCTCACCAAGCCCAGATCGTTTGATTCCCAGTTCCCTTCAGGTCCTTGGTTTTCCGCCAGCCATTCCAGTCCTTTATCCAAGGCTAGTTCGCTGGCAGGGGTGAACTCTTCGAAGTCCTGTCCACGAACCGCCGGTGGCAACGTGGCAGCCAACATCGCGACCAGGGCGATGAAAGCGATGTAGCTGCGAACACGCGGTCCGCCAAAGCGACGGAAATATTGGTTGGACGACTGCATGGGGCCGACAGTCTGTGGGGGAGGTAGGGGGCGAACGTAACCAAATGCTCAGCACAGACGCATTCGTTACAGCCCGACCGGGGAGTAAATCAGAATAACTCATCGATGCGAGAAAGCCAACGAATTTCTCCTCGGCTGGAAGTGCCAGCCTGCCAAGCATTTAGGCTCTCTTCCGACGCGGCAGCAGCCCCTCCTGGTGCCGGTGTTCGAACGATTTACTCCAGCCCCTCTCCGTGATTCAAAACAACATTCATAACCGCCTGCTTATTCATTGACATCTCTTGATCCAATCGGCAAGAACCCACGTGCGCCCCCAACATCTCCCCCAGTGCCGAACCGGGGTGAACAGTGGGGGCAACGTCCGTTTTGTAAACCGGTTTACACACTCGTCAAAGTGTGTTAAGTCATTAACCTAAAACGCTTTGCGCCACGAAGTCCGTCCCTGGCTGTTAGCTACTCTTCTGGGTGGTTTTGTGCTCGATTGAACAGTCCAAAATGAGTGCTGCGCAGAACTATTTGAACAGCCTCCATCGCCAACCGTTCCAACCCTCAGCCTGCGTCTCCGCGATCCTCCCGCCCCCCTTCAGCTCGCAAATCGATCAATTATAACTTATTATTTATTCATCTATTATAGACAAGTCCACTTCAGGGCGCAGTCAAGTTACAAGTGTCCGCTGGCAGTATTCGGTGAAGATTTCGTCGGGGGTTTGATAGTTTAATCGCTTGCGTGGACGTTGATTCAGTAACTGCTGCACTTCAGGCAGCTTACGTCGATTCAGGCCGCGAAGGT
>JBGSNR010000120.1:0-9865 GCA_041739545.1 Pirellulaceae bacterium | reverse complement strand
CTCGGTGGCCACTTGGGCCGAAAATGCGACGGTCGCCCCGGCTGGATCACGCTGTGGCGCGGCCTGGAAAAACTACTCCTAATCCTCCGCGGCACCGATTTGAAAACCGTAAGATGTGGGTAACGTTGACTGCACCCTACGGAACTGGTAGCCCCAGGTTGTTGACTGCGTCAACCAACCCGGGCCTACCCTGCGAATGCAAAGAATATAATTCGTGCAGAGTGTTCATGTCAGGTTAAAATCCGCGAATCCGGCCGCGTCTTTGTTTCTTGTGAGGTGTCTGTGAGGACTTTCGCATTTACCTTAATTTGGCTCGGACCAACAGGCATGCTCTGGGCTACGAACTATTTGCAATCTAAGCGAATTATCAGCCTTAATGAGGATCTCGAATATGGAGTCTACGCCGGTATGTACTGGAGCGTCTTCTGGCTGGGCTTCTTTCCGCCGATTTGCTTTGTTTTGTCTTCATTGCTTTTGTCAAAGAAGTGATCGCGCTGTCGGTGGGGGACACGGCAATCGAGCGTCGCCACATGGTGCAATTGTTGCATTGCTCGCGTCTCAGACAAGGACTCGCAGCGAGGCCTTGCTTTTTCTCGTGAGCTAGCAACAAGCTAGGCAATCATGGCCACGGCATTCGTCAACAAGATTTACCAACACTTTGAAAACGTTACCGATCCTCGCGCCAACCGCGGCGAGAATTACCCCCTGCTGGAAATGGTCTTCGTCGCCCTCTGCGCAGCGATTTGCGATTGCAATTCATGGGTCGATATTGCCGAGTTAGCGGCGTAGGTCCGGTTCAGCGGCTGGCCATTTCTGTAGGTCACGGGACCCCGTCCCTGACGGACTTCGTGTCGACCAGGCCGCCAGGTTATTCTCGCCAAAGGCCAAGCCGCAATCCAGTCGGGCTCGTGAAGGTAGATGCCACGCTCGGAAGCATTTCGATTGGCTCCTACCTCGGGCACCAATCTCAATAAACTCTTGACAAGTAATCAATGATTGGAGACGATGCGTTTTGCGGGTTGCTCCGGTGGTGCGCGCTGCGTGCCGCGTGTTAATGGCCGGGCAACTGCTCTTTGACAATTTGATCTGCGAGGAGGCGATCTGCAGCGATGCAAATCGATCTGTGGGTGCGCCCATCAGGAAGATTCTTTTTGCAACAACTTTGGTGCAAATCGTGACAAAAATGGTGCTTTGTTGCAAAAATAGTGAGCCATTCTCGAGGAAAACCGATTTTTGCAACAAAACAGAGAATAAAACCGGGGTTCTTGTTGCGAAATTCAGGAAGAATGCCAGAAAACCCCGGCGATTTCGCACCATTCTTCAGCAACAAACTTCGACAACAGCGGTGCAAAATTACCGCGTGTTGAACCATGGCAGGGGCCCCGCTTTCGTGGCTGATCCTGCGAAGTTTGGGAGCTTGGGAGCTCAGGAACTTCGTCCGTGAGAGATTCAGGCTGCTCGCTGGTTTTACCCTAAGCGGCAGTTGTGGCGGGAATGAACCGATCGAACGCGTCGATCACTTCCCTTCGCTCTCCGCCCCCTTCTCGCGCGTTTCTTTGACCACCATCTGAATGAAGTGGAGCTTCTTCAACACCGGGCGGGACATCACGAACGGGTAGAAATCATGCTGACCCATGCTGCGGGCTAGTTCGTTCAACACCGTGGTGAGTTGAATCCAAGAGTTGATGAGCAGAACCACCCGCTTGGCGTCCGGGACGGTTGGATCGTAGAGATCATCCACCGTGAACGGCTCAACCGCGGCTTCCACGTCTTCGCCGCGCAGACCATAACCGAGAGCCGTATCCAAGCTATCGACCACGTGCAGATAATGCGCCCAGCACTCGGCCCAATCTTCCCAGGGATGAACCGAGGCATACGAACTGATGAACCGATCGGCCCAATCGGCAGGAGGGCCCTGTTCATAGTTCTTCTTGAGAGCGGCGGAATAGTCTTGGCGTTCATCCCCAAACAGCGCGCGGAATTTTTCGAGCCACGGCGTATCGAAGACCAGCCGATCCCAATAGTAGTGTCCGACCTCGTGACGAAAATGGCCGAGCAGCGTGCGGTACGGCTCGTGCATTTCGTGCCGGGTTTTTTCTCGGATGGAATCGTCCGCTTCCTCAACATTGATGGTGATCAGGCCGCTCGCATGCCCGGTCAGCACGCGGGGCCCTTCCTTGGGATTGCGGAGAAAATCGAACATCACGCCGCGCTCGGGATCTTCGCTCACCTTCGATCGCACGGGCAAGCCTAGACCCATCAGCTGTGCGACCAGGCGGCGTTTGGCATTTTCGATCAGGCGCCACCATTTGCTGTTCAGCGGATCGTTCTGGTCGGGAATGGTGCGGTTCAGCCGACAGGAGCGACACAGCGGCTCTTCGTCGTTTGCATCGACGAGCCAATTGCAGCCGGCAGCGGTGCTGAAGTTTTCGCACCGTTTCCAAAGGGGCGTGGGAGTTTTTTGCCCGAACAGCTTCCAAGTTTCTGGTTCTGGGCCTGGTTCGAGCGGAGAAAGCTGATTCAGTACCGGCTCGTAGCCGAGTGCTGACTTGCATCCCAGGCACAGGCTGTTGCGGAAGTAGATGGGTCGGCCGCATTGGCAGCGGTAGGAACGCCCTCGACCGGAAGGTTCTTCCGAATGCCAGACTTCGGCCAGACGTTTGGTGATGGATTCAAAGATGCTCGAAATCATGGCGAGTTCGTGAGGCTCCGGCGGTGTTGAAATTCGAGCACTTGAGCTGAGTTCGTTCCTGAATTAGCTTCGCAACCTGATCCGATTAGACCTTGGCTGCACTGATGGCGCGGCGGACCAACTGGGCGGCAGACTCCAGCGGCAGATCTTCCCCCGTGAAGAGTTTGTATTGCAGGGCGGCCTGACGGACGAACATATCCACACCGGTGGCCGTTTCGCAACCGGCATCGCGAGCCTGCTTAATGAGGAGCGTTTGCTCCGGGTTATAGACGGTATCGAAGACCGCACAATCGCTGCGATGATAGAACGGATCGAACGGCGTTTCATCCACATTGGGATGCATGCCGATCGGCGTGCCGTTGACAATGAGGGCCGGACTGACCGTATGCCGCAAGTTCCAAGCAATGCTTTTGCAGTTGAACTCCTTGGCCAACTCTTCCGCCCGTTCGAGCGTGCGCGAGGTGATGACAACATCAGCATGGCGTTCTTTCAAGCCGTACACGATCGCCCGTGCCACTCCGCCGGCACCCAGCATCAAGCAAGTCTTGCCCGCCAAGGCTTCCGGATTGTGCTTGATCAGGAAGATGTTGTCGATGCTCGACATGGCAGCACGGTAATCGGTGTTGTAAGCGATAGCTCCTTCCGGCTTGAAGACCACCGTGTTCGCGGCCTGGATATGTTTCGAAGCCTCGTCGCACTTGGCAACCAGCTTGAGGATTTCTTCCTTGTGCGGAATGGTGACGCTGAGCCCTTTGATGCCAAGCTCGGGACAGTTGGCGAGGAACTGGGCGAGATGCTCGCGCGGGACGCGCAGCGGCAAATAGACTTTGTTCAACTTGTGTGCTTTGAAGCCGGCATTATGAATCAGCGGGCTAAGGCTATGCCCCACGGGGTCGGCGATCACGCCGTAGACTTCCGTATCTGGCCCGATGCTTTCGTAGCGAAAAACATCGCGCATTTGCTGAAACGTTTGCTGCCCCGGCGCCAGCGCGCGATCGGCATGGAACGTGGCGAAGCTGAACGGCGCACCGAACTTGCCACCGAGGATGCGTGTGGGAATGCCCATGTCTCCCATGCATAGACCGACGGTCGGCACCGTGGAATTCTGGACGAGCCGGAGCATGCGCAAGTTGTCCGCCGGGGTGTGCGACATCGTGGCGATCTTCACCACATCGGCATTCATCGCCGCGAGCTTAGCGTGAATCCCTTCCAGATCGGCCGGAGTTTCCAAAAAGTTATGCAGGCTGACGATACGTTTGGTTTTGCCGAAGCGCGGAATGCCCGCGGCGATATCGTCTTCCAGATCGACATAGTCCACTCCCATCGCAATCGCTTGCCGCAAGAGCATGATGCGATCCGCCTCTGAACCTTTCCAATGTCCTCCATCGCGCACGCGGCGAATGGTGATGATGGCCGGGCAAGGCCTTTCGGCCAGGAGGCGTTGCAAGTTGATGCGAGTTTGAATGCAATCGAGGCGGAGCTCCACGAGCTGCGCCCCTTGTTGCGCGAGATGAGCATACTCGGCAATGGTGGCGCGGTGTCGTCCGCGGCCGATGCTGACACAGATGAGGGACATGAAAGGGTGGTGTGTTGGGGGCGAGGTGTTTGGTGTTCAGGGAATTAAATCTAATTTACTTCAGGCCGACGCCGTCTGCACTGAATCTTTCACGCCGCACTCCACACCTCACTCCCTACACCCCACACTCCTCAGATCCGCTTAAACCTTTTATCGAGTTCGTCCCGAGTGAAGATCAGCGAGGTGGGCCTGCCATGCGGGCAATGGTGGGTATCGGCAAAGAGATGCCGCTGTTCGAGCAAGGCCGTAATTTCCTCCGGCGCCAGCGGATCGCCGGCTTTCACGGCCGCTTTGCAGGACATCATGTGAAGCATTTCATCCACCAGGTCGCGCCGCTCGGGCTGCTTCTCGCTGCTGACCAGCACTTCGACCGCCTGCCGCAACAATTCTGCCGGCCCGATCTTGTGGAGCATGGCCGGATAAGCAGTGATTAAAAGCGTATCGCCGCCGAAAGGCTCGACCATCAAGCCGAGCTTGGCGAGCGTTTCCAGATGATCGAGTACCACCGCCGTTTCGGACGGAGCGAGATTGATCGGCTCCGGCACCAACAGCCGCTGCGTTTCCAACCGGCCGGCGAGGATACGGGTGCGGAACTGTTCGTAGAGAATGCGTTCGTGCAGCGCATGCTGGTCGATGACTTCCATCCCTTCGCTCGACTCGGTAACGAGGTAGCGATTGTGAATTTGAAAGCCGGAGGAAGGAAAGGAGGGGCTGGAGTTGGAGTTGGGGCTGGAGCTGGCGAAAGATGGAGGGAAGCTGTTTGGGATTGCGTCCCAAGCTGAAGTGGTGATTGCTGCTGCCTCACTCTTTGCCTCTTCGCCCCTTCGCCCCTTCGCCCCTTCCTCAGGCAACATCTGCCCGCGATCAATGCGAATCAAACGAAGGGCGTCGTCGCTGCGAATATCAAATTGCAGCTCCAGACTCCCTTGCGGGTCTTGTTCGACGGTTGATTCCGCAGCAATCCAGGCTGGGTCGGCAACGGCAGCGGTTGAGGTCGTGCCCGACTGGGGCTGCAAGTCGTTCTGCGTAGCCAGCGCTCCGCGCGCCCAGGCCACGAGTTCGCGGCGTTGTTCGTCTGCGGGATCACTGCCGGTGTTGGTGCCGAAAGCGGTGGGGGCCGGCCGCGAGGTGCTGTAGCTGCCGCGTGATTCGGGTTCACGCACACGTGCAGTCAGGTCGGTCATCAAGAACCGCTTCCGGAGCGTGCCGAGCAACTGACTATAAATTCGTCCGCTATCGGTGAAGCGGACTTCCAGCTTCGTCGGATGAACATTCACATCGACCAGTTCTGCCGGCATGGAGAGTTGCAAAAACGCAATCGGAAATCGGCCGTGCAAGAGCAGGCCACGATACGCTTCGCCGAGCGCGTGTTGCAGCGATCGATCCCGAATATGCCGGCGATTGAGAAACAAGTACTGCATCCGGTTGTTGCCGCGACTTTGTTGCGGATCGCAGACAAAGCCGGTGAGCTGCACGTTTGAATCACTGCTTTCGACGGGGATCAAGGCCTGTCGAATCTCTTCGCCAAAGAACGCCCCGATTCGCTCTTGCCAACCATTCACCGGCGGCAGGTCGAAAATCAGTCGTTCGTTGTTGCGCAGCGTGAAATGAACTTCGGGCCAAGCAAGTGCCAGTCGCGTGAAGGCTTCAGTGGCGTGTCCCGCTTCGGTCGAAACGGTTCGCATGAACTTCCGCCGCACCGGTGTGTTGAAGAACAAGTTGCGAACTTCAATTGTTGTCCCAATCGGGCAGCCACAAGGAACGACTTCGCCGCGCACGCCGCCATCGACAGTTAGTTCCGCACCGGCCTGTGACTCTGTCGTACGACTGCGAATCGTGAACTGCGAAATTTCCGCGATCGACGCCAGTGCTTCCCCCCGAAAGCCCATGGTACCGACGTGAAACAGATCGTCCGCATGGACGATCTTGCTCGTTGCGTGACTGGCAATCGCGAGGGGCAATTCTTCGGGAACGATGCCGTGCCCGGTATCGGTTACGCGGATCAAATCACTTCCGCCACCTTGCAGCACGACATCGACGCGCATTGCCCCCGCATCGACGGAATTTTCCATCAACTCCTTCACCACGCTCGCCGGCCGCTCGATCACTTCACCGGCCGCGATCTTGTTGATCACGCTGGTCGGGAGTTGGCGGATGAAGGACATGGTTGAGAGTTAGGAGTGAGGTGTGGTGTGTGAAGTGTTGGATTTCGGACGATCAGGAAATGTGCAGATGGGAAGGATGTCGAGCGGGCGATTAGAGCATCACACGCCACACTCCACACCTCACCCCCCACCTTCTTCACTGTACTTCTCTAATTTGCGATACAGCGTTCGGGCTCCGATGCCGAGTATTCGGGCGGCCTCTTCGCGGTTGCCGTTGGTTAGCTTCAGTGTTTCTTCAATCGCCCAGCGCTCGATGTCGTCCATCGTCTTGCCGACCAAATCAAGCTGCGGACCGCCAAACGTCGCGGTCCCTTCGCTGTGGCCGGAAGAACTACCGGCCGAGGTCGTTGGCTCGTCCGCCAGTTCCAACGGCAGATCATCCAGATCCAAAATGCCGTCCTGATCGAGGACGACCATCGTTTCGACCGCATTGCGCAACTGCCGCACATTGCCAGGCCAATCGTAGCTGAAAAGCCGCTTGGTGACGGCCGGGGCGATGCTCTTCACCTGCTTGTGATGCTTGCGCACGAATTGTTTGCGAAAGTGATCGGTCAGGGGCACGATGTCTTCGCGCCGTTCTTTTAGCGACGGCAAATGGATCGTCACCACCTTCAAGCGGAAATAAAGGTCGCTCCGAAATTTGCCTTCTTTAATGAAGTCTTCCAGGTTGCGATTGGTCGCGGAGACAACCCGCACGTTCACGCGCAAGCTCTTATTATCACCGACGCGCGTCACTTGCGAATCTTCCAGCACGCGCAGCAGTTTGCTTTGCGTGGACAGGGCCATGTCCCCGACTTCATCCAGAAACAGTGTCCCGCCGTTGGCGTACTCGAACGCCCCCAGCCGATCGGCATGAGCATCCGTAAAAGCCCCGCGGGCATGGCCAAACAGTTCGCTTTCGACGAGCGTTTCCGTGAGGGCCGCACAGTTGATTGGGACGAGCCGCTTCCCTTTCCGCGGACTGTTCTGATGAATGGCCTGGGCAACCAATTCTTTGCCGGTGCCGTTCTCGCCGGTGATGAGCACCGTGGCGTCGGTCGGGGCGATTCGCTTCAGGCGATCAATGACGGCCTTCATCTTGTCGCTGGCGTAGACGATCCCTTCGAAGCCGAATTGCTCGTCGAGCCGCTGATGCAATTCAGTATTCTGCCGCTTTAGCCGCACAGCGTCGGCTGCCTTTTCAGCAACCGCACGCAAGCGGTTCGGCGTGATCGGCTTTTCGAGGAAGTTAAACGCCCCCAGTTGCATTGCTTCGACCGCTTTGGGGACGGTCGCATGCCCGGTGACCATGATCACTTCGGCATCGGGGAGCAGTTCTTTTGCCCGGGCGAGAACTTCCATCCCGTCCACATCGTTCATGACGAGGTCGGTCACCACCAGGTCGTAAACTTCCTGCTGCAGGCGGCGGGAACCTTCCGGGCCTGAGGTGGCCATGGTGCAGACGTACCCCACCCGTTCGAGGCTTTCGGCCATCGCTCGGCAGTGGTCGGGGTCGTTATCGACGAGCAGCACGCGAAGAGGCGGTTCGCTCCCCTCCGTGGCGGCAGATTCGCGGTCGTCCTGCATGGCTTGATGATAGCGGAAAAAGGGGTCGGAGGTCAGGGATCAGGGGGCGGAGAAAATGTTCCCGAATGACGAATGACAACGACAAAGCCAGACAAAATGTCCAATGTCCAATGACAAATGTCAAAGGGTTAGACATTTCGCTACTACGTATTCCCTTGGTTCGTCATTCGAGCTTCGTCATTTGGATTTCGCTTCTCCTACCTTTGTTATTTGACATTTTTCATTCGTCATTCACTCTTCCCGCTCCCCCATCTTCGTCGACACCACGGTAAAATACGGCATTACTTCAACCGACGGACCGCCCATGCAAATCCTCCTAACCAACGACGACGGAATCTACGCCCCAGGGATCGAGGCGCTCGAAAAAGAGCTCAAGCGAATCGCCGACGTTTGTGTCGTCGCACCGGCCACCGAGCAAAGTGGCGTCGGGCATTCTGTCACCTTCCTCAGGCCGCTGGTCAGTAAAGAGGTTTACGAAGGAGATCGCCGACGAGGCTGGGCCGTGGAAGGGAGCCCGGCCGACTGCGTGAAGCTTGGAATCTTTGAACTTTGCCCTTCCCCCGATATTATCGTCAGCGGGTTGAATAGCGGCTTGAATGCCGGAATCAACGTGCTGTATTCCGGCACTGTTGCGGCCGCCATTGAAGGGGCGTTTTTTGGGATCACCAGCATCGCCTGCTCGCTGGAATGGAACGAGCATGCGAATTTTGCGCGGGCAGCCCAGTTAGCGCGCGGCGTCATCGAGCAGATTCTCGCCAAGAAAGATGCCAAGCCGCAACTTTACAATTTGAACATTCCGACGGCAGCCGTCGAAAAGCCTCGCGGCGTACGCGTGGTGCCGATGGGTGTCGCCCGCTACGGCGAGCACTTTATCAAGCGGACCGACCCGCGCGGCCGGACCTATTACTGGGCAACGAACGATCCGCCGCCGCAGCCCGAAGGACACGAAACCGATCTGACAGCACTCGGCCAAGGGTATGTGACCCTCACGCCGTTACATTACGATATGACGAAGCATGCCGTCATGTCGCAGATGGAGCGTTGGGAACTTCATTTGCCCCAGTGAGCACGCTCGTTCTACTCTATTCTTCTCGGGAGTTGGTTATGACTCGCCACGCGTCGGCTGGTTTGCTTGTCGTGTCCTGCGCTTTGATCGTCGGCTGCGAAACAAAGGTCTCCACAAAGACTTTGCCCCCTTCTCCTCCCGTGGTCGTGAATGCCGAACCAGCGGTCCCCGCTGGGCAAGCTCCGCCGGGAGTGACGACCAATCCCGGAGTCGTTGCTCCGATGGAAGTTTCGCCTGATCCCGTCCTCGTTCCAGCGGTTCCTGCAACAGAAACTGGACCGGAACTAGCTCAACCGACTTCGTCTACTGAAGAGGCGGTCCGAGCGGAAGTGGGCGTCGGTCAAAAGGGGCGGAGCCTCGATGAGTATGAGGGGGCCCTCGTCACCCCAGCCAAGGCCTACTTCTCCGTCCGCGAGAAAGTGATCTTCGAAATCCAGATTCCGCAAGCGATGCAGTTCTACAAAGCAGAGAGCGGCAATGGGCCGAAGACCCATGAGGAGTTCATGGAAAAGATCATTGCCGCGAATCAGATCAAGTTGCCGGAACTCCCGACTGGTCAACGGTACCAATACAACGTCGAGTTGGATGAGTTGCAAGTGATTCGGCCGAAGAAATAAAGTTCGGATTCTGGTGGCTGACGAGAGCGCGTTGACCAAAATGTAGGGTGGAGTCAACGTTACCCACATCTTACGGTTTTCAAATCGGTGCCGCGGAGGATTAGGAGTAGTTTTTCCAGGCCGCGCCACAGTGTGATCCAGCCGGGGCGACCGTCGCATTTTCGGCCCAAGTGGCCACCGAGG
>JBGSNR010000129.1:0-41342 GCA_041739545.1 Pirellulaceae bacterium | reverse complement strand
GCCAATTCCTGCTTCAGCCCAGCGTTTTCCCGCTGAAGTTCGGCGATCAACTCAGAATCACGGTGAGCAGTGGCCATATCCCAAGCATGACTGCAAGCACGACGAAAATGCAAGTAGGCTAAACACGTACAACAGCCAGTTCGCCACTTATTCACGTAAACTCTTCGGAAACAAGGATTTGCCATGTTTAGACAGGTGTGGAAACCACTTTCCAAAACGGCGTGGAAACCTCTGTTCACAGGCTTTCTGCTGATGTTCGCCGCAACTGCCTGGCCGCAAGCGCCACTCCCTCTATTGAAGGAAGAAGTCACGAGCGAGACGGAGGAGCAACTAACCGAGGAGAGCGAAGAGTTTTTAGATACTTACCTGCGGCTACTCAGAAACGAAAACGAAGAGACCCGGCTGAAAGTGATTGAGGTCCTGGGCAGCCTGGAGATGACCGATGAAATTGCGGCCGCGTTGATTGACCGGATGGCGGACCCGCGGCGCGATGTCCGCGAGCAAGCCGTGGGAACACTATACATGCGCGATGTCGATAGTCCGGCCTTTATCGCAGCGCTTGGCAGGCAAATGAGCGATCCGGAAGTAGAGCTTCGTTCGAACGCTGTTTCTATTGCCAACACCTACGGCGAAAAGGCGAAGTCCCTGGTGCCGATCATGTTGAAGGTCTTGGCTGACGAAAGAAACGATTCTTTCGTGACCGAGAATCTGGACGCGTTATCCGAGATTGGCCCTGGGCCGGAAGCAGCGCCGATTCTAAAGGCCAAGTATGAACAATGCGGTGCTGACGCGCTCTACACCTTGGCGCGGATCAAGCCACTGCCGCAGGATTTGATTCCGTGGCTGCGCGAGATTATGAACGGGGACGAAGAAATCGAACGTCGCGCCGCGGCTGCCTGGGCACTAGGTCGCTGTGGCGATCAAGCCACTGTTCTCGCGGCCGCCAAGAGCAAAGACGAAACGCTACGCATGATCGGCCTGGAAGGGATCAGTGGTTTGCCGAAACCGCCGGCGGAAGTCTACGCCTTAATCGCTGCCGCACTGCAGGACCCTTCGAGCAGAATCCGCGAATATGCGGTGCAAGCGGCCAGTTATGTCGAAGAACCGCCGCAGGAATTGTTGGCCGGGATGTTCCGGGCCTATGGCGACATCAATACCGACGTGCGGGAATGGGCGGTCACCGTATTCGATCGCTTGATCGAAGAGAAAAAACTGACGCGCAAGACAGCCTGGGCCATCATCGACAAGGGACTGCTGGAGAAGCCGAACGATGTTGGCCTGTTGCTCGCCATGGCCTCGATTGTGGGCTCACTGGCGTACGACGAATCGTACGAGGAACATGCTAAAGCGGTGGCCTTATACAACGAGGCTTGCAAAGGACTGATTCGGGTCGTGCTTAAGCCTGAAGTCCCGCTGACTGGCAATCAGAAGCGAGAACTTTCCACTCTGCTTTACGATGCCGCTTGCATTGCCTGCCGTGCCGAGAAGCACGATCTGGCGATGAAGTACTTGCAGGTAGCGCTCGAGCATGGATGGACCGATATTGAGCACGCGCGCGACGACTACGATTTCGAGCCGATCAGCGAGACAGAGGCATTCAAGCAGTTGTTGCTGAAATACGAGAAGCGGCAGTAAAAACTGCGAAGACTAGCAGCCGATAGTTCCTGCACCGAATTCCGCAGACGGTTGGCTGGTACATATAGCCCAAAGCGGTATCCCGTGCATTGAGACTGAATCGCCCCCTCTCCACTCGCCAAACCTTCCACGGTAGATTGGAGCGGCACTCATTTCACCACGGTCATCGGGACGAAGTAGTGGCCGGGGCGAACGCCTTCACAGTGAAGTTCAGCGTCGAAATCGTCATCAAATCTGATTCAAAGTCAACCGAGAGGAATCGCCCATCATGGCCAAGATTAAGGTAAAAGGTCCCGTCGTTGAGTTGGATGGGGACGAGATGACCCGGATTATCTGGCAGTCGATCAAGGATCGCCTGATCAATCCTTATCTCGATGTCGAACTGCAATACTACGATCTGAGCATCGAGAACCGCGATGCGACCAACGATCAGGTGACCATCGATTCCGCCAATGCGATCAAGGCGGCTGGAGTCGGCGTGAAGTGTGCCACCATCACGCCGGACGAAGCCCGCGTGAAGGAATTCAATCTGAAGAAGATGTGGGTCTCGCCGAATGGGACAATCCGCAACATCCTCGGCGGCGTCGTCTTCCGCGAGCCGATCATTATCAGCAATATCCCGCGCCTCGTCCCTGGCTGGACCAAGCCGATCGTCATCGGTCGTCACGCGCACGGCGATCAGTACAAGGCCACTAACTTCAAAGTCCCCGGTGCGGGGAAACTGACGATCACTTTCACGCCGACAGATGGTTCCGCGCCGATCGAACATGTGGTGGCCAATTTTGGCGATGACGGTGGGGTGGCGATGGGCATGTACAACTTCAACAAGTCAATCGAGGACTTCGCCCGGGCGTCGCTCGCGTATGGCTTGAACCGCAAGTATCCGGTTTATCTCTCGACGAAGAACACGATCCTGAAGGCGTACGATGGCGCCTTTAAGGACATCTTTCAGCACATCTACGAGACGGAGTTCAAGAAAGACTTCGATGCGGCCGGGCTCACTTACGAGCATCGCCTGATCGACGATATGGTTGCCGCAGCCATGAAGTGGGAAGGGGGCTACGTCTGGGCGTGCAAGAATTACGACGGCGATGTGCAGTCCGATACCGTCGCGCAAGGCTTCGGCTCGCTTGGGCTGATGACCTCGGTGCTGATGACGCCGGATGGCAAAACCGTTGAAGCGGAAGCTGCCCACGGCACGGTCACGCGGCACTACCGCATGCACCAGCAAGGGAAGCCGACCTCGACCAACCCGATCGCCTCGATCTTCGCCTGGACCGGCGGTTTGAAGCATCGTGGCAAGCTCGACAGCACGCCCGAAGTGACGAAGTTCGCGGAAACGCTAGAGAAGGTTTGCGTGCAGACCGTCGAGAGCGGCAAGATGACTAAGGATCTGGCAATGTTGGTCGGCCCGGATCAAGGCTTTCTTACGACGGAAGAATTTTTGGCTGCCCTGGACGAGAATTTGTCGCAGGCAATTGCCAGAGCTTAGTGATTTGGAAGGGTGGCTGAGGCGAGTTGCGTTCTATTTGGAACTGCCGGCGGGTACGTAGGTTCGCCGGCTTTGTTTTTACGCGATTGATGAGTTGCGCCTAAACCGTTGGCTACTTGGTCAAAATCAATTTTCCGTTCCTGGTGACTCGCAGATGATAAATCTGCCCTTGGAAGGCGATATGGAGTTGACCCTTTCCGTGGTCGAGTGATTCCCACGGAATGAGCGGAATTTCCCCTTCTCCGGCCGACGATGAGACGGGCGTTTCAACGTGCTGTTCCGTTCCCTGATTCGCGTTTTTCGCGATGTTCGGGCCGATCTCGGAATTTTTTCGATTCATGATTTGTGCCCTGTTGACGCCGTCATGAAAATGAAGATACTGAGACTCAGTCTCGAAGTCAATCGGTAGTAGGACTGCCGAATCTGATTTCGAACAAGCTCTGAAGTCCGCAGCCAGCCGCTGATTTTTTGCTTTAACCGGCAAGAATCGCCCGCCAGCAACGTTCCGACGAGGTGCCGCCGCTCGAAGTGGTTTCGAGTGGCATCTGCCCCTTGGAACCTTCTATTGCGAGGTGTTTGATGTCGGACCCAATCTCGACCGGGTTACTTTCCCGCCGATCGGCTCCCTATCGTTTCTCCGTCGGCTTCACGCTGGTGGAATTGCTCGTGGTCATTGCGATCATTGGCATTCTGGTTTCGCTGCTTTTACCAGCCGTGCAAGCAGCTCGGGAATCGGCCCGAACGACACAGTGCCGAAACCATCTCAAGCAGATTGGGCTGGCATCGCACAACTTTCACGACACGAACAACAAGTTTCCAAACTGTGATACGGGCATCATTCCCAGTGCGCCGCTAAGTGGCGGCAGTTTCTTCGTTCTGATCATGCCGTTCATTGAGCAAGGAAACAGCTTTTCCCAGTGGGACATGTCCGTCGGAAATACCAATGCGACTAACGTCCTGGTTGGGAAGCAAAAGATTCCGTTCTACATGTGTCCGTCTTCCCCTATGCGACGCGATGTGCCTGGGCCCAGCGATGCGGGTCGGGCGCCTGGGCATTATGCCGTTTGCATCGGCTCGAAAGAGTATCCGGTCTACTTAACAGGTCCCAAGCCTGATATGAACGGCGCAATCTTGTACACCGATACGGTGGAAGGGAGGACTGGCTTTCACGACATCACCGACGGCTCGTCGAACACCTTGATGGTCGGCGAGACGGCCTACAATCTTCCCGACTACAAGTTCTCTTCAGGGAGCGAAGCGGGTAAGTCACGCTATTCGTTCACTTACTGGAGCAGTCCCTACCCCTCCTCGACGGTCTGCACAACTCAGTACGCATTCAATCCCAAGGATAAAGCCGACGACGGCGTGTGGGATGCGAAATGGGTCCACTCTTTTCGGAGCGATCATGTGGCGGGTGTGCATTTCACCTTTTGTGATGGCTCGGTGCGGATGGTCCAGTCCAATATCAATCGCACTTTGCTCGACTCGATTGCGACCCGCAACGGTGGGGAGGTTGTCAGTGATTTCTAAACAACCAATACCTGCTCGCGAGGCACTCGCGACCTTGGCCGGCGTGCTCGTCGCGCTGGCTGGTTGCGGTAGTTCTGAACCAAATTGGCCTCGTGGGGCGGTGAAAGGAACGGTCACGCTGGATGGCAAACCTTTGCCTCAAGGTGTGGTGCGATTTATCCCCCTAGGCGAAACGGCAGGACCAAAAGTCTCCGTTCCTGTCATGGATGGAAACTTCGCAATGGATAATCTGAATGGTCCGGTGGTAGGGCATCATCGGATCGAGATTCAGTCTACGGACAACGGCGGGATTCCGTTTGATGATGAAGAGGCCGCGTCCAAAATCCGTTCTGGGCAACTCAGGCTTAATGTTTTGAAAGTTCCCCCGCAGTACAACGACAAGAGTACCCTCGAGCAAGATGTGTCTGCCGAAGGTCCTAATGAATTTACGTTTGAACTGAAATCCCGCTGAGCCACCGGCCTGCGGATCGACTTGTTCTGCCGGTAATTGATACTATGCTCGCTCCTTTTTTCCTTCACGGAGAATTTTATGAATTTTGCAAGATCTAAATTCCTCGCCGTCCTCCTCGCCTGTGCGTGTTCAACATCCGCTTATGCGCATTTCCCGTGGCTCGTGCCTCAGCCAGAACAAGGAGAGCCAACTTCGCTGCAAATCTACTTTGCCGAAGACGCCTCGCCGGATGACCCGAAGCTCTTAGAACGACTGAAGGGGTTGCAAGTTTGGCGGATGGAGGCCGGAAAGCAACCGGTGGAATTGCCTACCACTGCCACCGCCGAAGAACTTTCCGTTTCGATCCCCAAGGGAAGTGCAGCCGATGCTGTCTATTTCTGCAAGCATGACCTGGGGGTGATGACGCGCGGCGGTGAAACCTTCCGCCTGATGTACGGTGCCAAGACTGGCCCAACCGCAGGAAAATCTGCCTGGCAGAAAGTGGAGACGGCCAAGGAACTGAAGCTCGACGTCGTCCCCAGCCTCGTCAATGGAAAATTGCAGGTCCGAGTACTGTTCGAAGGGAAGCCCGTGGCTAAGGCAGAGGTCAAGACGCTCGGCCCAGGAGCGAATGCCTTTGATGGTGCCACCGACGAGAATGGAACAGTCACCATTGAAACGGATGCTGCGGGCATTTGTTCACTACGGGCGAAGCATGTGGATGCAACCGGAGGAGAAGTCGATGGGAAGAAATTCGACAGCACACGCTATTACACCACTGTCGCGCTTCCGATGACTAAACCACAAGTTGTACCTCCCGCAGTGGTAGTCGAATCCAAGATTGAGCCGTTGCTTCCCGCCGTAACTAGCTTCGGGGCAGCGATCTCAGGGGGGCAGCTGTACACTTATGGCGGCAACATGGGTACTGCTCACTCCTATTCGAACAAGGAGCAAGGCCGCAATCTGATGATTGCGAATGTGAAAGGTGGAGCCTGGACGACGGGTCCTGAAGGCCCTGCTCTGCAAGGCTTGGCGATGGTTGCCCACGGCGGAAAGATTTACCGCATCGGCGGCTTCACTGCGCTCAATGCTGCGGGCGAAGAGAACAAGCTCGAATCGCAAGCAAGCGTCGCCGTCTATGATCCTGCCACCAAGAATTGGATCGAACTTCCCTCGCTGCCGGAACCACGGTCATCGGGAGATGCGGCTGTCATCGGTGACACGATCTACGTCGCCGGGGGTTGGAATTTGAGCGGCGGCCGGGGTTCAGAAAAGTGGCACAAGACGGCGTGGAAGCTCGATTTGTCGAAGAGCAACTTGCAGTGGGAAGCGCTGCCTGAACCTCCCTTTCAACGTCGGGCTTTATCGCTTGCCGCGCACGGTGGGAAACTGTACGTCATCGGCGGCATGCTGATGGACGGTGGCCCGACAGCACGAACCGATATTTTTGATCCCGCGAGCGGCAAATGGAGCGAAGGTCCAGCGTTGATCGGCGAAGAGAAGCTGACTGGCTTTGGCAACTCGTCATTTGCGACTGGTGGCAAGCTTTACGTGAGCACCATCAACGGTGATCTGCAGCGGCTATCAGAAGACGGCCAGCAGTGGGAGGTCGTCGCCAAAATGCCGACTGCGCGTTTCTTTCATCGCATGCTCCCGTTAGATGACAAGCACTTGCTAGTGGTCGGCGGCGGAAGCATGACCGAAGGAAAATTCGAGGATGTTGAGATCATCGCAGTGCCATAGTTAGTGGGCACTTCAGTTTGATTCAACCGAATGACATGGGCCGGAATGGAGAAGATCCGACTTCATGGACTTCGGGGAAAGGTCGGGCGTGACCTGGGGGGCTGGTTCCGTGAGGACCGGCCCTTTTTTCGTTCGTTCTTCGGACCTATTTTTGCCGCCAAGTGGCGAGTTGTGCGAGCGGGAAACCCGCAGCGGGGTTTTCAGCGAACCGATTGGCGCGATAATTGTCTGTCAGTGCGGCGGCGAGTATCGACAAGTGAAAAAACGGGCCGAGGGACGGAAGCATTCACTTATGCAGATGGAATCAGCGGTCGAATCGAGTGCTCGGCAGCGTCGCGAACAACTGGTGTTGATCATTCTGGCTGCGGTCCAGTTCACGACGATCGTGGATTTCATGATCGTGATGCCCCTGTGTCCTCAACTCACGCGGACATTAATGATCAGCCCCGCCGAGTTTAGCGTCATTGTCTCGTCGTACACTTTTGCGGCAGGCGCGGCTGGCCTGATTGCCTCTTCGATCGTCGACCGATTTCCACGGCGGTCGACATTCATGATCTTGTACGCCGGGTTCCTGCTGGGAACATTACTGTGCGCACTGGCTCCCAATTATTTCGCGCTCGTGGCCGCACGCATTGTCACGGGCGCTTTTGGTGGAATCCTCGGAGGGATGGCAATGACGATCATCGGCGATGTCTTTCCCGAGGAACGACGTGGCCGAGCAACTGGCGCCTTGATGAGCGGCTTTGCGCTCGCGTCGGTGGTGGGAGTTCCCTTTGGATTGGTCTTGGGAACCAACTTTGGCTGGCACGTTCCCTTTATCGTCCTCGCGGTTGGCGGCATTCCCGCTTTAGTACTCACGCCGTATGCGATGCCTCCGCTGACGGCCCACCTGGGAAAAGTTCACGCACATCCCATTCGGTCGCTCGTCGAGACCTTTTCGATTCCCAATCATCTCAATGCCTTCGCCTTGGTGATCGCGCTCACGATTGGGAGCTTTTGCGTCTTTCCGTTCTTGAGCGAGTTCCTGGTTTCAAATGTGGGACTGTCCGAGCAGCAATTGCCGCTCCTCTACATCACGGGAGGAGTGCTAACATTGATCTCTTCTCCGATCGTCGGCAGGCTGTCGGATCGATTCGGCAAACTGATGATGTATCGCATCATTGCGCCGGCGTCGGCAGTGGGGATGTTGGCCATCACGCATCTGCAGGGCGCGCCAGTTATTGTGGCCGTTGTGCTCTTCGGTCTTTTGATGGTTTGCAACGTAGGCCGGATGATTCCGGCGATGGCACTAGTGACAAGCAGTGTGGAGCCACATCGCCGCGGCGGATTTCTCAGTGCGAATTCTTCGGTGCAGCACATCGCGAGCGGCCTGGGAGCTTCTTTGGGCGGGATGGTGGTGATGAAATCCGTGGATGGAAGGCTGGGGAATTTTGGCATGGCAGGCTGGATTGCGGTGGCCTCGACGCTGGTCACCTTGTGGCTGGTGGGACGCGTGCGCACCGTCGGTTCTCCAAGCCCTTCAGCGACGCAACTCAGTCTGGCTGCCGCTGCCGAGGCAGCGGCCGACGCGGGAGAGCCGTTAGTCGCGGCAGTGGAAGAAAAGTAGACGGGTCGCGGAGTTTTTCCGCCAGTTTGGTATACTTGGCGGTTTGATTTCCAGACCTTTCTACGGTTTCCTTATGTCCGCAAAGTCCTCTTCGTTATTTGACCTTTCTCAAGATACGGCCGTGGTTATCGGCGGCACGGGCGTTCTGGGCGGAGCCATGGCCGATGCGCTCGCTTCGTGCGGAGCAAAGGTCGCCATTGTCGGCCGGAGCGAGGAACGCGGGGCCGAAGCCGTGCAGCGGATCAGTGCCGCGGGAGGCAAAGCGATTTTTCAATCGGCCGATGCGATGTCCAAGGATTCTCTGGCCGCGGCTCGCGATGCAATCGAACAACGGTTGGGACCAGTCACGGTGCTCATCAACGCAGCCGGTGGAAATCGTCCTGACGCAACGCTTCCTCCCGGAAGCGATTTCTGCAAGCTCCCGCAGGAAGCGTGGCAGGGGGTTTTTGATTTGAACCTCGTCGGCGGCGTGTTGTTTCCCAGCCAGGTGTTTGGCGAAAAAATGGTCGAACGCAAGCGAGGGAGCATCATCAATATTGCCTCGATGGCCGGGATGATTCCCCTCTCACGCGTGATCGCCTATTCCGCCGCGAAGGCGGCAGTGATCAACCTCACGCAGTTCCTGGCCCGCGAATGGGCAACGACCGGTATTCGCGTGAACGCCCTCAGCCCTGGCTTCTTCCCGGCCGAGCAGAATCGGCGTCTTTTGTTCAATGAAGACGGCAGCTACACTGAGCGCGGCGGGCAGATTATCGGCCATACGCCGATGGCTCGCTTCGGCAAGCCAGAAGAGTTGGCCGGAGCGGTTGTCTGGCTAGCTTCGTCGGCCGCCTCGAGCTTTGTCACGGGTCAGAACATCGTCGTGGATGGCGGGTTCTCGAGCGTGACGATTTGAGAAGGGCTGGAGCTAGGGCTGGAAGAAATCTCTACGTCCTAAAATTAACTCCAACCCAAATCCCGTTCCCTCTCACTTGTGTTTGGTTCTGAATTTCCCAACCCTAGCCCTAACTCCAGCCCTTCCCTCCCATGGCCGCACTTCAAGTTCGCACCGACAAGACTGCTCTCGATTTCCTCTCTCTTGGCGCACTCGTTCATCGCCTCGATCCGGGCATTTATCCGTTCCGTGTCGCTAAATCGTTCGATGTCCATGTCTCCGGCGGCGAATACAACGTCTCCGCCAATCTGGCGAGCTGCTTTGGCCTGAAGACGGGCGTCTGTAGCGCGATGGTGAATTATCCGATTGGCGAACTGGTGCAAGCCAAAGTTCGCGAGATGGGGGTTACACCTTTCTACAAGCATTTTGAACATGACGGCGTTCGCGGCCCGAATATCGCCACCGTCTATAGCGATCGCGGCCACGGTGTGCGGGCTCCGGTTGTCTTCTACAACCGGGCCAACGAAGCAGGTGCGATGCTGAAGCCGGGGGACTTTGACTGGAAGAAGATTTTTGCGGACGGCACCAGATGGTTCCACTCCGGCGGCATCTTCGCAGCCCTTTCCGCCACTACTTCGGAATTGATCGTTGAAGGGATGCAAGCGGCCAAGGAATCGGGGGCTGTGACTTCGTTTGACTTGAATTACCGGGCCAAGCTTTGGGCGACACTCGGCGGTGCGGCCAAGGGGCAAGAGATGATCGGCAAGATTGTGAAGCATGTTGACGCCCTGATCGGCAACGAAGAAGACCTGCAGAAGGGACTCGGCATTGAAGGTCAAGATGTGGAAAAGAAGGGGGATCTCGATCCCGATTCGTTCTTCAACATCATCGAGAAAGCCGTCGACAAATTCCCTAATGTGAAGCTGGTGGCCACTACGCTGCGTCACGTTCATTCCACCAATCGCCACACTTGGGCGGCGGTCGTGTGGCTCGACGGCAAGCGGTATGTTAGCCCACAGTGCGAACTGGACGTCATCGACCGCATCGGCGGCGGTGACGGCTTCTGTGCCGGCCTCGTCTACGGCTTGCTCAGCGGCAAGACTCCCGACGAAGCGACCCGCCTCGGCTGGGCCCACGGTGCGTTGCTAACCACCTTCCCAGGCGATGTGACGATGGCGAAATTGCCAGAAGTCGAAGCGTTCGCCAAGGGTGGTTCGGCCCGCGTGCAGCGGTAATTGAATCACTACAACTGCCGAACAGCAGCAACAAAACTTTCAACCTCGTCCACTGTGTTGTAGTGGACGAGGCCGACGCGCAGCATACCTTCGGGCTCCAGGCCAAGCTCGTCGGTTAGGTTGATGGCGTAGTAGTTGCCGTGCCAGGTGAAGAAGCCTTGCCGGCCCAGAAGCTCCGCGAGTTCGGCGGAAGTGAACCGCTCATGCGTGAAGGCAATGGTTGAGACACGCTCACGCATGCGGTGCGGATCGGTAATGCCGTAGACCTTCACTTCGCGGATGGAATTCAAACCATCCAACAGCAGGCGGACAAGCAGGCTTTCGTACGCATGAATCGAGTGATAAACCTTCGCTAGCGCCGCCCGCCGCGGCAACAGCGGATCTTCCGCGATCCGCCGGCCGAGCCCCGTCAGATAGTCGACCGCCGCAGCCCCTCCCGCGATCGATTCGTGGCTTTGCGTGCCAGTCATCCATTTCTCAGGAAGCGTATTGGCAGCCGGGCGAACTTTGTAGGCCTGCAAACTTTCGAGTAGTTGGCGTTTCCCCCACATGATTCCCAAATGGGGGCCAAAAAACTTGTACGCGCTGCAAGCCACGAAATCGCAGTCCCAGTCCTGCACGTCGATCAAGCCATGCGGCGCGTAGTGGACCGCATCGACAAAAACGAGCGCGCCTACTTCATGCGCCCAGTGGGCAATCTGCTTGATCGGATTGATGGTGCCGACCGCATTAGAAGCCGCACCAACGGCAACGAGTCGCGTTCGTTCGCTCAAGTGACTGCGGAGTTCATCCAGGTCGAGTGTGCAGTCCTCTTTTTTGAAATGAACCAGTCGCACCTCCGCCCCGGCATCGCGGGCGGCGAGAATCCATGGCGAATAGTTCGCATCATGGTCGAGTAGCGTCACGATGATTTCATCCCCGGCCTTCCACGTTTGGGCCAAGGCACGCGATAGGGCAAAGGTCAGCGAAGTCATGTTCTGCCCAAAGAACACGGTCCCCGGATCGTCTGTCCCCACGAAGTCCGCGAAGATGCGATGGGCCGTTTTCAGCATCTGGTCGCTGTCTTGCGAAGTTAGAAATCGGCCGCCATGATTGGCGTTCATTTTTTGCAGGTAATGCGCCATGGCCGAGACGACGGAGTTCGGAACCTGCGTTCCGGCCGGACCATCCAAGAACGCTGCCGGTCGATCGGCTACGATGCGACCAAGTGCCGCAAACTGGCGGCGGATGTCGGAAACGAATTCAGCGGTGAGTGTCATGAGCGTTGATCCACAAAGCGTTTTCCTTTTCCTTCGAACCGGGGCAACGAGCCGAGCGGCACGCAGCGAACCTCCACCGTCAAGCCGATTCGCAGTCGCAAGTCACGAACGATTCGCTCAGGGGCATTAAGGCGATCTTCGACTTCGATCGTTAGAGTATCGAGAGCACCCTGCTTTTGGATCAGCACGCGGTACTCGACCACCTCGGGAAATGAACGCAGGATGGCGTCGACGGCAGTGGGAAATACATTCACGCCGCGCACAATTAACATGTCGTCTACGCGCCCCACTACACCGCCATCGAGCAGCACGAAGCAATTATCCGGAGTCGAATTCCAGCGAGGACGTACCACGTCTCCGGTGCGATAGCGAATGACCGGGGAGCCATAGCGGCCTAACGAAGTGAGAACCAGTTCCGCCAACTCGCCGTCTTTGGCATCTTCGCCTGAATCGAGTGCCCGGAATTCCGGAAGGAATTCCGCCTCCAGCACATGCAGCCCGCGTCCTTTTCGATCCGAGTAACCCCATGGTCCGACTTCCGACGCTCCCGCATGATCGATCACACGCGCGTTCCACGCCGTTTCAATCTGCCTGCGGACAGCCGGCACCGACCCACCTGGTTCGCCGGCAACCACAATCCGCCGAACATTCGAGCCAGCCACATCGATCTGATTTTCGCGAGCAACCTCCGCAATGTGCAAGGCATAACTAGGGGTGCACAGGAGTGCGTCGGCTTCCATGGAACGAATCAGTTCCAGCCGAGCGAGCGTACTGAGCCCCCCCGTGGGAATTGTTAGTACGCCCCGGGCATTGAGCGCATCATGGGCACTCCAAAACCCGATAAAAGGACCGAACGAGAACGCCAGAACCACGCGATCACCGGCTTTGATCTCGGCCGCATCCAGTGTGTACTGCCAGCACTCGATCCACCACTGCCAATCAATTGGAGTATCCAGCACGACCAGGGGTCGGCCGCGTGTGCCGCTCGTGCGATGGAATCGCGTGTACTGTTCAACCGGATAGGTGAGATTCGCACCCCATTCCTGGTCACGAACTGCGGAAAGCTCGTCCTTGAACGTATAGGGAAACTCTTTGAGGTCGGCGAGCGAAGTTAACGGCGTGGTGCAGCCCGCGAGCTTCTCGCCGTAGAAGCGATTGTGCGGCAAAGCGACCGTAAGCAGTTCATTAAGCCGAGAAAGCTGGTGCCGCTCGAGCTCGTGGCGCGGCACGCCTTGCTGCTGACGACGTTGTTCGGCCGTGGTATGCAACATGGTTTCTGCCGCAGGAGAGTAACGAGATGAAAATATATTCTACCGGGGTTGGGGTTGTCGCACATGCGGTGGTTCGGCTCGATTAAACTTGCCGTTCATGATTGACTCCTCGCCATTCTTTTCGTCCGATTATGTCACAGCGCGCGAGCTGTTTCGCGCCGCAGCCAAAATGCTTGGCTGGGAATGGGAGGCCTTCCCCTTCGCCGATCGTGGGCCTGAGGGGGAACTGCTGACGCTGGACGTCGCCTGTTCATCGAGATCGCCCGGCAATCCAGCCGGGCCGACGTTGATTTTGTCGTCGGGCTTGCACGGAGTGGAAGGATTTTTTGGATCGGCGGTGCAAGTAGCTCTCTTAAAACGAATCGCCGATGGTGCGCTGGAGTTACCCGTTCGTTGTGTGATGCTGCACGCATTAAATCCTTTCGGCTTTGCGTGGTTGCGGCGGTTCGATTCTCAGAATATCGATCCTAATCGCAACTTCTTGTTGCCTGACGAAGAATTTGCAGGATCGCCCCCCTTATACACGAGGCTCGATCCGCTAATAAATCCGCGTTACCGATTGAATCGTTATGACTTCTTTCGCTGGCGAGCGGCATGGCTGGTCGCGCGATTTGGCCTGCGCGCACTCCAGCAAGCGATTGCCGCCGGGCAGTATGACTTCCCCCAGGGTCTATTTTTCGGTGGTCACGGACCTTGTGAGACGCAACAAGTGCTCGCCAAGGTCTTGCCGCAGTGGGTTGGTGGGGCAACACGGGTCGTGCATTTGGATTTTCATACGGGGCTCGGCTCGCGTGGACGCTGGAAACTGCTTATCGACTACCCACTCACGGCGCCCCAGAAGGAGCAACTCGCCCACTTCTTTGGCTACGGCAATTTCGAAACGTTCGACGCTCCGCAGACTGCCTATGACGCCCGCGGAGGTCTCGGCCGCTGGTGTGTTCATCAGCAGTTTGCTTCCGACTATCTTTTCGCCTGTGCTGAATTCGGCACCTATCCACCTTTGCAGGTCCTCACCGGCTTACGGGAAGAAAATCAGGGCTGGTACAACAATGGCCCGCTAACCCAGGCGACTTTACGGGCGAAAGAGCGATTGGTGGAGCTTTTCTGTCCCGCTGCCGACGATTGGCGGGCTACTGTCATCCGTCAAAGTTTGGCGTTGATCGACCGGGCCGCCCGCAGTTTGCAGCCGAATTCTCGTTCGGAGGACGCCCCGCCGGTTTCAACCGATTGACAAAACGACTGGCATGAACAAAAGTGGAGGACTTGAGCCGAAGTGGCGGAATGGCAGACGCGCTGGATTCAAAATCCTGTGTCCTCACGGGCGTGTGGGTTCGACTCCCACCTTCGGTACTCCTTTGACGGTAAAGACTTGCGGCGACGGCTGGATTTCGATTCAGCCCTCAAATGTAGCTCGCCCGGCCCTGAGTGAGCAGAAACTGGGCCTGCAGAGCAATCGCGTGCCAGACCCTGGAAGATGGCCCTTGGTCCAGACGGTCGAGCCTGCGCTTCATTTCTCACGAAACGCCCGAACTGTCGCAATCTCTCCAGCATTCCCCGCTGCCGGCAGTGGAGTGCAAAATTGCGAACCGGACCATCCAGCGACTTGCCAGAATCGTTGTGGGGCCAGGGTTTGTTGAAGTTCGCTGATCGGCTCTTGGCGAATTAGGATGAAAGGGTTCGCAATTCCCGATCATTCGAGTGCTGAATCCTGGGGTTACCCCGCCTAAAAGAATGCAAATCCTATCCCGACTTCAGCAACTCTTGAGACTTCGAACAGGGGCAGCATCGCCGGCGCAGGCCCACATGACCTTTGGCCGCACATCCATCGGTCGATCGGTCGCGCGCACGGGACAGTTCTTAAAGCGTGAACTCTGGATCTGGCCAATCGTTGCCGTGATCGTACTGGCGATTGTCGGCTATGGAATCAATCTCTCAATCAAGAGCACGATGGAGGAGAGCCTAAAGTCCCAACTGCAAACGCTGCTTCAAGTGGAATCGTCGATGCTGGAAAAATGGTTGCGCATCCAAGAGGGGAATGCACAGTCTTTGGCGAATAGTCCGAAAATCCGAACCAACGTCGAGCAATTGATTTCCGCGTCGTCAACAAAAGTGGGTGCCGAGGAAATAGAAATGCAGCCCGCGCTCGACGCCGCAAAAATTCGAACCTTGCTTGAACATGACATTTCCCCAAGTATCTCGTCTGCCGGGTTCACGGGCTATGTCATCGTCGACAAGCAACAAGTTGTCATCGCTTCGTCCAACATGGAACTGCTTGGGCAATCCGCTTCTCAATATGAAGACTATTTATCCCAAGCTTTAGAAGGCAAAGCCACGATCTCGGCTCCCTTCGCTAGTGCCGTCATGATGAAGGACAGTTCCGGCCGTGTGCGAACAGGTGTTCCGACCATGTTCGCCTGCGCTCCGATACGTGACCAGAACCTGCAAGTTATTGCGGTGTTGGCAATGCGGATCAGGCCGGAACGAGAGTTCACTCAGATCTTGCAGATGGCTCAAATTGGTAAGACTGGCCAGACCATCGCCTTTGATAAGACAGGACTGCTCGTCTCGAACACGCGCTTTGATGAAGAACTAATTCTCTTGGGCCTGCTACCAGACCTGGAATATTCCCAGTCGATATTGACGATCTCGATGCGTGATCCCGGTGGTAACATGGCCCAAGGGTTTCGTCCCAAAGTGCGCCGCGCGGAACTTCCGCTAACTCAAATGGCTGCCTCCGCCATCGCTGGCAATTCTGGCGTGAATGTGTCGGGCTATCGCGATTTTCGAGGCGTGCCAGTGGTGGGCGCCTGGACCTGGCTTCCCGAGTATCAATTGGGGGTCGCTACCGAAATGGACTACGCGGAAGCATTCCGCCCTTTGACCATTCTGCGCTGGGCGTTCTTTTCGCTGTTTGGCTTATTGATCCTCAGTTCGATCGCCATCTTCCTATTTACACTTTCGATCGCGCGGCTGCAGCGAGAGGCTCAAAAAGCCGCGGTCGAGGCTCGGCAGTTGGGTCAGTACCATTTGGAAAATCGGATCGGGGCAGGGGCCATGGGAGTGGTCTACAAAGGTCACCACGCGATGCTGCGACGTCCCACGGCGATCAAACTGCTCAACATCGAAAATGTCACCGAGGCGGCTATTGCGCGCTTTGAACGCGAAGTTCAAATCACCTGCAAGCTGACCCATCCCAGCACCATTGCCATTTACGACTACGGCCGGACTCCCGAGGGAGTGTTTTACTACGCGATGGAGTATCTGGACGGAATCGATCTTCAAAAGCTTGTGGATAAATATGGTCCGCAACCGCCCGGGCGAGTGATCTATATCCTCAAGCAAATGTGCGGCTCACTTTATGAAGCCCATTCCTTGGGATTGGTTCATCGGGATATCAAGCCCGCAAACGTCATGATCAATCGTCGCGGCGGAGAACCTGACGTGGTCAAGGTTTTGGACTTCGGGCTGGTGAAGGCCATTGATGAACAAGATCAGGCGCGATCGGCAGGTCTTTCCGGTACGCCGTTGTACATGTCGCCGGAAGCGATTCAAACTCCCGATCTGGTTGACGCTTGTAGCGACTTGTATGCGATCGGCGCGGTGGGCTATTACCTACTCACGGGCCAGACGGTCTTCACCGCGACCACGTTAGTCGAACTCTGTCAGCAACACGTGGCTTCGGTTCCCGCGCTTCCTTCGCAGCGATTAGGAGTCACTTTCAGCCCCGAGTTGGAATGTGCTCTGATGGCTTGCCTGGAGAAGAGTCGGGCCAAGCGGCCGCAAACGGCTCGCGACTTGTTGACGATGCTGAATCGCGCCGCTGTGGGTTATCCCTGGTCGCTCGACGACGCCGATGTTTGGTGGGGGCGCCATGAACGTAGCCTGTTATCGGCCGCAAACGCTACCGGCACGCCTAATCTGGGGAGTTCGGGAGCCAGTTTGGCCGAGAGCAGTCGCGGTACTGCAGCACCAACAATGCAACCAACGCCCCCCACATCCACCTCTGGTTTCGACCGGACCATTCATCATCAGCCCGACGATCAGCGGCCATCGGTTTAGTGGAAACTGGAGTCTTCCGATAAATGCTGCAGGCAATCGCGCACAACGCGATTGATGCAGTGGCGACTTGCAGCGATCGCAACCTGCTGCAGGGGCGGAGCCAGCAGTTCTGTTGACGCTTCGAAATTACAGCGACTGCAGCAGGGCAGCGCCAAACGTAAAGCCACTGCCGAAGGCACACAGGCCAATCTGCTGGTTAGTCTCCAAACGTGGCAGGATATCTTCGAGGCAAAGCGGGATGCTGCTGGAAGAAGTGTTGCCGTGGAAACGGATGTTCGAGTAGACCGGCGGCTTGATGCGTGATTGCACCGCTTCAATGATCCGTTGATTGGCTTGGTGCGGGACAATCATGTGCAGGTCGTCGACAGAAACACCTTGCCGTTCGCAGGTGCGCGTCAGGCTGGAGACCATGCTCCGGACTGCTTCGGTGAAAACCTTCCGCCCCTTCATTTGGATGAATCCATTGTCGCGGAGCGGCACGAGCAGCGTGCTGCCGTCTTCTCCCTTGGCCGAGAGATCCGGCCGGAACAGGCGTGCTTTGCCGTTGGCGAAATGTTCTTCACCGTACAAAATCGTCGCGCTGGCGGCGTCGGCAAACAAGATCGACGTATCGAAGTCGTTCATGTCCAACAGCGGCGACAGCACTTCGGTGGTCACCACCAGCACCCTGCCGTGCGGCTGGCTTTGCAGGTAGTCGTAACCGTTTTGTAAGGCGTAGAGGTACCCCGAACACGCGGCGCTAATGTCGTAGGCTTGGGCGGTTCCCTGGCTGCGGCTGTCGTCGAGCATGCCCATGATGAGGCAAGCCATCGACGGCGAAATAACGGTGGGGCTAGTGGTACTGCAGATTACCAAGTCGATGTCATCCAGCAGCAATCGTTCTCGTTCGAGAACTTTACGACAGGCGGCGACAGCAAGGCTGACGGCCGTTTCACTGCGCGAAATCCAGTGCCGCCGTTCGATGCCCGTGAGTTGTGCAATGTCTTCGGGGCGATGACCGGGGCGTCCCGCGACCAGTTCTTCGTTGGTCACCAGTCGACTTCCGGTAACGGTGCTGACGCCAGAAACGGACACATCGAAGGGACGTCGCGTCGTGGTGCTTCGCGGCAGAATGACCGTGTTTTCGAGCGACTTACGAGTGAAAGCTGGAATCGCAGCTGGGGGGGGCAACGCCGGGCGGCGCAGGGCGGCCTTGGACTCGATTTCCATCCGGAAAAGTGGATTGCCGACCCGAACGGTTTCCCCTTCGCTGGCTACCACTTCCGTAATCGTGCCGCGAACGGGCGACGTGAGTTCGAAGACGCTTTTGGTCGCTTCTAGCGAAGCCAAGACATCCCCGCGCTCGATGATATCACCGACTTTTCGGGCGATCTCGGCCACCACAACCGTTTCATCGGCCGGGCCGGAACCGATCGCTTCCACAATGAACTCGCCATCGCGAGTTGTGGGCGGCTCATTCCAGGTGAGATCGAGATTGAGCATCTCTGCCGCAACGGTGAGGATGCGATCGAGCGACGGCAGCACTTCCATCTGATTGGCGAAGTGATACGGAATCGGCGCATCGGGACGAGTGATGCGTCGCATCGCAACTGGCACTCGCGATTTCTCTGCGATTGTCGCGAGAATTTCCGCACCAATGCCGCAGGTGTGGTTGTCTTCATGAACCACGACTAGGCGCGCGGTTTTCTCTGCTGAGGACAACACCGCCGCTTCATCCCAAGGGACAAGTGAACGCAGGTCCAATACTTCAGAATCGATCCCCGCTTTATCGAGCATGCTGGCTGCCTGCTCGCACAGGCGAACCGTGTTTCCCCAGCCGACAAAGGTGATGTCGCGGCCGGCGCGACGCTTTCGCGCGACTCCCAGCGGCGTGAACTGCGCATCGACATCACTGGAGGTGGTTTGTTGTGGGTCGTTGAGCAGCGTCTTGGGATAGAAGAACAGCGTTGGTCGTGGACTGCGGAAGGCAGCCTGCAGCAAGCCGGCGGCATCAGCGGCCGAGGATGGCATGACGACGTCAACCCCGGGGCAGTGGGCGGCGACCGCTTCCATGGTTTGCGCGTGGAACGGTCCCAAGCCGGCGCGATAAGCGCCGCAGGGAATCATCACGATGACCGGCGCTTCCCATTGACCGGCAGTGCGCCAATGGATGTTACCCAGTTCGGAAACGATTTGATTAAAGGCGACCGGCAGGAAGTCGGCAAACTGCAGGAAGGCGACGGGGCGCTCGCCAGCTAAGGCTCGGCCGATGGAACTACCGAGGATGGTCGCTTCGCTCAGTGGGGCATTGCGGACCCGCCCTGGAAATTCAGTCGAAAGGCCGCGGGTGACACCAAACACATCTCCCTTGGGATCTTCGATGTCTTGTCCCAGCAACGTGACGCGACTGTCTTGAGCCAGATGCTGCCGGAGAACCTCTTTCAGCGCCTCACGCATGTTCAGGTGCGGCGCATCTCCGCTGCCATGCCGCTCGCGCGACGGATGCGTCATATCGACGGGAAGGGCCCGCTTCGCCGTAAAAACAGCATCCGGTTGGCGTTCATGCCAAGCCGCTTCTTCCGCCGCCGCGACTTCCGCACTCGCTTCCTGTCGAATGCGAGCCAGCGTTGAAGCACTGACACCTTCCGCGAGCAACCATCTTTCCAAGTTGCGGATCGGATCGCCTGTGGTGGCGATGCGTTGCAACTCATCTGGACCGCGGTAGATCGCATGATCGTCGGCGTTGGTGTGACTATCGAGGCGATCGACGGAGAAAATCACCAACGCGGGTCCGCGATCACGACGCATCTCGGCAATGATCGACTGCAGCGATTTGCTGGCAGAGACAACATCCCGCCCATCGACTCGATGAATCGGCAATCCCATGAACGTGTGCGAATCACCAACAGGCAGCGAGTAAAAAGTCTGACCGGCGGTGGTGGTGCTGATGGCCCAACGGTTGTCTTCAATGAAGAACAGTACCGGCAAATGACGCCGCACGCACTCTGCGACTCCCTCAAAAAATTCCCCTTGCTGCGTGCCACCGTCACCCAAGTGGCAGGTAACGATCGGGGCCGAGTCTTGTTCTTTGACAGCTTCGGCCGTGCCGGCGCAGTGCAGCGCACTATTGCCGACGAGCGTGGGCATGCACATCACCTGCAATTCACGATCAGCGTGAAAGCCGGGCATGTTGCGGCCACGCGAATGCGAGGCATCGTTGGCCAGCAGGTTATCAAAAAGCGCTTGGGGTCGAACTCCGCGCATCAGCAGTAGCGCTTTGTCACGATAGTGGCAATTCAGCCAATCGTGAGGCGTCAAATGCAATGCGAGCGCAGCAGAGCCTTCATGGCCTGCGCCAGAGACGTGAAAGAACGCCTCGCCTCGTTGAGCGAGTTGTTGTTCCACGCGTTCGATTTCCCGCGCGGTGAACATCGCACGGTAAAGTGCCAGCATCTGGGTCCGATCCATGGTGCCACTCGGTGCAGGCCGACAAGGCGGCGTTCTCACACGATCGCGGGCTTCCTGCCCTAGGGTCAAGAACGTGTGAAAATTGAGTCGCCGCTTGGGGTGCAATGTAACCGCGGATGTGACTTCCGGACAATGCCAAAGCGCACCCGCGACAAGGAGAGGAACAAGCCTCTGACTCTAGCGATTACATCGGTCGCTCAAAGGGTGAGGTTTATTTCGAATGCAGCGACTGTGCGAGAAAAACCAAGATGCTCGGGCAACTCGCTAGCATCTGCTGATCACCGCGCAGCAATCAACGGCTTCGCTCAACTCACCAATTGAGACCGCAGGTGGCGTTCTACGGCTTCATAGTCCTGGGGATAGAACAGCTCCGTGAGCTTTCGCAATAACGTCAGCGTCGATTCATTGCCGGTGGCTCGAGTCAGCAAATATTCTTCCAGTGATCGAAGCTGGCATTTGCCACTAGGCCAACGGACTGCCATCGCAGCACTGCATTCATCGAGCATCTGGTAAATCCGCGCTCGCGTCACTCGATGCCGCTGTGACTGCTGACGAACCGAGATCGATTCGGCTCCCACCCCCAGACGTTCTCGCACGAGTTCGACGTATGTGTCTCCTAGATCGAGATGGAGTTGTGCCAGCAAAGGCTCAACGAATTGCTCGATAAATTCATTCTCCTGGGCGTTCTCTAAACTCTGTCGCTTGTGGCGGATCCAGTTTTCCAGTCGGCGAGTAAATGCCGATTTCAGTTCGGTGTTCAACCGCGGAACGGGATTTCCTCCCGCTAGCATCCGATGGACATCGTGAAAAACTTCCAGCACCACAGCCACACGCTTCTTGCCGTAGGTCTTTTGGGAGCGCAGCTGATGCAGCGATTGATCGAGATAGGTCTCCAAACGCGTGCGCCACAACACAGAAGGCAAGCGCGAAAGTGACCGGGCGATCGACCCCAGCAAGAGATCCCCTAATTCGAAGCGGCGCACCGTTTCCCGCCACTTCTCCCACATCACTTCCGTCACCAGATCTGGTTGAAACGAATCTTCGCGGCCATCGAGAGCCAGGCTTTTTTCGAGTGCAATCGGCGTGGAATACTCAGGCTCCGCTGCTGCACGCTCTATCAAGACAACTAAGACGGCCAACTTTTTTGGTCCCACGGAAGCTGTCTGGACGAGCGAAGAGTAGGCGGTATGCATCACTTCGCCAACCGTCCGATCCAGAAACGGGATCGGCAGGCGGCGGTCACTCCGTTGCACCCAGTCCGAAACCGGTCGACTCCATTGCTCCGCAAAGTCCGGCTGACGCAGCCGTTCGCAAACCGCTTCAAAGGAGTGTTTTAGTCGGGAATCGTCGGCCAGAAGAGAAGTCATCACAGGTGCTCCAGCAAGGGATTCATTCGCGATGTAACGTCGGTGCCGGGAGTGACAGCAGGCTGAAGAACTGTTTTCGTTCTGGGAACTGCCGGAACAAGTGAATCCTTCCTGGAAGAACCACTCGCCACCCCTCAAACACCAGTCCGTGATGGCCGCGAAACTTGTCTCGCGGGCAACCGCAGAAGGGAAACGATCAATTCCGCTCAATGTACTTACGGGTGAAAGTTTTTTTTGTTTCTTTATTGCCAACTGGGTGGAGCAGAACGCGTTCGACAGCTCCACTAGACGCCCCAAGATTTGCGAGCGCAACCGTTGCATCTTGTTGCTATTTAATGACTTGCATTCCGATAGGCCGTCCTCGGCGATTGGGGTAAAATAGCCCAAACGGTGCAGTATTTCAAAACGTCTGGGAATGTTGTCACATTTTTGTAACTGGTTCTGTTCAGACCGCGAAACTTTCAAATTGCCACTTCGTAGCCCTTTCAGCACCACCGACTTCCACCCCGAACTACGAAAGCTGGAAAACAGAGCGTCTCGTCCGAGCACGCCATTCCGAACAGCTTCGAAATTGACCTTCGCTAACACGCGCACCCTAACGAGTGGCCCCGATGCCCACTCAAGTTCCTTCGCCCGCCCGATTGTCCACTGGTTCGGCGTTGATTCTGTCAACAATCTGTTACAAACTGAATTTGGCGAGCCACAACTGGAGGCCGTCTCGTCCCGCCACAACTTTTCTTGATCCTCGCACTTTATTCTTCGCGGATTTCTCACATGAACGACAAGCTTCTCACGTGGCTCTTGGTGATTGGTTGCTGTGCCGGGCAAGCGCTGGCGCAAGACGGGGGCGAGGAGTTTCGTCACTGGACCACCGCCGGGGGCAAAAAATCGGATGCTCGGCTGGCAGTTGTCGAGCAGACGGTTGACGGGGTAAAGCTGAAACGGGAAGACAGTGGCAAGATTCTGGAGGTCAAATTGAAGGACCTGAGTCCGACGGATCGTGCTTACCTCCGAACGCTGGCCAAGAAATTGGAGACGACTGCGAAGCCTCCAGCTAGCAGTGAAGTAAATGTTGTTAAAAGTGGTACCTGGTATCAATGGCGTGGCCCGCGGCGGGACGGCGTTAGTGACGAAACCGGCTTGCTGAACAGCTGGCCGGCCGAAGGTCCGCCGCTGGCGTGGCGTTCGAAGGGTCTGGGTCGCGGCATGTCCAGCCTCGTTCTGGGAGACGACGCCATTTACACCATGGGGAACGCAGACGGCGGAACACAGCTTGTCTGCGTCTCTCTCACGGATGGCAGCCCGCTTTGGAAAACGGAAGTGGGGGGCGGGGGCGATCCCAACTGCACGCCAACCCTCGATCCCGAAAGCAACATGGTCTACGCCTTGTCGCATGGCGGCTCTTTGCTCGCCGCGGATGCCAAGACGGGCAAGATGATCTGGCAGAAAAATTTTGAAAGAGACTTCGGCGGAAAAATGATGTCGGGCTGGGGGTACAGCGAATCCCCGCTCGTCGATGGCGACCGCTTGATCGTCACCCCCGGAAGCGAGAAGGCGATTCTGGCGGCAATGGACAAAAAAACGGGGGAACTGATTTGGGCGACTCCGGCACCGGCAGGAACGCTCGGCAATGCTGGGCAAGATGGCGCTGGCTATGCCTCGGTGGTGATCTCGAATGGCGGAGGCATCAAGCAATATATTCAACTCGTCGGCCGGGGGATCGTGAGTGTCGCTGCCGACGATGGCCGACCGCTGTGGAGCTACAACCGCATTGCGAACGGCACTGCGAACATTCCGACGCCAATCGTCACTGGCAATCTGGTCTTCACTTCCACCGGCTACGGCGATGGGGGCACGGCACTCCTCGAACTTGCCAAGCAAGGTCGGGGAGTGGCGATGCGCGAAGTCTACTACAAGCCTGCCAACGAACTGCAGAATCATCATGGCGGCATGGTCTTGGTCGGCAATTATGTTTACATGGGACATGGTCATAACAAAGGCTTTCCGACTTGCATCGAACTAAAAACCGGTAACAGCATGTGGCCGAAGGAACGGGGTCCTGGTAGTGACTCTGCCGCCATCGTTTGTGCCGATGGCCATCTCTACTTCCGCTATCAGGACGCCACCATGGCGCTCATCGAAGTGAATCCCAAGGAGTACAAACTCAAGGGCAGCTTTCGCCTCGCCACCCGCAACGGCGAAAGCTGGCCCCATCCGGTCGTCCAAGGAGGCAAGCTCTACATCCGCGATCAGGATGAACTACTCGTTTATGATGTGGCAGCGAAGTAGGTAGCTAAACTCGAAGTCGCGCGAGTCGACTTCATTCCGTCCCCTTCGCCGTTACGAACAGCGTCCCAATCCGCCCAATCAGCGGATTGACGGAACCTTTGCCGTCGGGATGAACGCGATTGCTCAGGAAGATCACGAACAGATCTTTCTCCGGATCGATCCAAATTCCTGTTCCCGTAAAACCACCATGACCAAACGCGGAAGCGGACATTCCTTCCCCTCGATTGCTCGAAAAGCCCGTCCGCATATCCCAGCCTAGGCCTCGAATGCCGGCCGAACTGCTGCCGTTCTCACGCTTCTGAGGAACTTCCCGGCCACGCGTCATTTCCTGCCACGTTGCTTCCTGCATCACGCGCGTCTCGCCAAGTTTCCCCTTGCCTAGCATCATGCGAGCGTAAAGGGATAAATCGGTCGCTGTCGAAAACAAACCGGCATGACCGGCGACTCCGTCCAGCTTGAACGCCCGCGGGTCGTGGACTTCCCCTTGAATCCACTTCCCATCCCGGCGCTCCGTCGGTGCCGCTCGCCGACGAAGTTCCTCGGTCGGCAGGAACATTGTCTCCTGCATTCCCAGTGGCAGGAAAATCTTGTCGCGGGAAAACTCCTCTAACTTCTGGCCACTCGTCTCGCGAACCAATTCTCCCAAAACTGCGAAGCCCATATCGCTGTAGGCAAAACGCTCGCCAGGCGGGGCAGTGGGCTTCAACGCCAAAATCTTTTTCCAAGCGGCTGCGGTTCCGTCTCGGTAATCGTTCAGGCCGTTATCCGGAATCAGTCCGCTGGTGTGGACGAATAGCTGTTCCACCGTGACCCCTTCTTTTCCGTTGGCGGCAAAGGCCGGCAGATACCGGGCGACCGGTTGGCCTAGTTCCAACTTTTTTTGTTCGACCAGGAGCATCGCACTGGTCGCCGTCGCGATCGGCTTGGTTAGCGATGCCAGATCGAAGACGGTGTCGATCGACATCGGTTCCAGCGGGTCGGTCATCGGCTCGACGCGCTTGTTGCCGAACGCCCGCAGGTAGGTAATCCCTTTCTCGTTCCCCAGGCACACCACACAGCCGGGCATTTTTTTGGCGGCCAACGCTTCGCACACAACCGCTTCGATTTGTCCATCAAGTCCGGCATCGGAAACGATCGCGCCCGGTTCGGCCGCGACCAGGACGGGACCGTTGAGCCCCGCCCACAAGCAAACGAGCCAGCTGATTTTCGGCAAAGTTGGAAGCATTTTTTCGTTCCGTCCGGAAGGAGGGTTTTGGAAACCTGTTTTGCGACTATTGAAAACTTCTAAATTCATTACTGGCAAAGTCTTAACGCCAAAAGGGGCGAACTGGCTGTTAGCGCCTCCTGCGGGGGGTTGGAAACCGAGTGCTAGCATGTGAAGTTCGCTGCTAGCACTCGCTCAAACCAGCCTGGTGACCGCCGCTTTTCTGCCCCTGTAACCCTTGGCCAGAGCGCTTCGGTCGGCTTTCCGGCAACTGCCAAAGCCAGTTAGACATGATCAAACCGCATTGATTACTAGTCAATGATTCCAGGGCAGAAAACCGTGCGCGAGCGCGGCGGTACGATGCTTTTCCGCCGTGCATTTTCTTCGTGATTGGCGGGGATACGGAAGGTTTTTTTGCCCCCTTTTTTGCAACTCAGCCGTATACTTCGGGAATGAAAGGAGACTGTTATGTTTCGTAATTACCGAATTGCTTTACTGCTTATCGTCACGGTCGCTTTCGCCTGGCCCATCTCCGCGGAGGGGGCGAACCGGGTCAGCAAGAACAACCCCTATCGCAGCTTCAACATCAGCGGCATCAACTACGGTGCGATGCAGTGGGAACGGGAGAACGGGAATCGAAGCTACACCCCGCGGGGCCGCACTTTTCGGGGCCGGCGGTAGGTCGAACAGCAGCCGAATGTGGTACGTTCTAGGGTTGCGGATGTGTGCAACAGCCAGTGCCAATTGTCGGCAGGCCATCCCTCCGTAGCCCTTTCCAGGCCAGAAGCTCGATGAACTCCGGACCACAACGGCAAGCGGACCGCAACCTGCAAACGCGCGATGCCTGGGAACGATTTGCTCCCCATCGTCGCCGCGTGACCGATCTGCTGATCGGCCCAGGTTCGAAAGCAGCACATCCGCCGCTCCCGCGCAAACTGTGTGTGCTGGGAGCAGGCAACTGCAACGACCTGGATCTGGCCGCCCTGGGGAACATGTTTGGCGAAATTCATCTGGTCGACCTGGATGAATCCGCCCTCACCTTCGGCATCGCCAATCAGCACTTGATCAATCCACCGCGGATTGTCCTGCACGGCAATGTGGACCTTCTGCATGGAACCATTCCGCCGATCGTCGATTGCGATGTAGCGACGTCTGTCTGTCTCTTGAGCCAACTGTTAGAACAGGCAACGAAGACCCTGGGACTTCCGCCGGAAGACCCCAAATTTGCTGAGACCCTGGCAAACGTCCGCCGCGAGCACCTGCAGCAATTATTGGCGGCAACCCGCCCAGGGGGCACGGCACTGCTGGTGACAGATTTTGTCTCTTCCGATACTTGCCCCGATCTTAAATCGTGCACTGTCGAGCAACTACCCCGCATCGTTTCGATTGCGTTCCAGTTTCGGAACTTCTTTAGTGGTTTACACCCCGGAATGATTAGCCAGGCGCTGCAAACCGATCCGGAACTGGCACCTTTGGTCGCTGACGTAACGGTGACCGATCCGTGGCTCTGGGACTTAGGGCCCCGCGTTTATGCCGTTTGCGGGTTTATCATTCGCCGTAGCACCTGAATTAATCGCTAAACCTTAACCCCATTGGCGGGTGATATTTCTGGGAATTCGGGGCGCTGCCTGTGTGCGTTTGGGGTTGAGTGATAGACTAATGTCTGGCTGTGCAACGCGTGCTACTCACACCAACTGCGGCGAAATCTTTTTGCCATTGCGCTTGCGTTGTTCTTCCAAAATTGCGGCAGCGCGGCGTTTCGCTACATTTGAGTTCGATCCTGTAGTGAGGCAGGGTTCCGTATGGATAAGGTTTCTGCATCGGGCAGCCTGAGGTTGCTCATCCTGCCATCCTCGGATCTCGCCATAACGGAGCTGCTAGCCACACTCCAGGGGCGACAGATCGAATCGCATCTCTGCCGCGACCTGGCCGAGTTAGAGTGCGAGTACCTGCAAGGAGCCGGGGGAGTTCTCTTACCCGAAGAAGCCTTCGAGACAGAGGCGATCGCGCCCTTTCTGGCAACGCTGCAGACTCAGCCCAACTGGTCCGACTTTCCGCTCCTGTGCTTGACGCGTGCGGAGCAAAGCTCGAACGGAGCCATTACACCTACGTATGGCAACCTTTCGCTCGTTTCTCGGCCGATCGAGCGGCGGGAATTTTTGAGCGCTGTGGAGGCTCGTCTGCGCGATCGCCGGCGGCAGTACGCGACGCGTGATCTGATCGCCCAACGGGATTGTGCGATTCAAGCGACGATTGAAAACGAACGCCGCCTTTCCAAAGCGTTGCAGGCCGGCACGATGGCCGCTTGGGAGTGGCAGCCCCAAGGTTCCGTTTGGTCTCCAGAGCTTTATACGCTGCTGGGAGTTTCATCGCAGGTCGCCGCCTCTCCTGAAACGTTCTTCGATTCCGTCCATCCTGAGGACCGCCTCCAGGTTCAAGAGATGTGGGAACGTGCGACCCTTGGACTCGACGAATACGATACCGAGTTCCGGATCGTTCGACCCGATGGTGAAGTTCGTTGGTTACGTGGGGTCGGCGAAGTGCTCCGCGATCGTTCGAACAACATCACGCATGTTTTTGGTCTCAATTGGGATATCACGGCTGAGCATGTGATTCGGGCGGAGCTTTCTCGGGCCCACGAGTCTGCCAGCCAGGCGAGCCAGGCCAAGAGTGAATTCCTCGCCAAGATGAGCCACGAGATTCGTTCGCCGATGTCGGCCGTGCTCGGCTATGCCGAAGTTCTGATGCGCCAGGAGAAGTCTCCGGAAAAAAGCCGTTGCTTGCAAGCCATTAAGCGGAATGGCGAGTTCCTGATCGAGATCATCAACGACATTCTGGACCTCTCGAAGATCGAGGCCGGCAAGCTGGAGATCAATCGAGATTGGATCGACCTAAGGCAGTTGATTGCGGACGTGGAAGCAATGATGCGCGGGCGGGCGGAGGACCGTGGCCTGGATTTCCAGATTCGCTTCGAAGGTTTTATTCCTTCGCAAGTGCAGACCGATTCCAAACGCTTGCGTCAGATTTTGATTAACCTGCTCGGGAATGCGATCAAGTTTACGGAGCAAGGTTCGGTGACATTGATCGCGCGGTGTTTGACCGAAACCAAGAAGCCGCTGCTTGAATTCGCCGTAATCGATACGGGCATCGGCATGCCCGCCGATCAAATCGGCCGGCTGTTCCAGACGTTTTCGCAGGGAGACGCATCTGTAGAACGGACGTACGGCGGCACCGGATTGGGGCTCGCCATCAGCAAGCAACTGGCAACGTTGCTGGGGGGAGAAATTTCCTGCCAAAGTACTCCCGGCCTGGGAAGTACCTTTACCGTGCGCGTGGAAGCAGGAGACATCGCCGGCTTGAATTCGACTCCTCCTGAGCCGAGCGCGTTTGCATCAGCCGAAGGTGAGGAACTGGAATCCGAACGGCTTTCTTGCCGCGTGCTAATTGTCGACGACCGCCGCGATGTGCGCTTTCTCGCCCAACATGTGTTGGAAGGGGCTGGTGCTGGGGTGCTGCTGGCGGATGACGGCGAACAAGCTCTGCAAATCTATTCCGAACAATCGGCGGGGGGCTCGACCATCGATCTGGTCTTGCTCGACATGCAAATGCCGCGGCTGGACGGCTATTGCACGGCCCAGCGGTTGCGAACTTTGGGCTTCATGCGCCCCATCATCGCCCTCACTGCCGATGCGATGGCGGGCGACCGCGAACGAAGTATGCAGGCAGGTTGCAACGCCTATCTTTGCAAGCCGATCGACCGAAAAGAACTCTTGCGGACGGTGTCTCACTTGTTGCGTCACGCGAACCAGGCGATGCAGACATCGTAGGTGATGGGTGACTACACTTGCCCTCCAAACGTGCCGCCTGAGAGTAGCCATTCCGTGCGCAGCTCGATTCGCCTAATCGCATTCATCTGCAATAGCTGCGCAGTCGCTCGCCCCACGGGTGACGTTCCTACGATCTCCGACTCTTCGAATTTGAAGTGTTCGTACCACTGGTCCAGCCGCGGATGAAAGAGAGAAACAACCGTCCCCGTTAGAGGATCAATGGACGAGAGGTTCGGGCCTTTGTGAAAATTGCAGCGATCGCAGGCCAAAGCCAAGTTGCTGAGGGAATCGCAGATGTTGTTGCGCAATCACATGCTCAACGTGAAACGAGATGAAGGGAGTCACTGCTTGTGGTAGGCGACAATCTTCGCAAGCGTCTCTGGCGCGCTCACGGACCACTTTTCTCACATTAGCGTCCATGCTAACCGTGCTGCTGCGCTAAAAAACGTCGAGCCTTCGACTGAATGACACCGATCACATCCACGGCTTCCACGAACGCCCGGTAGTCGGCATCTTCGGCCGCCGTCAACGTGCCGCTGTTCGCCTTTGCGCGAAGGGCTTCTACGTGACGCTCCGTTGCCTCGTCAACGCGCAGATTCACCACGGCGGTGGCGAAATCTGGCGAAAACGCCAGAGCGACAGGTTCCAAAAACAGATTCAGATACTGCACGGTGCTCATTACTAGATTATCCGTCGCGAGGGGCAGCTAGTCAACGTTCATGGCTACCAGCGCCGGTCGTCCCTCCCACTTGCAGCTTGACCCTTCCGGCGCTGGCGGGTTACCATCAACAAGAGCCGATCACTGCCGACTGGTTTGGTCTCCCCTTGCCTCTCCCGCCTGCCGATCTTCCTACCATGCACTCTGCCTGTCGCAACCTGCGAGACCACCTGCGCGTGAACCGCCGCAGCCTGTTGCAAATCGGCATGCTCGGCGCGGGACTGTCGTTGCCGAGATTGTTGCAGAGCGAAGCACGTGCGGCCGCGGAAGGAGTTTTGCCGAGCAAGGAAAAGTCGGTCATCATTTTGTGGATGCGTGGCGGTCCCAGCCAACTGGAAATGTGGGATCCCAAGCCTGATGCCCCTGAAGCAGTCCGGGGGGAATTTGGGGTTATCGGGACCAAGGTGCCGGGGGTTTATTTCGGAGAGCACCTGCCGCGCTCCGCGGCGACGTTTGATAAATGGTCGCTCGTCCGCAGCATGCATTTTCGCAAAGAGGATGGACTCACCGATCACAGCAGTGGGGATCAGGTGTGCTTCACCGGTTATCCGGCCGGGATCAATGCCGATCAAAACTACTATCCCAGTGTCGGCTCACACGTGCGTGAGCAGTTGCAGGCTCAAAGCCGTGATTTGCCCGCCTACGTGATGGTGCCGCGAAAAGTTCCGGGCACCAGCTCCGCCTTCCTGGGTCCAGCGAACGAGCCTTTCGAGACGCAGGCCGATCCGGGCACTGTGGGCAGTCCCTTCAGCGTGCCGAACATGGGATTGCTCGACGGACTTTCGCTTGATCGGATCGAATCGCGCAACGGATTACTGAAAGGGCTCGATGCCTTGCGGCGGGAGGTCGATTCCCGCGGCACGATGAACGCCGTCGATGCTTATCATCAACAAGCCTGGGAACTGCTCACCGGCGAACGTGCTCGCTGGGCGTTTGATTTAGATAGTGAACCCCAAGCGCTCCGCGAACGCTATGGCTTTCCGCAGCCTTACACACCGCGCATGCGGGCCGGTGGAGACCGCCCAAGTTGGCCTCAGCGATTGTTGCTCGCCCGCCGCCTGGTACAAGCGGGCGTGCGATTGGTAACCGTCGATTGTCGCTGGTGGGATACGCACGAAGACAATTTCTGGGCGTTGAAGAATGGCTTCCTGCCGCCGTGGGATCAGGCTTTTCCCACGTTGATCGAAGACCTGGCCGAGAGTGGCTTGCTGGAAACGACCATGGTGGTTGCCTGGGGAGAAATGGGACGCACGCCGCGCGTGAATGCGAATGCCGGCCGCGATCATTGGCCAGGCGTCTTCAGCGTGGCAATGGCGGGGGGAGGGATTCAAGGAGGCCGGGTGGTCGGCAGTTCCGATCATCATGCGGCTGCACCGAAAGAGAACCCCAAAATCGTGCAAGATGTGTTGGCGACGATCTATCGTCACTTGGGAGTGAAAACCACCAAGCAGCACGTCGATCTTGCCGGACGACCGCACCCAGTGTTGCCTTGCGGCAAAGCGATTGACGAACTGTTCTAACGGTCGCGCAAAACACGAAAAAACCCACAGCACCAAAAGGTACTGCGGGTTTATCGGTTGATCTTCAATTCTCAGCCGGCCTGTGTCCGGCAAAGATTACTTCTCTTTGCTGAGTTCGCCGCTCTTCAGCAGGCTACCGATCACTTCCCAGCCATCGTCCACCGAGCGAACGTACATGCCGGTGGGACCAAAGTACTTGCGAACCGCTTCGTAATCGGGCAACTTCGAACCGTCGATCTGCTGCGACCGAACGTCTCCTTCTTCCGGCGGAGCCATGATTACGTTCAGAAGCTTGGCCAGCAGCGTTTCGGCTTCCGGCATCTTCCCCTGGCGGATCAGTTCGTAGGTTGGGCGATACGATTCGTCGGTCTTGGCGAAGTAGCGGAAACTATCGTCGCCAGCCCCCAGACGTTCCAGATTCGCTTTCACGCGCTGGAAGTCTTCCAGCTCGCTGAGGTTCCCCTCTGAAGCTGGCTTCTTAAGGAGAATCTCGACAAAGTCGACATGCGACGAAACGATCAAGTGTCCCTTGGCAACCGTGATGGCCGAATTCGGCAGGACAGGCTTGCTCTCTTCTTCGACGATTGGTTCTTCTTCGGTGGCAACAAAACCGGGCCCTTCGACGGTGAGAGTCGGAGCATCATGCAGGTCTTCTTCCTGGATGATTTCCCAGATCACGTGGTCGGCAATGATCCGCCGCTTGGCAGAAGGATCATTTTCAAAGGCCTTCTTCACGGTCTCGGCGACCACCGCAGCATCGTTGACTTCAATCGCGACGAGCCAGCGTTCGCTCTTGGTATCGATCGGCATTCGATAGTCGGTGATGAAGGTCGCCCGTTCTTTCAGTTCCTGAACGAGTCCCTTGCGAATATCAATTTGTGGACCGTTAGGATCCTTGTGCAAACTGAGGATTACTTCGTCGAACACTCCCTTTTCGCCTGCAATCGCATCCACCAGCGAACCGCAGTACTTGAAGGCGTCCTGCATCTTCCAGTTGAAGGAGAGGTAATTCGCCACGTGAATTGGCACCCAATCCTGCGGCTGAAGCTGATCGTTGTTCGGGAAATTCAGCATGCGGGTGGCCAGATCGTATTTGTCTTTGATCGGCGAGTCTTTCGCTCGTGCGACTGGCGGAGCGTAGATGAACGTGCGATGGAGCAGTTCTTCATCAGCCGTCTTCAAAAAGACGTAACCGCCGATCCCTTGAACGGCCGTGAAGCCTTGTCCTGCCAGGATCTTGAGCATGTCGGTGCCGCGCTTCTTCCGGCCGCCGTTCATGGCGCGGGAAACTTCCGCGAAGCCAAACGGCTCGATATACCACTTCACTTGCGGGGTGACCGAGCCGGCCAGTTCCGCTTCATGCTTCATGATGTAACGGTAGGCGGGCATCCAAGACAAGCTTTGGTTCCCCACGTTGCCGAAGCGAGCGGCAATGTCGTCCGCGACCCCCAGGTGATCGCTGACCACCAGCTGATTCTCTTTGATGAAATAAACCGCGTAGTCGGCTGTGGTTTGATCGGGTCGTTGTGGGAAGACGAACAACGTCATCTCCACCCCTTGTGAATTGCGGGTCGATTTCTTCGCCCCTTTACCCGTCTGATGTTCTTCGATGGTGGCCAGCAGTTCTTTCAACTTGGCATCGTTGCCGGTGACGTCCACCATCAACACCTGCGCGTGCGAATTCTTATCAACCGGGTTCGGCTGGATGGCCGCGATGGCGACCTCGCCGCTGGCGATGCCCTGCAGGTCTTCCAGTTGGATTCCCAACTTGACCCCTGCTCGCGAGAGGCGTTCTTTGATCTGCCGCTTCATGTCTTCCACGAAGGGCTTCATCGCTTCGTCCTGCACGAGCTCGCCCAAAGCGGAGTCGTCGAAGCGCTGCTGGAGTTCTTTTAAGTTCGGCGAGGAGACATATCCCTTCGTGAGCCAGGGAAGAAGCTGATCCGCCGGGTGAGCTGCCAGAGCCAGCGAACTCGGCAACAGAAGTGCCAAGGCTACCAGCCAACTGCGGGAAAAAACCGATTGTGCCACGAGTTCGCTCCTGAACATCAAACCAGACAACGAGAAGATAATGGTGTCGGCTCCGTGAGACATTCCGCCAACGTCCGATACACGCAGACTGGTGTTAGTATCGTCATTCCTGGGCAAGGAAAAAACGGAATATGTGGAGTAGTTGGCGCATTGCTCTTTATTAATGAGACCAACTAGGGAAAGCGGGTAATTTAGGGTAAATTACAAGGTGCATTTTAGCCGGTTAAAACAAGACAGGGTACCAGGCAATCCTGACCGAGGGCAGACTGAATTAGGCAATCTTCTTCTTCCAGCACCCGGATGCCGCCCCAAGGTTCCTCGACCACTTCGCTAGGAGATTTCTCCGATGAGTCCTGCTCTATCCATGTTGGGAATGTTTGGTATCGGCGTGATGGAATTGATCATTCTCGGTGCGATCCTAGTTGTCCCCCTCATTGCAGTGGTCGTCGTGATCGTCATCGCGTCGCAAAAAAAAGACCGCCGGGACGAATAACTGCGTGCTGGAATGTTGGCAAACTGAGACAGGCTGTGTGCGCAGCAGTAGCCTCTCTATTCTATTCGGGCAACGGCTTTCCCTTGGTCTCGGGTGCGAACCAGATCAGGACCATGCCCACCACGTAGATTAAGCTGATCAAGGGACAAACGATCGAGTAGCCGTGCGGGATCGTAAAGCTGCCGATGTGCAGATCGTTTGGGAAGAGGCTCATCAGGCTCCCCGTTTGCAGCACGCCGATCGCGGCCAAGATGCGTCCGAAGTTAAAGCTGAAGCCTTGACCCGTGGCGCGCACATTGGTGGTGAAAATTTCCGGCAGATACAGGGGCAACCAGCCATAGAACGATGCCGTGCACGCACCGGCCACAAACGCCCACCACAAAAAACCTGGGCCGTAAGAATGCCCGCCGATATACAACACAAATACAGACAGGAGCGACAGCAAGCAGAGCAGGCAATAAGCAGGTCTGCGACCCACCCAATTTCCCATGCCAGCAGCGAGCAGCGTGCCGACCACTGCGCCCGCTGAGATGGCGATCAACGTCCATTCGCGCGGCCGGCGTTTGTCGTTCTGAATGACAGCTGCCCGATCTTCGCCCGCCAATGTCGCTGCCGCTTGCAACCGATCCTGCTCGGCTTTCACTTTCTGGCTCGCAAACGTGGGGGCCATTTGCGTGGAACCCCACGTCCCCAGCAGCGCCACCCCGCTCAAACAGGCAGCCAGCAGCATGCGGCGAATAATTGGTCCGCCGGCAGGTGCCGTCGCCGACTGGCTACTGGCTCGCTGAAAGTAGCGCAGCATCGGAAAGGTGTAACCGACCGTCGCAATGGCCAGTCCCACGACCGTTACGATCGCGCGCACAGGCCAGTCACTTCCACCGACAAGTAGATACGTGGGGAGCGGGAACGCCCAGACCAGAACGATTAAGGTCGGCCCCGATAAACCGACAAGAACGGCGAGCAAATCCTGCGTCGCCCAGTTCGAAGTGCTGCCGGTTTCGTTTTCCTGCGACCACTTTTCCGATTCCGGCACGAAGATGCGAATGAAAAAGGTGAGGAGTGCCGGGAGCGTCCCCAGCAGCATGATGATTCGCCAGCCGCTGTGACCCACCCAATATTGCGTCGACTCGGGACTAAACCCGGCTGCCAGGAAGGAACCTTCCAACTGCTTCAGCCAGTCGGCCAGCACGAGGCCGACAAAGCCGACGAGCAAATAACCAACATTCGCTGCGGCTCCGATTAAGCCTGCCATGAAAGCGCGCGACTTATTCGGCCAGACTTCCATTACCAGTGCTACGCCTAACGACCATTCCCCTCCCATTCCCAAGGCGGCAATGAAACGAAGCACACCCACCTGCCACGCTTCGGAGGCAAAGCCGCACAGGCCGGTGAATACGGCGTAGGTCAACACGCTCAAGGTCATCGCCCGCACCCGTCCGATGCGATCGCCGAGCCAGCCGAAAACGACTCCACCCGTTGCCGCTCCGATCAAGAAGCCGGCGACAATCACGCTAAACCAGAGTGCGACTTCGGTTTTCTGCGCTGCCGGTTCGAGCGTGGCGAGATGTTTCCCCATCAAGTCCGTGACAGCGGGGAGCCCCACCATCGAGAAGATCCCCATCTCAGCGCCATCAAACAGCCAGCCCAGCAAAGCGGCGGCTAGAGCCATGTACGCACCGCGCGATGCGGCAGGAGAATCGGTGGAGGATGCAGCAGGCATGGTGGGGAAGTCGAGAGGAGGCAAGCCAGAAACTGCCGCGATTGTAACATCGTGCGCCGTGGCGAGCATCCTCCGCCAGCCCGCGGCTACGACTTTGTCTTCGGCGCCGCCAGCCCTGCTTTGTCGGCAATGTCTTTCCGGCACCACGCGCCAGGCCAACGTATGCACTTAACTGCAGAATAGGCTTGTCCCTTCGCTGCCGGAATGGAACTTCCGAGTGCCGTGACCGCCAAGACGCGTCCGCCGTTGGTAACCGGCACGCCGTCGACGAGTTTGGTTCCCGAGTGAAACACTTTCACATCGGGAATCAACGACGCTTCGTCCAAGCCGCGAATCGGCCGGCCGATTTCGTAGGGCCCCGGATAGCCTTCGGAAGCCATCACCACGCAGACGCTGGGCCTGTCGTCCCATTGCGGCGGTGCGATCTCATCGAGTTTGCCATCGACCGTTGCCTCCAGCAGATCGAGCAGATCGCTCTTCAGTCGGAGCAAGATCGGCTGGCATTCGGGATCGCCGAACCGAACGTTGTACTCCAAGACTTTGGGGCCTTGATGCGTCAGCATCAGCCCGGCATAGAGCACCCCTTGAAAAGGCTGCCGCTTCCGCTTCATCGCATGGATAGTCGGAACGAGAACGTGCTCTTCGATCCAGCGCTGTTGTTTTTCGTCGACGAGTGGCGCGGGACAATATGCTCCCATGCCGCCAGTATTCGGACCTTGGTCGTCGTCGTAAGCGGCCTTGTGATCTTGGGCAGGAGGCAGGGTGATGATGGTTCGGCCGTCAGTGATGGCGAGCAGACTGACTTCAAGCCCATCGAGCCGCTCTTCGATGAGTAGGCTGGTTCCCCCCGCTTTTCCAAATTCGCGTTGCACGGCGATGCGATCAATGGCGGTCAACACCTCCCGCCGCGTGGAGCAAACGATGACTCCTTTCCCGGCAGCGAGGCCATCCGCCTTGACCACCAGGCGCACGCTATCTTCTTCCCCCGGATAGCGATTGTGAATGAAGTGCTGGGCGCTTTCTGCATCGCGAAAGACCTGGTAGTCGGCCGTCGGCACATCCGCATTGCGGAGCAGATCTTTGCAGAAGACTTTGCTCCCTTCCAGTTGCGCTGCTGCCTTGCTTGGTCCGAATACGCGCAGCTTTTCTTTGCGCATCGCGTCTGACAGTCCGGCAACCAGCGGAACCTCCGGGCCGACGACGGTCAGGCCAATGCTGTTCTGCTTGGCGAACTTGACCAGCGCTGGGATATCATTGGAGTCGATGTCCACATTTTCGGCATCCACGGCGGTCCCGGCATTGCCTGGCGCGACAAAAACGCGGTCGACACGTTTGCTTTGAGACAGCTTCCAGGCCAGAGCATGCTCCCGCCCACCGTTTCCCACGATGAGAACTTTCATAGCTTTCCGATCCTAAGTTTCTGGAACATTCGGCCAAAATTCGGGAAACGAATGTGCCGCTTTGAACAATTATTCCGGTACAAATTGCTTGAACTCCCCGTTCACCCTCTCCCAAAGGGGTAGGCGGACCGGGGGTGTGGAGTATAATTTCGCAACGAGCTTCCGCTCGCTATTCATAACTCTGCCCGCCATTTTATGCGTTTGATCATTCTTCGTGTGGCCTTCGTCCTGGCGGCGGCCGGGATTGCTACGCTCCTGATCGGGATGCTCCATGATAAGGGGCGTGCTCCGTCCGAGGCTTTCTTGCCCTGGGGGATTTTCTTCGGCACGCTGGCCGTTGCCGGGGGAGTGATCGCCCTGGATGCCTTTCTGCCGGACAAGCCGATCGACGTGGTTTCCAGCGTTTACTTCGGGTTGCTGGTCGGCGTACTACTGACCTACATCCTGACGCTGGTGCTGGAGCCAATGCTACAAGGTGCCACCGAGTTTACCATGGTTTCGAGCCGACTATTGATCGGCATGAGTCTGTGTTACATCTGCACTAGTCTACTGCTGCAAACCAAAGACGACTTTCGCTTCATCATTCCCTATGTTGAATTCGCCAAGGAAGTAAAAGGGCTCAAGCCCTGCATCCTGGATACGAGCGTGGTCATCGACGGCCGAATTGCCGATCTGGTGGAAACGAACGTCATCGATACCACGCTTTTGATGCCCCGGTTCGTGCTAAATGAACTGCAAGGGATCGCCGATTCGAGCGATAAGCTCCGCCGCGCCCGCGGCCGCAGAGGGCTCGATATTTTGAACCGTCTGCGGTCGAGTCCGCATGTCGACCTCAAAATTCACGATCAGGAATTTCCTGAGATGATCGGCCAACCGGTCGATATGAAGCTGGTTTTGCTGGCGAAGCATCTGGATGGCAAAGTCGTCACGGGGGACTTCAACCTCAACAAGGTGGCCCGCATTCACAACGTGGCCGTCATCAATTTGAACGACATCGCCAATGCTCTGAAACCCATCTTCCTCCCCGGCGAGCAATTTGAAGTTCGCATCATGAAGGCCGGCGAAGAGGCCGGGCAAGGAGTTGGCTACCTGGACGATGGGACGATGATTGTCGTCGAAGGGGGGCGCGATCACATCGGTAAATCGGTAAGCGTCTCGGTGACGAGCGTGCTGCAGAACAGTGCCGGGCGCATGATTTTCGGCAGAGCCCAAGGGTCTACTGCTTAGCTTGGCTGCGGGGCTGATCGTATTCTGATAGGTTTCCCCGATCCTCCTGAAGCTACTGCAAATCGGCTTCGAGATTGTCGTAAGAGTCCTCGAAAATCGGCATCAGCTGCTCGACTTCTTTCACGCCGCGGGCTTTGGCTTCACTAAATAATTCTTTGGCTTTTTCGATGGCAGCCTGATCCTTCGCGCGGGCGAAGTAGTATGAACCTTTGACGACCAGGTTCACGGGTTCGTTCTCTAGCAGACTCATTTCGGCAAGTACTTTTGCCAGACCTAGCGGAAGTTCGCTAGTCAAATAGCGTCGGTTGGCACCGTTCATCTTGAATACGATGTGCTCATTGTCTGCTTCGATCACATGCACGATGGTGCTGCCGATCGTTAGATCGGTGTCTTGCACTTTCGGCATGGTCATCTGAATGGCGGTCACGCACATGGCGGTCATGCGACTGAGTTCCTTCAGTCGTTCGAACTTCTGGCGATGCTCGGGAAGCATCTTCAGCTTTTCGATCCCGCGCAAGAGGCTGGTCGCTTCGTCGGTGTTCGCATCGCTGAGGGCGGCGCGAGCTTCAGACATGGTTTTCGCTAGCCGCTGCACTTCTTCGCGCGTTGGCTTGTCGACGATTGGCATCGGCATCGGTTCGGGGGTGGGTGGCGTTGGTTCCGGAGTTGGAACTGGCACAGGCTCGGCAGGCTTAGGAGTCTCCGGTTCCGTCATTTCCGGCATTGGTTCCGCAGGCTTGGGAGCCGGTTCGGGTTCGGTCATCTCCGGTTCGTCCGGTGATTCGGAAGGCGTTGTCGGTAGCGGCATCGGCATCGGAACGACGGACTTCGTCGTGCCCGGCACTGTAGAAGTCGGCGTTTCTTTCACCGTTCCCGGAACGACGGGGAGCGTGGAGGAAGTTGACTTTTTATTATCCGTCGTGCCGCTGGCGGTGGTGTTTTGTTTCGGAACCTGTGCCGTCTGTCGCGGTGGCCGATTGAACATGGTGACCACCAGAGCCAAGGCAACCAACACACCGCCAATTCCTAGGCCCATGGGGACCAATAGTTTTTCCAGGCGACGTTCGGCTTCGTCTTCGGCCGAGGGAATGGAAGCAACCGGCTTCGCGATGTTGACCGGGTTCGCCGTTCGCTTGGCCGTTGTCGGCGGGTCGACCGGCTGAGCGGTGGGTTCTTCGTCATCGTCCTTCCAACGCTGTCCCACTGAGTTCGAGGCCGGACGAACCGGAACTGCGACTCCGGAAACCGCGCCGTTCGCGGGACTCGCAGGCCAAGCAGGTGCAGCTTCGCCAGGACCAACTCGAAACATGGCTCCGGCCGCGGGTGCTGCGGGGCCCGGCGCCGAATATGCGGCTGGCAATTCCACCGGCGCCATAGGATCGGGCATAGAAGCGGCCGACATCGGCGGAGGCGCGCTCCCAAATTGCGGCGGAGGAGGAGGGGGAGCGTAACTGCCGTACATCCCTCCGGGAGGTTGCGGCGGGTAATAAGGTTGCTGATAGCCGGGCTGCTGATAGTTGGGCTGTGGGTAACCCGGTTGCTGATAGCCGGGCTGCTGAGGCCAATACGCTGGCTGGCCATATTGAGGCTGCGGCATTCCTCCTGCAGGAACTCCCCCCTGCCAGCCGTAGGGCTGCTGACTGGCTGGCATCGGCTGTTGGGCGTACCAACCTTGCTGGTCCGGGGCTGGTTGAGGTGCACCCGGATATTGTGGCTGCTGTGGGTACTGCGGCTGTTGAGGGTACGATTGGCCCGCGGCAGGATTGGCAACTTGCCAGCCGAGAGGGGCAGCCTGTTGTTCGGCGGGTGCAGCAGGAGCGTTCGGACCAGCGGATGCGGATGGACCGAGCGCCAGGCTGCCGCCGGGAGGAGTGACGTCGTCACTGGAGCCACTGTTGGCGTTGTACGGAGATGGTTTCATGTCGGCTGGATTCTGATTCTGCGATTCAATCGGCGGCGTTGATGCGATGGCTGGATTCGCACCTGCCTGTGCCCCCGCAGATGATGACGATGCAGCAGGGGCTTTCGTTCCGTCCGCTCCCCCTGCATTTACCGCCGCTTCAGCCCTAGGATCTTCAATTTTGAGGCTGCGATCGTAGGCGATTTTCAATTCCGGACTGAGCAGCACAGTGCGGGCGCGGTACAGTTCCCCCAGCAAGCGATTTTGGTCGTCGGTGTGGTCCCCCGCATACGCGGTTTGAACTTTGCCGAACGCCCGATCTGCCCCCTGCTGGATCGTTTCGGGATTTGCTTCGAAATTCGAAATGCCAAGCAACTGATAAAAGTTTGGCTTCGTGAGTTCGCGAGGCAGTCCTAGCCATTCGACATAGGGACTGAATTGGGTGGTCATGGCGAACTCCGCGAATTGAAACGATAAACTTCCAGCGTCATTCCCAGCGATCAGGGGCGTAGAGCGGAGGGGCAATGGGGCGACGGGGAAAAACTAGACGCTTCTATTAAAACCCCAAAGCCCTGGCGTTGATTCGTGACGTCCGCATTCCACCTTCAATAAACGTCCCACTATCACGAACGTACCGTTTTCCCCACCCTAATTTGCCCGAATATTCGTTGCTGCCTTCAACCTGCCTTCTCCTGCCTCCGAACCCTGACCCCCGACCTCCGATCCCCGCTACTACTCATCCGTCACGCACCCTTCGCTGGCACTCTTCACGTTCTTGATGTACTTGAACAGGGTCCCTCGTTTCGCCTTAAATTCGGGAGCCGTCCATTTTTTCTTCCGTTCGACCCAGGTCAGATCGGTAATGTCGACATCGATTCGATTCGTTTCCGCATCGATCGTGACCACGTCTCCATCTTGCACCAATGCAATCGGGCCGCCGTCCTGAGCTTCCGGCGTGACGTGGCCGACGATGAAACCATGCGAACCACCACTAAAGCGACCATCGGTGATGAGCGCCACATCGCTCCCCAGGCCGGCGCCCATGATGGCGCTGGTCGGAGTCAG
>JBGSNR010000111.1:0-2775 GCA_041739545.1 Pirellulaceae bacterium | reverse complement strand
CGAGCTTAGAACAATCAATCGCGTAGCGGAGATCATGGCCGTGACGATCCTTCACGAACGCAATCTCTGATCGCGGTTTACCGCGGTCCGGTGCCAGCTCTTGCACCAATTCCCGAATGGTCTCCACGACCTCGATATTTTTTCGCTCGTTACGTCCGCCAACGTTGTAGGTTTCGCCGGGTCTTCCCGATGTCAAAATGCACTCAAGCGCGACAGCATGATCATCAACATAGAGCCAATCGCGTACGTTTAACCCGTCACCATAAACGGGCAGCGATTCCCCCTCGATCGCCTTTAAGATCATGGCTGGGATGAGCTTTTCTGGAAACTGATATGGCCCATAATTATTAGAGCAATTCGAAATAAGCACCGGGAGGCCAAAGGTATGAAACCAAGCGCTCGCAAGGTGATCAGAGGCAGCTTTGCTCGCAGAATACGGTGAACGCGGATCGTAGGCCGTCGTTTCCTTGAACAAACCCTCATCTCCGAGCGAGCCGTACACCTCGTCGGTAGACACATGCAGAAAGCGAAAGCGCTGCTTCACCCCGACGTCGCTCAGCGTGTCCCAGTAGCGAAGCGCTGCTTCCAAAAGGGTGTGCGTGCCGACCACATTCGTCTGAACAAAGGCGGCCGATCCCGTAATCGAGCGATCAACGTGACTCTCGGCCGCCAAATGAAGCACCGCTTCCGGCAAGAAATCGCGAAACACACTATCGACCAGCTCACGATCGCAAATATTCCCTTTCAAGAAGGAATACCCGCTCTCATTCTTGATCTCATCGAGAGAAGCAAGGTTGGCCGCGTAAGTTAAAACGTCAAGGTTGAGTACCCGCAAGCCACGCGCGCGCACTAAACGCCTGCATACAGCCGATCCGATAAAGCCGGCACCGCCAGTAACTAAGACCCGCACTAAACAATCCTCGGGCCCAAACGGCTTAGGCCCCAGCCTCTGGCTTTTGCGTCTCGAACGCCGGTTGCGGTTTTTCATCGTGTCTCAGCGGAACGGGAGCGGCATCGATCTTCCAATCGTTCATTGTGGAACCCGCAACCATTGCTGCGATGACCTCCATGGTCTTTGGATCCAATTCTGCCTCGTCGAACGCCACCGCGACGCCATCCGCCTCTTCCATGGCCGAAGCCATGACTACTTCGCCTGGGCCACCATCAGCCGCGCCCGGTGACATGTCCACCTCCAAAGGATACCGCACAACCTCCAGCGGATCCTGGGAAGAGATCAACTCCGCCTGCGAATAACTTGCAAATTCGGTCGTATTGGAGTCGTCCAATTCAGCGGTCGCACCCCCGCCTATCGCGAGATCAACAGACGATCCGCTTTGATCCGGAGCGATGCTCACCGCACCAGCGCGCGCACCAATCAAGGGCGCAACAACACCAACTACGGCCATCGTCGCCGCAAATCCCCACGCGCTTCGCACCACGAACTGACTTTTGCCCTGATCAACTGGGGACGAGGGCTTGGCGTCCAATGCGGGTGATCGAAGAGATCGGGGGCGAGCCGCGCCCCTGCCAGCCTCAGAATTCGCTTGGCGAGCGCGCAGCGCCTCACCGAGAGTCTTTGCGTCAGGCACGGCAGCGCCAATCCCGCGCACCCGAACTTGTGAAAGATGCTGCAATGCGTCCGGCACCGACGCGCCTTCAAACAGACACAGCAGGGAGTTTTCGTCAGCACACGGCAACGATGAAAGGACAGCCTCGACCACGCTGGGGTGGCTCAAGAAATTGGAACAAACCACAACGCAGGTCGCGCCCGTCCCTATTTGTAGTGCCCGATCGCCCACCTGCACAGGAATGGCGGTAAATTGAGGGGACAGCGCGCGCGCCACATTCCCAGCGTAATGGACTTCCTCAGCCCCATGCAAAATAAAGACAATCCCGCCGGTCATTGCCACACACTAACTCCCAGACGATGTAAGGAAGACTCTAGCCCAACTTGGTCAAGTCGAGAACCGCCCAGGCCACGAAATCGACGAACGTGATCGATGAATATCACCCAATGAGGTTATAAAGCTTGGTGGAACTCGGCACCGGCACCCAAAAACTACCTTTCCGCCTTCGTATCGAGCTAGGAAGCCGGCAGAAAAGCCCGGCACAAGGCAGTCGGCAGCTCAAGGGGACGCACAAAGCCCATTGGCGGCCTCTTCGCTAGACCTTAGCCGTCTGTTTCAAGGCCCGTAGATGATAAAGTCGCTGCTTGTCAGCGACAGGCCGGGTGTGAGCGTTGCGAACTGTACCGCGGCCCCAATACCGTCGCCGTCACTGTCAAAATAGAGTGCGCCGGTGGTATCGTCGTAAATGATGCGATCATCAGCATCGGCAGCTGCCGAACCAATGTGAAAGAATGCAGGATCAAGCGCGCCGGAGCTGAGATTGAATAGCGCAGCGTCCAACCAGATCGTGTCATCCACAACTGAGAAATCGCTGATTGTATCGACATTGCCCGCACCAAGCGGGCTGCTAAAGACGAACGCGTCCGCGCCAGCTCCGCCGATGAGCGTGTCGTTGCCGCCGAGGCCAGCAAGGGTGTTGTTGGCGGCGTTGCCGGTGATGGTGTTGTTGAGGGCGTTGCCGTTGCCAATAGCAACAGCGCCGAGCAACACCAGGTTCTCGACATTGGCCCCGAGCGTGAAGCCAATATAGGAATAGACTGTATCGGTTCCTTCGCTGGCGAGCTCAGTGACGACGTCGCCAGCGTTGTCGACATAATAGCTGTCGTCGTCGGCGCCGCCGATCATGGTGTCGCCGCCCGAGCCACCG
>JBGSNR010000091.1:0-82800 GCA_041739545.1 Pirellulaceae bacterium | reverse complement strand
CCCCACCGCCGCGACCGTAAGCGACTACGCGGGTTGTAGGGCGGAAGGGCGTGTTGCTGACCATCCGGTTGTTCATACGGACGAGCACATCGCTGGCCGAAGTGTAGCCGCGATAGAAGAGGATGTTATCCGCGGTGCCGTCATCAGTGCTGCGAAGATAGAGATCGCCCAGGCCCACGTTGGTGAGGACGTCGCCATCATACAGGTTGATTTCTTCCATGCCGTTGAAGTAGAGCGGTGCATGGCCGGGCATCGTGCCGATCGAGATGACCTGGCCGCTCCCCGTATCGACCACTTCGGCCGTGGTGAAGCTGCTGATGTCGATGAAGATTTCATCGCTGGCTCCATCGGCTGGCGAGGTTGGGTTCAGCGGCGTGGTAGTGTTGCTGGCCGCGGTGGTCCCCGCTTCGCCGCTGAGGATCACTTGCGTGGATGCGGTTGGAATGATCGGATTGGCCGCGGTGCCGAGCGAATCGTTCCCTGCTCCGCCGAGCAAGTAGAGGTTCGCAAGATTGGCGACGCCACTGAGCAGCAGCGTATCGTCTCCCCCTCCGCCGTTGAGAGAAGCAGTGACGAGGTCGGTCGCAGCGCCATCCATATCGGCCGTGATCGTGTCGTTCCCGGTGCCGCCCAAGAGGTTCAATACTTCGATCGAAGAGTAGCTCACCTCGGTGCCGGCAGCGCCAGTGATGCCGTCGATGGTGGTTTCGGTGACGACAATCATTTTGTCGCCAATTGAGCCTTGATCGTCGACGTTGAGCGTATCGGTCCCCGCTTCACCAGCCACGATGACTGGTCCGACGATGCCGTTCAGCGTGGAGTTGACAGTCGAATCACCCAGGAAGAACTGATCGTTCCCTGCTCCGCCGCGGATTGTGACGGTGCCCGTGTTGCCGCTGGTGCTGATGACGCGGAGCGTGTCGGCCGAGCTATCGCCGTCGGTGGCAACACCCATGTCATTGGCTGTGTCCCCATCCAAAGCCGTTGGCAAACTATCTGTCTGACCGCTGCCGTAGCCGGTGAGCGTCAGTTGATCTTCACCCAAGCCGCCGAAGACATTCAGGGCCGAGTAGTTGTTCCCGCTGAAGCTGAAGGTGGCATAGCCGCTGGTGGTGATGTCGGTGTTCGGGTTGTTTGCCGAGATGTCGACCACATCGTCCCCGGCTTCAGCCAAGATGGTGAGCGCGCCCGCAGCCAGGCCGCTATCGGTCCGACTGATGGTTGCCAGGCTGGTGCCGTAAACGCTCAGCGACTCCGGCAAATTGTTCGTGGTCAACACTTCTGCCGAGCTATCCGCACCGGCCAAGCCATCGCCGAGGCCGACCAGTTGGCTCGTGCCGGCTTGAATCAAGTTGAAGCTCAACGTGTTCGTCCCGGCGTTGCCGTTGAAGAGGACACTCGCGGTGCCAGCGATATTCAAATTATCAGGCCCACCGACTGGGCTACTGCTGAACATTGGCAGGCCGTTGACGTCGTCGATCGTCAGTTGCTCGGCCACGTTGTCGGTGTTGCCGTTCACGGTCAGCGAAAGTACGGTCGCGAGGCTGCCGGAGAGCAGCAGCGCGCCGGCGGTCGAGCCATTGCGCAGCTCAAAATTGTCTCCCGAGGCATCGAGCATCAACACCAAATTGCCGGCCTTGGTCGCATCGTTGTTGTAGCCGAGGTGATAGTTGCCGGTGATGTCCAGATTCTCGATGCTGCCGAAACGCACCGGTTGCAAGCCGCCGGCAAAAGTCCAGTCGCCGCTGCCGGCACCGGTGAATACTGAACCGGGAGCGCTCAGCGTTGCACCCAATCCAGTGACGTCCATGCTGAGCACATCGCCGGGTGCATCGGTCGGGTCATCGCCAAAGATGCGGAACTCGGTCGTGCTCTGCGGAGCGAGCTCGAACGTATCGGCCTCGATGTTGCCGTTGAGGAACGTGTAATTCCCCAGCGGCGTGGTGATGGCCGCGCTGATTGTAGCTGTGGCGCCCAGCGTGTCAGCAGAAAGGTAGTCAACGTTGATGGTGACATCGGTCGCAGCCGTGATGGCCGCATTGATGGTGGCGTCGTCGCCGGCGTTGAGAAAGACGTCGGCCGTGGTCGATTCCACCGTTGCATTGACAATCAAGTGATCGACATCGTTCGTGGCCGAGTCACTGGCGGTCAAAGTCACGGTGCCGGCTGCGATGACCGGGGCAGCAATCGTAAGCGGGCTGCTGTTGGTAATGGTTAGCGCCCCACCTGTGTTGCGGGCCCCAAAGCCAGCCGAACCAAGTCCACCCAGATCGCTCACGGTGAGGAGTGCACCCGCGTTGCTGTTGACCACGTTCACCACACCACTCGTAGTGTTGTAAACCTGAATCGCTGCAACCGCTGTTTCGATCGGATCGCCGGCAGTGCCGATACCGTTCACTGCTCGCAGGTAGATATTCGTGCCGGTGATGTTGTTGTCATCATCGTTGTCGATGATCGCGTCGCCAGCGATGATCGCTCCACCGCTCGTCGTAGTGACATTTGCAATCGCCGCCGAGCCCGTTGTCGTCAGCGTGTTCGCTCCCAAATTGAGCACGCTATCGTTGCTCCCAACATTATCACCCATGCCGACGTAAGCGGAGATCGTTTCGCTGGTCAGCAGCTGCAGCGTGGCCCCTAGTTCAACCGTCACCGCCCCTGCGTTATCAGCAATCGCCGCCCCATTCTGCAATTGCAGCGTGCCAGCGTTGACGGTGGTGGTACCGAGATAGGTGTTGGAGCCTGCCAAATTGAATGTTCCACTACCAATTTTTTCAATCGCGGTGGGACCGCCGATCACACCATCAAACTGATAGTTGCTCCCGTCCCCCACCGTCAGAGTTTGAATCGCAGGCGCAACAACTTCGAGCGTGGCCCCAAACCAATGGAAGGTGGAGTTCACTAACGTCGGAGCCATGTTGATGCTGGCAGACGTTGAGCTCGCGACAAATCTAAACGTGATGGCTCCGACCGAGCCTGGATCCGTGTTGGGAAGTACTTGCATTTCCGACCCGTTGGTGAACGTCATGTTCTGGGGGCGGTTGGGCCAGATCGCAACCTGTGTGTAAAGCACGGCTTCGTACGTTTGCCCGACAACGAGATTGTTGAATGTCAGGGTGCCAGGCTGGCCTCCATAGTAAAAATCATTCATCAACTGGTTGTAACCCGTGGGACCGCCGGACTCGCCAAACAAGATGCCGGCACCAGCTAAGTTCCATCCTGTTCCACTTGTTCCCGCCGTATCAAACACCACTCCATTCACGGTGGCTGGCCCGAGGTTTCCGAAGTCCAGTTTCAAAGCGTAGTTCTTGCTCGCCGAGATCAGCGCTGCGCCGTCAGGAGCTGGCAAAGCAGAACTACTCCCACTAATGACATTGCCGGTGCCCGTGAGTCCATTCACTGTTTCACTAAAGACCTTCATGTCGAGCGTGGTGCCAGCGCTGACAAATACTGCCCCAGTGCCAGGGCCATCGGGGATCACTTCCGAAGCACCCAGCACCAGCGAGCCCTTTGTGATGCTCGTTGTCCCTTGGTAGTTATTGAGGGTGTTCGTCAGGATGAGCGAGTTATTCTCGTCGGTGCGTCCGCCCCCTTTGGTCAATCCGCCGGGACCAGTGAGTTGGCCTGAGACAAGCACGTTGTTGCTATCGTTTCCGCCCAGGTTACTGGTGGCATTCAACGTGATTGTGCCGTTCAAGATGTAATTGCGGAGACCGCCGCCGGCTCCTCCATCGGCATAGATGCTTGTCTTGCCGTCAATCGATCCTGGTCCGTTGAGGCTAAACGAGTTGTTGACCACTGCGGAACCGTTGTTCCACCACAGCAGCACATTCGCGGCGTTGGCGACATCGATGTTGCCCGTGCCTAATGCGGCGGCGTTCCCCATCCGCAACGCACCCACGGCGATATTCGATCCGCCGGTGAAGGTACTGGCAGCCGATAGGATCAGTGTGCCGGCCCCTAGCTTGGTGAACGTTGGCGTAACTGCCCCGGCAGCATTTTTGAACGAGGACGAAATGGTGATGTTGAAGCCATTGGTATCGAAAATGGCACCGCCGTTCCCGATGTAAGAGCCATAGTTCACCCCCACATTTCCCGTGATCTGCAGGAAGTTTGCACTGTTCTGGGTGGCGATGATACGCGTGCCATTGAGGAACAAACCGGCCTGACCGTTGCCATAATCGTCGGCATTGATGTAGGGGGTGGTGAGGGTGCCGCCGTTGAGGTTCAGTCCCCAGGCAACGTTCGAATTGCGATCCACACCCAAGGTCGCAATGACTGCGGCCGTATCTTGAATGGTGGTGAAGCCCCAGTCGCTGATATTCGAGGTGAGCGCCGTTAATCGGCCACCAATATTTGCCACGGTGGTGCCGGCGAAGACCAGTGCGGCACGCCCCACGGTAACGTCGTTGCTGGTGGAGAAGGTCACATTACTGAGGGTCGTTCTCTGGGCATTCCCTTGCGCCGGGCCGTTGCCAGTATTTCCTTGGACATTAAACGACTTGGGACCCAGGGCAATCGTGTTATTGCTGAAAGTTAAATTGTGAACCAGGCCCACTGGGGCGGTTTGGCCGTCGATCGTTAGCGAGCCGGTGCTGCCATCGGTGGTGACATTCCCCGTGACAGTCGGATTGTTGCCGGTGGGAACATAAATCGTCTGCGTGCCGGCCCCAACTAAATTGATGGTGTTGGGGAGCGTACCGCTATAGTTGAGAGCCAAGGTTGCGCCGTTAACGATGTTCAGCGTCGCCGGACCGACCGTGCCAGCGCCCTGAAGTTGCAAGGTGCCCGCGCTGATAGTGGTTCCACCGTCGTATGTGTTCGGACCGCTGAAGGTTTGTGTACCGGTGCCGATCTTGGTAAACGTCCCCGTGCCGGCAATCGAACCACCCCAGTTGGTGCTCGTATTATTGGTGCCAGAGGTGAGAGCGGTGTCGTTATTGGTCACCAACGCGCCGGAGACACCAGCCAAAGAGCCGATCGTTTGGTTCACGCCGTTCAAGTTGAGCGACGCACCCGCGGTTGTGATGTTCACGGCCGTGGTCGATGGAAGCCGACCGCCGCCGCCGGTCAGGGTTACGTTGTCTAACCCGACACTGTTGTCGGGACCTGACGTTCCGAGGAATCCAATCGTGTAGTTGCCGGCCACGGCGATGTTGAAAGTAGCACTGGCTTGCGTCCAGGCCGCGCCGGGGGCTGAATAAGAGCTACCAACATTAACTCCATTGAGCCGGAAGAAGTACGGATTAACCTGCCCGCCGCCACGCGCATGCGACCAATTGACAGTGTACTCCCCAGGCGATAGCGCTACCGTAGTGTTCAAGAAACTGTCACGTTGCAAGCTGAATGCCTGATTCGGTGATGGATACGGTGTGGCGTATCCCCACGCAGCGCTGTTGTTCAAGAGCGCGCCGCCGGTTGTGTTGACTACGCCGCCGCTGGTCCAAACAAAAGACGTCTGCTGGGCGGGAGACAAAGTACCGTAGTAGGCGAAGGTATTTCCCGCCAGAACTGGTGCCTCAAAGTCCCCATTAGGGACAACCGGTGCCGGTGTGTTTTGCAGTTCTATGCTGCCGCCGCTAATCGTCGTGCTGCCATCGTATAGCTGAGAATTTCCTAAGGTAAGCGTACCGCTCCCTTGCTTCACGATCGAGGTCGGGCCGCTGATGATGCCGTCGTACTGATAATTACCGCCATCGCCGACGGTGAAAGTCTGCGAGATCGAAGTCAACGTTTCAAGTGTCGCACCGAACCAGTGGAAGGTGGCCGCAAGGTTCTGCTGCATCGTAATGCTGGCCGTTGTGGCGGCAGCGACGAAACGGAACGATCCGTAGCCAACCATGCCTGAATCAAAATTCGGGACGAATTGACTCTGAGTTCCGTTGGTAAACGTTAAATTCTGCGGGCGATTTGGCCAGACGCCGATTTGCGTAAAGACGACGGCCTCGTAAGCCTGACCGACAGTGAGATTGCTAAAGGTAAGGGCACTGGTCGCACCGTTGTAATAAAAATCATTCATCAACTGGGCATAACCAGTGGGTGAACCGGATTCGCCGAACAGCGTACCCGCACCCGTCAGCGCAAATCCAGTGCCGCTAGTCCCGGCCGTGTCAAATACCACACCGTTCACCGTAGCTGCACCAGCGTTACCAAAATCGAGCTTGTGAACGTAAGTCTTGCTGGGAGAGATAAGCGCGGCGCCGTCGTCCCCTGCAGCCAGCCCGCTGATCACATTTCCGGCACCACTCAATCCATTGATCGTTTCGTTGAACTGACCCAAATTTAGTGTCGTTCCTGCACTGACGGCAACAGGGCCCGCACTGGCTCCATGCGGAAGCACTTCATTAGCAGCCAGAATTACGGTTCCTCTGTTGATGACCGTTGGCCCTTCGTAGTTGTTCGCTGGATTTGCCAGAATCAGCGCGCTGTTCTCATCGGTACGACTGCCCCCCTTGGTGAGCCCGCCGGAGCCTGTAATCTGCCCGGCGACGTACAAATTGTTCAGATTATTGCCGCCGAGATTGCTGGTGGCATTGAGCGTAATCGTGTTGGTGAGGATGTAGTTTGAATAGCCTCCGCCGCCACCGTCACCATAGATGCTCGGCTTGTTGTCAATTGCTCCCAAGCCATTCAGCGTAAACGTGTTGTTCACTACGTTGGAACCCGTGTTCCACCACAGCAAGACGATCGAGCCATTGGCGACCGATACATTCCCCGTTCCAGCGGCAGCAGCATTCCCCAGACGAAGTGATCCTGCGGATACCGTGGTAGTTCCGGAATAGGTGTTGGCAGCGCTGAGAAGCAATTGAGCGTTGCCGGTTTTCGTGATTGTTCCCGTTTGAGCTGGCGCGTTGGAGATTAACTGTGGAATGGTTATGTTTCTCCCTGCATCCACAAACAGGTTCGCGCCGTTGGCGGTAACGAACATATTCGTCATAGCACTGATGTAGGTTGCACTCGCAGCGGCAGGCGTAAGCAAACCACCATCGAAGGTGATGTTGGCTGTTGAACCAGCGCCCCGAACCGTGGGGAACGCCGGAAGAGTGACATTGGCGGTGCCACCGATAGTCATCGAAGTGGTGTTGTTGCCCCCTGCTGCCAACGAGTTAAAACTCGTCGCAGTGAAGGTCCCACCCGTCAAATTTAATTGCGCAGAAACGCCGCTACTTCCGCCCGCTGCACCGCCGATCGTGAGCGCATTGATAGTGGCAGTACCGCCGGTTTGATTGAATTGATTGTTGGTGTTGTTGGCGGCAGCATCGGAACGACCGACCTGCACTAGGGCCGTCGACATGTTCAGGATGCCAGTGCCACTGAGGTTGAACGTTCCGCCAGAGGCGTCATTGTTAACACCCAAGATAATACCGCGATTCGTCGAGGCCGCTCCCGTTAACGTTCCCGCGGAGAGATTGTAAACGCCCCGTCCTCCGGCTCCGTTGCCGATGATCAATTGCGTCGCGGCTAGGGTCAGCGAGCCACCGGTCTGATTGACGATGGCGTTGCCGGCGGAGTTCGTCACACCGACGCTAAATGTACCGTTGACGGTATAGGTACCGTTCGTGATGTTCAGAGTCGCATCGGCAGCCGTGTTTCCAACCGTAATACCACCGGATGTAGCCGTACGATTGCCGGACAAAATAAGCGTGCCACCACTAACGGTCGTCACACCCGTGTAAGTATGAGTGGACGAAGAAGACTCCCAGGTACCGGTGCCGGTTTTGGTCAAGCTGGTGGCACTGCCCCCTTGATTATCTAGTCGAATCGCGAACACGTTGTTGCCGGTGTTCGAACCTGTTAGCGTGAACGTGCGGGTGCCGCCTGTATCGAACAGGTTGGTATTCGCACCAGCAAAAGTAAAACTCAAAGTGCCGGCACCCGTGCCAGACGCATCAATCGTGGCCCCGTTGCCGTTAAGCACACGCATCTGGCGATTGGTGCTTTGCGGTGTCGAGCCGGTGTACTGCAACGTCCCACCACGGAAGTGCAGGCCGATACCATCGCCAGCCGCGACTTCTTGGGCCGCCAATCGCGCACCGATACTGCTCGCTACGCCGTAATCCGATACGGAGGCAACATTGATAATGCCTCCTTCGAACACTGTTCGGCCCGTGTAGGTGTTGGCAGTGCTGGCGAGATTCAATCGGCCGGCGCCGAGTTTAATGACGCTGCCCGTGCCGAGGATGTTGCCAGTCAGCGTGCTTGCTGTGCCGGTATTCGTAACGGTGAGCGCCGTACCTGTAGAAATCGTGCCGCTAGCGGTCGAATTGACATCGGTTCCGGTGAAATTCACGGAACCGCTGGCGACAATCGCCTGCGTTACATTGATGGCCTCCGCAGTCACCGTTACCGATGGCACGTTGAGGGCTGTATTGAAATTGACCGTGTCCGTTCCACCTCGGCCGTCAACGGTGATGGCCGCGTTCAGTCCGGGACCAACGCCATTAAACGTGACAACGTCATTCGCGGTGTCGGCTGCACTTCCGGCAAAGATTTGGAACGTCCCGGTCGGGTTATTGAACGAAACGACTTCGCCACCAACATTGGAGTCAACTTGGGTTTGGGCTCCATTTGCAGTGACAGTGATGGTCTCGGCAGTATCGCCATAGTTGAGGATCACATCCGTAGCGTTCACCGTCGAAGAAACTGGTTCCAAACCCACGTACTCAACCTTGCCTGAGATGGCTCCTTCAAACTCAACACTTCCATCATGCTCGTTTGTGAAGTTAAAGACTTGGGCGGTTGTGGTACCACCTTTGAATGCGAGCGTATCAAATCCGCCGTCGCCCCCATCAAACAGCACTCCACTCGCCGGCAGCGGGTTACCGGCGTTAAAGTCGACGGTAAATGTGTCATTGCCACCACCAGTCAGAACTGTGATGGTCCCCGTAATTTCAGACAGCGGAATCGACAGCTTGCGACCACCATTGCTTAGGTTGCTTCCAGCCGTTGGAACGTCGGCAAACGGTACCCAAGGATCGCTGAAGATCAAATAGCTACCATCGCTCGAAAGTTGCAACAGGTTGTTATTCGGACTGGCGTCATTGTCGGCAATTGTCAAATTGCCAGCGTCGTCGATCGTGGCCGTAATTGGTGCCGGTGGCGTGAAGGACTCTATGTCGAAACCCAGATCATCCACGACGCCAATCAAGGCCGTCGTACTGAATTCAACGTTGGCAATTCCGCTGTAGGGCAATGTCACCGATTGCAAGGACGAAGTTAGCGTAACGGTGCTAGTGCCCAGTTCCTTGCCGAGGCCATCGAACGCGGTCGCAGTGAAGGTTCCACCTTCCGTAGATCCCACACGCAACGAAACGTCGCTCACCGGGGCGAAAAACGACAAACTCTCGGCCGAGGATGTAACGTCAGTATTCCAAGCCAAGAAGTTGGGAGACGAATAGCCCTCGACGCCAAATCCAGAGTCCTGGTTCAAGACTTCCCAGCCGGCTCCGCCGAGACCTTGGAAATAGGCACCTTGATTTGAATAGTGTGAGGTTAGTTCGACCTGTTGAGAGAACGCCTCTGGTGCAACCGCGTCATCAAAATTGAGGATCTGAGTCGCCATCACACGACGGTCTTCGAGGGTTTCGAAGAACTGGCGTCGAACACGACGATTGGGATTTGCTCGCCGACTAGAGCGAGCTGATTTTCGGGCGGTGATTTTCGAAGTTGCAGGCGCAAGGGGACGCGAAGCCATGAATGAAAAGCCTCAAGATTTATGCCCAAGAACGGGCGAAATAAGCGAGCAGAAGATTGCCGGCGAGTGTGCAGACAATGTCCACAACTCGCATGTGAATATAAGCACGCGTAGCTCAATTTGGAAGCACAATGCACAATTCCGGCAAAATTGTGTTAATAGAAAGAGGTTTCCACGACATCGCAGATTGGCAGCTCGTGAACCCGTGCGAGGTACCATTCCAGGTGCTTTTCCTCTTGCTGCGACCCGGGGAGCAGGATTAGTTTGGTGAGGTGAGCGATTGATGCGGTAGTCCGCGGCAAGCCTGTCGAAGCGAAATCGCGGGCCGTTCGACGGTGGTGTTTGACAAATCATCAATAGTTCTCAATGATTGTAATTCGGGCTGACAGAAGGCTGGGAGTTGGCAACTGCCCAACTAAACTTCCGGGACAATGGACTGGAGCGGGAAGGGCAATCGCTTCTTAAGGGCGAGTAGTGAGCCAAACATCCAACTCGACTGAACGGCAGAAAACGGGCTGGAAATCCCCCGAAAGAGCAGTTTCCAGTTGGGGTTGAAAAATCGACCAAAAAACGAACCTAAGTTCAATCCTGGATAGACTTGCGGCAATTAAAAAAGGTGGTGGAAACGGTTTCCATTTCCACATGATTGAGGGGGTGGTGAAACGCTTGGGGTCGATTGAAGGCTAAGGGAGCGTTGTTCGCCATGTTTTGAATTGATGCGGCAGTTATGCCGACTGTTTTGCAGACCTGGACACGCCTTAAAATTGGGAGAGGGCTATGAACATTGGTGGCATACCTCTAGCGGCGGCTAATCTAGCGGGGCAGGCGGCCCCCCCCAAAGGGATCGAGGCCGAGCGACAGGTTCGTGAAGCGGCGATGGTGGCTCGTGCGGAACGAGCCGCCCATCGTGCGGAGGCCGCCGCCGATGTGGGGGAGACGTCCGACGATGTCACAACCGGCGATGGCGAGGCAGACGGTCGCCAGTTGCTCGACGGTCGCCCGTTACCCAACGGCGGAGAACCAGCGGATGAGTTCATTGCCGAAGAATCTGCTGATCCAGTCGCAGGCGAATCTATTGCAGGTGCCCCGGATCCCACGGGTGAATTGGGAAATGAACTTGATTTGCAAGGTTAGCGACGAAAGTACATCGCGCTGAGACCAGCGTTTTGACGATGGACGTCGCCGGCGTTTCGCCTTCGTTTATATTAAAACTAGATTCCTCTTCCAGGACTTTTCGTCAGGCCAATCATGTTTTCCCTTCGATTTCAACAATGTTTCCGCTGGTCTCTCCCCGCACTGATCATCCTCGGCAGTGGGCTGATGTTGTTCGGCCAAGGTCCGGGCAAAACCGTGCGTCGAGCGGAACCGCCGAAGTTCGATGCCAATAGCACCAAGGCTATTTTCTTCAACAATGCGATTGATGAAGGCTTGGTTGGTGATCGTCCGAATCTGGGAGTAGCAGCAGCGGTGGCGAGTGGCGGCCCCTCCACAGGTGCTGCCCCTGCCGGCGATGGAGGTGGAGTGGGGAGCGGCACTGGCTGGTCTTCCATCATTTCGGGACAGACCATCGAAGATCAAATCAAAGCCATCAAGTTGCAGGTCGATGGAAGTGTGACGACCCCCAGCGACTTCGCAGGCAAGGGCTATAAAGTTGTGCGTCGTGATTTAAGTGTACTGGCGATGCTGTTCGGGATCATTGGCGATTATGACAGCGATGTCCGTTTCAAAAAGGAAGCTCCAGCGGCCCGCGATGTTTTTGCCCGCACTGCAGCCAACTCCAAGGTGGGCACGGTACAAGTCTTCAATGAAGCCAAACTTCGCAAGCAAGAATTGGCGGATTTGGTGGGAGGCCAGAATCCGTTCTCGGGGAAAGAAGGGGAACGTAAGCCGACGTGGAACACGGTCTGCGATCGCTCCCCATTGATGCAGCATTTGGAAGCGATTTACGAGCCGCGGCTCAAACAGAATCTCTCCAGTGAAGCGCTCTTTAAGGGGAACCAAGATGTGATCGTGCAGGACGCGGAGATTATCGCTGCGATTGGTCAGGTGATGATGGCTGATGGAATGGAAGACGCGGATGGTGATGACTACAAGGCATTTTGCCAGCGTTTGGTTAAGGCCGGGAAGGATATTGTCGACGGCGTGAAGCTCAAGAATTATGACGCCGCGAGTGCTGCCTCGACCGAGATTGGCAAAGCTTGCACCGAATGCCACGAGAATTATCGCTCATGAGTTCGCGATTGGACGTGGCGGTGGCGAATCTGCAAAAGAATCATCCGGTTGATAAACAGGCACTGATTTTAGCAGTCCGGCAGGTACTGACAGAAGCGAAGTTCAGTTCGGGAGAGATCAGCATTGCCATCGTCGATGACGAGCGGATGCACGAGCTCAACCGGCAGTACCTCGATCACGATTACCCGACCGATGTGTTGAGTTTTGTGCTCGAATCGAACGACGCGCATCTGGAAGGTGAGATTATTGTCAGTGCGGATTATGCTGCGCGCGAGGCGGAGCGATTCGCCTGGCAACTGCCAGACGAGATTCTGCTCTATGTGATTCATGGTGCCCTGCACTTGGTGGGTTACGACGACCAAACGCCCGAGGCAAAGCAAGAAATGCGACAGATGGAACGGGAGCACCTCGCACGGTTTGGCAAAACACCGCGATACGACGAATAGCGACTCCTTTTGACTAATCAGCCATCATTGGCTTTCCATATCGTTGCGAAGTTCGCCCGATCTTCGTCGGTGCCCGCTACCTATTGCGACCAAGAGGGTTCCATGATTGGAAGCCTTTGGTTCGTCAGGTCCAGGTAAAGGATGCAACGATGCAAAAGTTTTGGGCTGGTGGACTGGTTCTCGTTTTGTTGGTGGCTGTCAGGGCCGTGACCCTGGCTCAACAGCCTCCGTCGCCGGAAGGTCCATTTGGTGGTCCTCCCCCTGGTGGATTTCGCCTTCCCAACTTTGGTCCTCCTGGCTTTGGTCCGCCTGGAATGATCGGACCACCTGAGATGCAAAACAATACGGTCACCTTGCTGGGCATCCCCGAGGTTCAGGAAGAACTCGCTCTGTCCCTAGAGCAAAAGGAAGCCATTCTCGCAGCCAATCGCGAACTGCAGCGATCCCTGCAAGAGGCAGCGGTCGGAACGGATTTTGAAACGTTGGAGAAGCTTACGCCTGAAGAACGAGAGAAGAAGTTGACAGAACTGCGAACCAAACTGGAATCGGAACTGCAGGCGTCAGAAAAAAAACAGCGGTCGGTATTGCAGCCTGAGCAAGACGAGCGGCTAACGCAACTTCGCTTGCAGCGCGACGGGGGAACTGCGCTGCAACAGGAAGATGTCGTTGCAAAACTGAAGATCACGGAAGAGCAATTGAAGCGGATCGGCGAATTAGCCCAGCGAGGTGTCACTGGTTTCGGTCCGCCTCAACTGACGCCGCAACTTAAGGCTGACTTATTAGACGTATTGACGCCCGAACAACGAACCACCTGGACTTCTTTGACCGGGAAAGAATTCAATTTTCCTGCAACGCGAAACCAGGCCGGTTTTGGCCGGGGTCCTGGTGGAGGACCACCGGGCTTCGGAGGCCCTGGCGGAATGTGGGGCCCCGAACGAAAGCTGTTGGCTCTATTCGATCAGAACAAAGACGGTTGGCTCAATCTTGAAGAACGTAAAGTTGCCCGCACCACGGCTACTGCAACACAACGCCACGGGCCGGGAGGACCTGGAGGCGGCCCACCTGGAATGGGACGAGGGAATCGCGAACCGGGAAAACCGGGATTGAGGGTCAGTCCCAGCGATGTAGCACCGACCATTGACGCGTCACTTTACGATCCGAAAGTGGTGCGCACGATTTTTCTGGCGTTCGAGAATCCAGATTGGGAAACGGAGTTAGAAGCATTTCATGGTTCGGACGTTGACGTTCCAGCTACCCTCATCGTCGATGGTCGGAAACTAGAAGGCGTAGGGGTTCACTACCGCGGCATGTCTTCTTACGGAATGGTGCCCACAGGTTCGAAGCGTTCGCTAAATGTATCCTTAGATTTAGTCAACTCTAAGCAGCGGCTTTACGGGTATAAAACGCTGAATTTGTTGAATGGAAACGGTGATCCGACATTCCTGAGCACCGTGCTCTATTCACAGATCGCGCGTCAATACATACCGGCACCGAAGGCGAATTTTGTTCGTGTCGTCATCAACGGCGAGAGTTGGGGGCTGTATACAAACGCGCAACAGTTCGACAAGATTTTCCTCGCCGAGAACTATCAAAGCGAGAAAGGAACTCGCTGGAAAGTTCCAGGAAGCCCCGGCGGTCGCAGCGGTCTCGAATACACGGGCGACAACGTTGCGGACTACAAAGAGCGGTACGAAATCAAGAGCAGCGACAACGAAAAGTCGTGGCAGGCCCTGATCAAGCTGTGCAAGACTTTGAACGAGACTCCTCCCGACCAACTCGAAGCAGCGATTGCACCGATGTTAGACATCGACGGTGCTTTGTGGTTTTTAGCACTCGACTGTGCTTTGCAAAATAGCGATGGCTATTGGACGCGCGCTAGTGACTACTCCATCTGCCTGGATGAGCAAGGCAAGTTTCACATTATCCCACACGACATGAACGAGACTTTTCATGCCGCCGGCGGACCTGGCATGGGGCCCGGCGGACCAGGTGGATTTGGACCTCCAGGTGGCGGGAGGGGATTTGCAGGAGGCAGACCGCCAGGTGCACCCGGCATGGGGAGTCGAGGTGGTGGGTTCAATGTTGACCCCCTCGTTGGCTTGACGGACAACAGTAAGCCTTTGCGTAGTAAGCTTCTGGCCGTCCCATCCTTGCGGGAGAAGTACCTTCAGCACGTGAAGACTATCGCTGAGGAGTGGCTCGACTGGCAGAAGGTTGGACCAATTGTCGCTGACTATCGAACCCTTATCGAAAAGGAAGTAGAAACTGATACGCGGAAGCTTTCGACGACGGATGAGTTTCGCCGCTCGCTCTCTGCACCTGCAAAGGATGCTGCGGGTGAGTCGCGAGGTGGCAGCAACTTATTCACTTTTGCCAAGCAGCGTCGAGAGTTTCTCTTAAACCACTCAGAGATCAAGGCATTGAAGTAATGCCAGGTAGATAGAGTTGGCCGAGCCAAAGAAGCAAGCTACGGCTCTTGTCCGCCGCGGTTTTCACTGCTGATTGCATCCCGTTCGCACCACAAATGTACCTGCCATTCGGGATCTTTTTTCTGGGGGAAGTCCGTTCGCAAGTGAACGCCGCGCGATTCTTCCCGGGCTAGAGCAGTGCGGATGATTAAACGGGCGACAATCAGGAGATTCTGCAACTCCCAGCCTTCGACATCGGCAAATTGGCGAGGCAGCACGTAGCCACACCATTGATCCACGTTCGCGAGCGCTTCTTCTAGGCTGTGTGCGGACCTACGCACCCCTGCCTGTCTCCACATAGCAGACTTCAATGAATTGCGAATGTCTTCTAAATCCAGCGGCTCCAAAGCGGGAGCCACAATTTCGTTCGAGATCGGATCGACGCGGAAATCATCGTGCATTTCTTGAGCAACGAGCGATGCTCCGCGACCCGCATGCGCACCATAGACGAGCCCTTCCAGGAGACTGTTGGATGCCAGCCGATTGGCTCCGTGCAAGCCAGTGGAGGTCACTTCGCCCGCGGCCCACAAACCAGGCAAAGACGTGCGGCCTTCCAGGTCGACCACGGCACCGCCAATCATGTAGTGGGCTCCGGGCCGGACAGGTATGCGATCGCGCGTGATATCGATGTCAAAACTGCGGCAGGCGGCAAAAATGCCTGGAAAGCGCTTCTTCACGAACGCTCCGTCGAGGTGGGTGACATCGAGATAGACACACGAGTGACGCGTTTTCTCCATCTGAGTTACGATCGCCTGCGAAACGACATCACGAGGAGCAAGTTCGCCACGGGGATCATAGTCAGGCATGAATCGATAGCCATCACGATCGACGAGTCGACCACCTTCGCCTCGGATCGCTTCTGTGATTAGACTACGGCTCCCTCCCGCAATGTAGAGGACGGTGGGATGGAACTGCATGAACTCCATGTCTCGCAGGCGGCATCCTGCACGGTAGGCCATGGCATGTCCATCCGCGGTGGCGACTGCCGGATTGGTCGACTCGCGATAAACCTGCCCTGCTCCACCCGTGGCCAGAATCGTCTGCCGGGCCCAGACGAAAATGCGGCCGAGTGCACCACGCGACACGACTGCCCCGCGGCAGACGCCGTCATGCGTGATCAGGTCGATGGTAAAGGTGTTCTCCCAAAGCTGCACATTGGGAAGTTGCCGCGTGCGATCAATCATCGCGCGCATGATCTCTTGGCCGGTCATATCGCCGAGAGCGTGTACAATGCGATTGTGACTGTGCCCCCCTTCGCGCCCCAGTGTGAGCTCTCCTGCGAGTTCATCGAAGTGCGTGCCCCAACTGCGCAACTCCTGAATTCGCTCAGGCGCTTCCCGAATCACCATTTCAACGACTGCGGGGTCGCACAGTGTTCCTCCAGCGGTGAGCGTGTCGCTGACATGAAACTCAAATCGATCGTCCGAATCGAGCACTCCAGCAATTCCTCCCTGGGCATAAGTGCTATTCGACTGAGCTGCCGCTTCTTTGGTTACGATGAGCGTGGAAAGTTTGGGGTCGATTGCATTTGCCGCTCGCATTCCTGCAATGCCACCGCCGATGATCAGGATATCGGTAAAGAAGTGAGGCAGAGCCTTGGTTTCGATGGGAACCAGATAACGCGGCGTGCGAAGTGGCATGAAGGATAGCTACGAGGGTTAGATGTGGGAGGGCCAAATCAACAGCATCAACAACTGCGCCCATAAATTGTACTCGAACGTAAAGGCGCATTTTCAGCGTGTTATTCCCACCCGGCTAAATCGTGGCTCAACCGAGTCTGGACTAAACTAGAGGGTACAGTCTGCAGGAGCGGTTTACGATGCGCTGGTCAATTCGCAATCAAATCATGTTGCCGGTCGGAGCTTTAGTGCTCGCGTCCGTGCTCGGAACGTCGTTCATCTCAGCCTACTTTGTGGCGCGGCAAAGCGATCGGCATAGCTTTCTGCAGCTACATGCTTTGGTGAAGACGCTCAGCCAATCGAGAATTCCCTTCTCGGCCCAAGTTCTACAAAACATCAAAGGTTTGTCGGGTGCGGAATTTGTAGCTATTGATTCGGATGGAGCAGTCACGCAACGCACCGCAGAAATCCCAGCTGACTTTGCCACCGACTTTCCGCGCGTGCCTCGTGTAGACGATGTGCAGCAGTTGTCCCAATTGCCGACAACTCAAATTGGCGGTCGGAATCATTTCGTAGCGCGTATCAATTCACCCTACGCTCCCGAGCAATTGTACGTACTTTATCCCGAGGGGCGACTGCGTGAAGCCCAGTGGGAAGCCGTTTTTGCGCCACTTGTCGTCGGAGCAGTCGCGGCCGGGTTGGGAGTGTTATTATCGATCGGCCTGGCTGATCGGCTGGCACGTCATATTCGGGGCGTTCGTGAGCAATTGTCGCTGTTGTCACAGCGGCACTTTGTGCAGATCGACGCAGATAGCCCCGTGGATGAGCTTTATGAACTACAGTTGGCAGCTAATCGGTTGTCGCAGCGATTGGTCGATCTGGAAGGTGAAATTGTCCATTCGGAACGCCTGCGACTTCTAGCGCAATTGGCTGGTGGGTTGTCTCATCAACTCCGGAATGCAGTCACTGGTGCTAAGTTGGCGGTGCAGCTTCATCGTAGAAGGTGCGTGGCGCAAGCGGGGGACGAAAGCCTGGACATCGCCGAACGACAATTGAGTCTGACAGAGGAGCAAATCAAGGGAATGCTGGCTCTGGGGGCTCGGCAGCGAATCGAGCTCAAACGTGGCGATCTTGCGCAACTCGCGGGGGAGGTTGTTAGGCTGATGGAACCCATCGCCAAGCATACGGATGTCCGCTTTTGTGCACGGCTTGATCTGCAGCCGGAGTTTGGCTGGGTTTTGGACGCCGATGCCGTGCGAGCAGCGATTGTCAACTTAGTGTCGAACGCTCTCGAGGCGGCAGGCACTCGCGGCGAAGTGGCGATTCGTACAGGAATGACGGACCAAAGCTCCTGGATTGAAGTCGAGGACTCTGGATCAGGTCCACGGCAAGAACTTCAATCATCGCTATTTGAACCCTTCGTCACCTCGAAGACTGAAGGTGTGGGGCTGGGGTTGTTTCTGGTGAGACAAGCCGCCGATTCCACGGGCGGGACCATCGTTTGGGAACGTCGCGACGAACGGACCGTATTTATTCTGCGCTGGCCACGCGAATTGACTAAACTTGAAGCAGGGGCCGCATCGGTTGCGGATGAGCGTCCCACCGCAGCCCATTCTTGAGTGATCTGTTCATGAGCCATATCCTGGTTGTCGACGACGAACCGGCTATTTGCTGGAGCCTGCGGGAATCGCTGAAGGAAGAGGGGCACACTGTTGCCGTGGCAGGCTCCGTGCAGCAGGCGTTATCGTCGCTGCAAGTCGACCGGCCTGACGCTCTAATCGTGGATGTGCGGTTGCCGGACGCGGATGGAATCGATTCAATTGCGAAAGTCCGCGAGCGATTGGGCAATGAAGTACCGATTATCGTAATGACTGCGTTTGGCGACCTGGCTACCGCAGTACGTGCGGTCCAAGCAGGTGTTTTCGATTACTTGACAAAGCCGTTCCATTTGGATGCTGCCACGGAAGTGATTCAGCGTGCTCTGGCCAGTCGGCGGCCAGGACTTGTCGGTGACAAACTGGAATCTCCCAAGTCTCCGCCAGGAGGATTGTTGGGAAGTTCTGAAGCCATGCAGTTGGTCTTCAAGCGCATTGCACTTGTGGCAGCCAGTGACACCCACGTGCTCATCACCGGCGAGAGCGGCACCGGTAAGGAAGAGGTGGCGCTGGCTATTCATCGCCATTCGCAGCGGGCGTCAAAGCTATTCGTTCCAGTATGCGTGGGCGCGTTGAGCGAGACCGTTGTCGAAAGCGAACTCTTTGGCCACGTTCGAGGTGCGTTCACGGGGGCGGACGTAAACCGCACAGGACTCTTGGAGCAAGCTAATGGAGGAACGGTGTTTCTCGACGAGGTGGGGGACATTCCTCTGCCGACTCAAGTCAAGCTGCTCCGAGCCATTGAACGTCGTGAAGTGACACCGGTTGGCAATCCGATGCCACGTCCATCCGATTTCCGCCTGCTCGCAGCTACCCATCGGCCGCTCCAGGAAATGGTTCGGGAAGGAACCTTTCGCGAGGACTTGCTCTACCGCATCCGCGTCTTCGAAATCGTTGTCCCACCGTTGCGTGAACGAGTGGTGGATATTCCACTTCTCGCAGAGCACTTTCTGCGTCAACTGCCCGGGCGGGCATCAAGATCCTTGTCGCCTGCCGTCATTGAAGCCCTGCAGTCCCGTCCGTGGCGGGGAAACGTGCGTGAGTTGCGCAATGCAGTAGAGCACGCCGCTGTCCTCGCACGGGATACGGAGATTCGCCCCGAACACCTACCGGTCCCCCTGGTCAATTCTGTACCGATTGCGGCTGGTCAAGAAGAGCACATTCGGCAGCAACTTCGAGCCTGGACGCTCGAACACTATTCTGCTGCAACGGAGAACGACGTGCCGGGGCTGTATGAGTTGATGCTGAAGCTGGTCGAGCCGCCGGTACTTCAAGCAGTGTTAGAGAAAACAGGGGGCAATCGCATTGCGGCAGCCAAATGCCTCGGCATTCACCGCTCGACCCTGCGCGAGAAACTGCGCGACGAGCGAGAAAATGCCACTTAGGGCCCCGCATGAAGTCCTACCCAATCAGCGGCCGGAGATAATCGTACAACCCATTGCGTGAGTAGTAAGACAAGAACCACAATCCAGGGAAACCATTCCCACGTTCGCCAGCGAAACTCTTGCAGACCACGACGAATGCGCCAGTGCTGCCAGACGCGGTATGGGATTTGGGCCGCAACGAGCACAAACAAGATCGGTCCAACCGGATTGAACCGCCACGCGCGAAGTAATTCTCCCTTGGCTAAGCTAATAAAGCTTCGTGTCAACCCACAGCCTGGGCACGGCAGGCTAGAGAGTCGGCGAAACCAGCACGAATCTGGAAGAATTCCAATTAGCGGAAGTCGAACTGCAACGTCGGCTTCCACTTGAAGCACAAACGCGGCTATCAGAATGAGAGCGCATAATCCCGCAATGGCGACGTGAAGCATGGGATCAGGAGGACGATCCCGTTCGATCATGGCCGCGCCGGTTCAGAAGCGGACTCCTGCTTCGCCAATTCCTTTTGAAAGAACTCCAGTTGCCGGCGCAACTGGCCCGCATGTGGATCAATTCGGCAGGCTTCCTGCTGGCTCTTAATTGCATTCTTCAAATCGCCTACCGAATAATAACATCGCCCCAGGGTATCCAAGTGCCCGGCTTCGCCTGGCCGAAGCTCTAGTGATCGGAGGCTGTATTGCAGAGCCTCTTGATAATCGCCGGTCGTATTTCCAACTAGCCAGGCATATTGATTGTAGGCTGTCGAAAGCAGGCGACCGTAAACCTCCTCCTCATTTTGGTTCCCTGCGCGATCCAGGTTGGTGCGCCATTCGTGAATCTCTTCGCGAAAGCCCTCGGTCGCTTGATCAATCAACTTCTTCGTGTTGGCAGCCCGTTCAACGGATTGGCTTGGCAATCGGTAGAGCGCAATTAATACATCCGCGTCCGTAGGTTCTTTGGCGATGGCCTTTTCGAGCTCGGACTGATGTTTGGCAATCTCTCCCTGTTCCAGGTAATGCAAAGCGGCGAAGTAGTGCATACGGGCGTAGACTGCCCCCACTTCGCCGCGCAGTTTTGCGGCCCATTCGGCAGCTTGATTGTCCTTTTCGATTAAGTCGATGACGGCCTTTAAGGTCGTTGAAGCTGCGAGATCCTGAGCCTGATCGTGGAGCATTTCTGACAGTAGGAAGCGAGCGCGAATATCGTATCCAGATCCCACAGGGGCGGTATTGCAGACTAGTTCAAATTCCTTTTGTGCCCAATCGAACAGGCCCGAATCTTTGAGCATTTCTGCCGTAACGAGATGTTCATCAAATGCCTCAGGATGAAGTTCGAGAGCTGCCGCTGCGGACTTCCGGGCCAATTCATCCTGCTGCAACTCCCGCTGCGCTTGCGCCAGCCGATACAGAAGCGGTGGATGTTCTGCAAAGAATTCAGCGTGTTTAGCTTGCAATCCAAGGATCTTTTCCCATGCCTGTTGGGAGACGAGCCAGCCGACCAAGTCAGCTACTTCGTCCCGAGAATCACCGGCAAGGCTAATGACGCGTTCGATCGCTCGGTCGATTTCTGCCTGACGTTCAAAGATCGCCAACTGACTGACTTGAAAGCGAAGTAAATCTCGGCAGATCCGGGAACTGCTTTGCTTAGATTGCTCGGGCTGGGTATTGCGAGTTTCTAGCTCCTGTGAGATTAGTGTCTCCCATTTAGGAAGGGCGGCCTCGGCGTCTTCCAAGGACAGAGCATAGCAGCGGAGCCACTCGGTTGAGGCCCGCTTGCCAGCAATGGTGGATGTACGGATGGTTGCCGCTCGCTCCCGACGGTCTGCCGCCGCCACCGGTAGCTCCTGCTCAAGCAATCGAACCGCAGCATATTTTGAAAGCACGAGATCTGATTCATAGCGTACGAGCCGGCAAAGGACTGGCAGGACCCCTGGTTCATCCATCGAAAGTAGCTTGTCAATCAAGCCCTTGCGTTCGTCGACCGTGGCATCGCCGTAGCCTCGCAATAAACGCTTGACCTCAACGGGATCGCTGTCTTGATACCAACGGACATTCATCCCGCGGATTAGATACCGGGCCCGCGTCGCGATCTCCAAGTCTTTGCTATGCTGGGCCTCAAAGAGTGCCTCGAACGCCTCGAGACCAAGATCGGCTAATTCCGACTGGGAACGTTCGCGCGTCGTATATTCCGGAGCGCCGAGTTGCTCGATTAGTCTTGGTATGCGTAAGTCATCTGCTCCGAAAATTGACGTGAGACCAATTGAATGAACTAGTCCCCAGCATATTGCTAGCCAAAGTGGCGATCTCATCACGTGATCTCTCCTTCCGAGGCGGACGCTCCATATCCCTAAGACAACCAGATGTTGTTGTTCAGAATACCTTGTCCGAAAAACATGAGGCAAGCGGAAAAGTGCGACAGAAACGCCCTCCTTGAGGGTAAATTAAGGATTACTCTCCGAAATACAGAAGAGATGCTGGTCACCGCGAAGGAAAAGTTGATTGCCGACGATCGCCGGCGACGCATCTACTCCTTCCGGCAAACGATTCGTCGACAGGACTTTGAACTGAGGGCCTTTTTCAATGACTAAGGTCGCTCCGTCTCGACTTACAAAGTAACAGCGGTTGTCCGCGCCTACGGCAGACGCATAGATGCGTCCTACTTCGGGCATACGCGTGCGTTCGATCAGGGTCTTGCCTGTCTCCGCATCGACGCACGTCAAAATTCCATCGTTGGATTGATTGAAGTACAGCAAACCATCGAATAGCAACGGCGACGGAACATAAGGAGTGCCCCGATCGAGACTCCAGGCGATTTGATCGCTGCCCGTGACATCTCCCTTGGCCAACAGCGAAATTGCCTGGCAGATACTACCGTTGTACCCGCTCATGCAATAGACGCGATCCTGATCGGCGACCGGACAAGGCGTAACGTTTCCTACCTGCCCGCCGCACTCCCAAAAGATTGAACCATCGGCCAGATTGTAGCTGCGAACTTTATTGCTGGCACTCGTAATAACCTGTGTACGACCTGCATGCTCGATGACAAGTGGCGTCGCCCAAGAGCTAATTTCCTCGCGATCCTTTTGCCAAATCGTTTCCCCCGTGTTCGCATCCAAAACCACGATATAAGACTGATCTTCATTATCGCGATTAATTACGAGCCGGTTGCCATGCAGAGCAGGCGAGCTTCCTTCGCCAAAACTCCTGCGCATACTTACCGCACCAAAATCTCGCTTCCACAATAATTCGCCGGACATGTCATAACAGAAGAGACCCGCAGAGCCGAACCAGACCCAGAGTCGTTGACCGTCCGTGGTGGGGGATGCGGATGCATAGTTGTTGTCGTGATGATGTCCTTCGTGCGGCACCATCTCGGCGCTGACGCGCCGCCACAGCTCCTTGCCAGTCTTGCGATCAAGACAGAGAACCACGAACTGATAGAGTGTGTTGGGGAACTTAATGCCGAACGGTCGCTCTGGCTGCTCTTCCGGCTTAGGAAGGTCCGGGGCGATTTTTCCAGTATTGATGGCGGTTAGCAGAAAAACCTGGTCACCCCAAATAATTGGTGTCGAAGAGCCTTTTCCATCGATAGCAGTTTTCCAAGCGATGTTCTTTTCGGCACTCCAGGTCAGTGGCGGTTTGCCATGCGGCGTAACTCCAGTGGCAGTCGGACCGCGCCATTGCCCCCATTGTCGGGAGGCGTCTAAGTCTTCTGCCACGAGCACTTGAGACGTCGCGAGCAGAATCCAGGCAGACAAGTACAGCATCGAAGGTTTCATCATGAATCGTCAACTCCTCATTGTGACGGTCGTCAGCTTGGCAGTAACTTTTTCCTAACGCCGTTTCTTCTTCTTTTTGCCGGAACCGTCGGAGCCTTTGTGCTTGCTTTTGAACTTGCCTCTGCCGGCTTTGAAATCGCGATCTTGACTGCTGAATTTCTTCTTTAGCTTCGAGGGCTCGGCTGTGGAAATGCGCTTAATGAGCCGAAAATCGAGTTCGCGGCCATCAATGTCGACGTTCGCCACTTCGACAATCAGCCGATCCCCCAACCGATACCGCTTGCCCGCCCGATGACCTTCAAGCGTGTGAGTATCGGCATCGAAGCGATAATAGTCGTCCTGCAGCGAATCAATATGAATCAGACCTTCGGCAGGAAGCTCGATTCCCATCGCGAACAATCCGAATTGCTCGACTCCCGTAACAACGGCCTCTAACTGCATTCCGATCCGAGTGCTGAGATAGTTGAGAAGCTTCAGTTTGACCAGTTCGCGTTCGGCACGTTGGGCACGCACTTCACGTTCGCTGCAGTGATCTGCCAACAGACTCATCGAATTGAGATCATCCTTGGGCCGCTTGCCTGCCGCCAGCGCATCTAATTGACGATGGACGGTAAGGTCGGGGTAGCGGCGGATCGGAGACGTGAAGTGACAGTAGTCTTCACTATTTAAGGCGTAGTGCCCTTCGTCGACCGGGCTGTAGATGGCCTTTTGCATGCTACGGAGCACGGCATAATTTACTGCCTGCTGATTAGGTTCCCCCTGAACTGCCGCGATAACTCGTTTGATTTCAAACCGACTCTCAAGGCTTTCACAAGGAATCCCCAACTCCCGCACAAATGTTGTAAGTGATTTCAGCTTGCGAGGATCGGGCGCCTCATGGACGCGTCGGAGAAAGTGGACATTCGCCTCGCTGAGTATTCGAGCGACCGCTTCATTCGCGGCGAGCATGAACTCCTCAATGATCTGATGACTAACCGTATTCACAACCAGATGTGCGCCGGAGACTTCTCCGGTCTTGTCTAAATCGATTTTTACTTCAGGGAGGGTCAACTCCATGGCTCCCCGTTCCAATCGCCGCTTGCGCAGGATCATAGCCAATTCATGCATCCGTCCGACCAAGTCGTGTACGGCAGGGGTCAGTTTTGAAACCCACTCGCGAGGATCAGCCAGGTACTCGTCCACTTCTTCGTAAGTGAACCTCCGCACACTCTTAATTGCAGAACTCGTGTACTCCGAATGAACGGGAACTCCTTCCGGATTAAATTCGATGAATACCGTCTTTGCATAGCGCAGTTTGTCAGGCTGAAGACTAGCCAGATGGTTGGAAATGATCTCTGGCAACATCGGAATGACGCGATCGGGCAAATAAATGCTTGTTGCTCGTTCGCGAGCTTCCCAGTCCAGGGGTGATTTGAGAGGCACAAAGTGTGAGACATCCGCGATATGAACTCCGAGTCGCCAGTGGCCGTTCTCTAAGTGATGAAGTGAGATCGCATCATCAAAGTCCCGTGCGTCGAACGGATCGATCGTGATAATGGTCTCTTGAGTCAAGTCGCGGCGACTGCCAATCGCTTCGTCAAACGCGAGGGCTTGCTCACGGGCAGATTCCAAAGCTTCTTCAGGGAAATCGTCGGGCAGATTAAACTCGCGAATGATCGACAGGGTATCGATGCCCGGCGTCCCTTTTTTGCCGAGCACTTCCACGATTACCCCTTCCCCCGGATCCCAAGGCGTGGGAAATCGCACCATTTCGATCACAACTTTGTCGCCAGCAACAACCGCTTTTGCTCCTGGGTCCCCCACTGGTACCGGTTGGCGAATCACCCGGCCATCAATTTGTACGGTGTAGTCCCCCAAGCGATCATCGAACGTGCCGACAAAGCGACTCGTCGCCCGCTCCACAATCTCAAGCACCTCACCTGCCACACGCCCTTGAACTTCCCGCGGCAAAATTCGAACCCGCACCGTATCGCCATTCGACGCATCTTGCGTGACATTCTTGGGAATCAAGATATCAAGGCTGCGGTCAGGCTTGGAGGAGCCAGTTGACTTCGGTCGAACATATCCCGAACCACTTTGCGTGCGGCGAAAGGAGCCGATGATCTCATGAGCCTGTCGGCTTCGTTTTTCGCTGCCGCGGGGCCGCTCTTGAACGACGTGTGTTTTTGGCTTGTGTGGCGGGCGGGTTTCGAAAACGTCCGGCTCAATGGCGGTTGCGTCATCGTCGTCAATATCGATTTTTGGAGCCGGGGCTGATTTCGTTCTAGGCTCGTCGTTCGCAATCGGTTCATTCTTCGCTGGTGGCAGCGGCAGGATGCGATGCTTATCGCCGAACGTAATGATGCCCTTTTTCGAAAGCCGCTTGACGGCTTGTTTTAGCTCGTGAACCTGGTCATCGCTGAGTCCGAGCTTGTCGGAAATGACCTTGGCCTTCACCGCGCGATAGTTGGGATCGCGGAGAATCGTGAGCAGCTTGCTTTCGAGTGGTGAAGTCCGCTGAAGAAAGGGAACCCGTTTTTCCGCTTCGGGCGGAGTGCGTTCTGGAGAGTTGGAGGGAGAAGAGTCTTCGTGATCGTGATCGTCAGACAGAGGAGGAGTATCGTTTTCGTTTGAATTCATGCACTTAAATTTAGGAAATGGCCCGGCGTCTGTCCATCGGCAGAAGTGGCGCATCGCGCGCCACTGCGGGCAACGGTGAGAAAAAGTTGTTAATAAATGAAATAGTTCGCACGGGCACTATTAGACATTAATGTTGCGGACGAGCGCCGCGCGGGCGGCTCGCACTTTGGCGGCGGCTGCTTCGGCGGAGTCTGCCAGGGCCGTTAAATGCCCCATTTTACGCCCTGGACGCGGTTCGAGCTTGCCGTACAGGTGCAGCTTCACGTCCCCATCGGACAATGCTGCCGACCAATCGGGCGTACCGCCGCTCCATACATCTCCCAGCAGATTCGCCATGGCCGCGGGGCGAAGTTGCTGGGGAGAACCTAGGGGCAACCCGCAAATCGCCCGGACTTGCTGCTCGAATTGGCAGGTCACACAGGCATCGATGGTGGAGTGCCCGGAGTTGTGCGGCCGCGGAGCGAGCTCGTTTACCATCAGTTGTTCGTTGCGATCGAGAAAATATTCGACGCACATCACACCGACGACGTCTAATTTTTCAAAAAGTGTTCGAGCAATCTCGATGGAGCTGTGCTGCACGGCTGGCGAAACTGCGGCGGGAGATATGGTAATGTCGAGAATGTGGTGCGCGTGAGAGTTGTCGAGCGGGCCATAGGCGACAAAGGAGCCATCGAGTCCGCGCACGCCGACGACGGAGAGTTCTCGTTCAAAATCGATGAATTTTTCTAGAACTGTTTCCTGGCCAGAAAATTTCTGCCAGACGGCTTCGAGTTCAGCGGCCGAAGTGAGACGTACTTGGCCTTTGCCGTCATAACCCCATGAAGCGGTTTTGAGGACCGCCGGAAAACCAAATACAGCCGTGGCTTGCTGGAGTTCTTCCAGAGACCGGACTGGCAGAAACGGCGTGACAGGGACGCCCGCATTCCGGACGAAGGTTTTTTCGCGGAGGCGATTTTGTGTCGTGTGCAAAACATGTCCGCCCGGACGGACCGGAGCGTGCTTCTCGGCCGCAGCCGTGGTCGCGGAGGGAACGTTCTCGAACTCAAACGTCACCACGGATACATCGCGGGCAAATTTTTCGACTTGATCGAGATCGTCGTATGAAGCTCGCACTTCCAGATCGGCGACTTGGCCGGCTGGCGTATCGTCGTCGGGCGAAAAAACATGCACACGGTAACCCAGCCGCCGCGCGGCAATCGCGAACATGCGACCCAATTGGCCGCTGCCCAATACGCCGAGCGTTGCTCCTGGAAGAATTGCCTGTGTCATGAGTGCTTCCGTACAGTGGCTTCCTACACTAACCCGCAGCGCCAGCAAGGAAAACCTAAAGATCGACCGGCGCACTGAAAGAATACTAACGCATCGCCACCGCTTGTGCCGAGGGGTTGGCTTTGACTTCCTTGGCCGGCAGTTCGGCCGCGAGTCGCCGGGCATGTTCCCGTATTGGCACGATTTCGAACGATTTCTGCAGCAAGTCAAAGGCGTCTCCCAGGACTTGCAGTTTTGTTTCCGACGGCAACGACATACCTGGAAAGAACGACAAACCTGGTTCGTCATCCTTACCTAGAAAATCGAGCGGATGGAGCAGCAGCGACGGCTGCACCCCCGTCAGGCTGCAAAGCTGCATTGCCATTTGGAAGTAGAGTTTTGGCAAGACTTTGGAAAACGTCCGCAGGTACAGCAAATAGCTAAAGTGAAACGGCGTGCGAAAAAACGGCATCGTCGTGACCGGAATTTCGATCAGTTCGTCGTTCGGTGCGGGCCAGCGATACGCGCGAATCGGCCGCAGTCCATCGCCAATAGTGCCAAAGAGCTTTTTGCGTTCGGTTTTTTGCTGCTTGTCGAGCCGCGCCGTGAAGAAGTAGTACAGCCGGGCGAGCGGACCGATTAAGGTTGGCAACGTCGAGGCATCGTATTGATAACCGCGCTCGCGCAGCGTGGTAATCAATTGCGGCGATTGGCTGTAGCCTGGCCCACGAAAACCAATCGGATGTTCTCCCGTCGCAGCTTCCAGAGCTTCTTCCGTGCGGCGGAGCTCGTCGGCGAGTTGCTCGGGCGAATACAGATGCAGCCACGGTTCGTGATGAAACGAGTGATTGCCGACTTCGTGTCCGGCTTGAGGTATTAGCGACAACGCCGCACGGTTCTGCGGCAACGCCGCATCCTGGCCGACGACGAAGACGGTGATCTTCAAATCGCGTTGAGCTAGAAAATCTAGGAAGCGCGGCACGACAACATCGAGGTAACTGGGAAAGGATTCCCACCCCTCGTCGCCATGCGTCTTCATGTACGACCACTTATTGTCGAGATCAAGCGACAAGCTCGCGGTCGGCCGAGGCTTCGGCATCCGTCTTCTCCTGAGTTAGTGCGGCAGATGAATCGGCGAGCAAGGTCGGCAGCGATTCTTCGGCCAGGCGAATCGTTTCGTTCACGTTCAACGTGCCGTCGACGATCTGAGAGGAATTGACCACGAACAAGCCCGGCAACGATGTTTTCGTGGCGGGGACGTGCTGCGAGTAGTTGAGAGTGGGGAGCGCGACGACTTGCTTCACGCGCGAAACACGAAAGGCGAGGATGTCGTCGTCGATTAAATGCGGATGCATCCGCTTAAGAGCCGGCAGGAAGAGTGCTTGCACCTCCACGTCGCTGGCCTGAAGCAGTTCGTGATTCGCCGGCACATACTTCGGCAAATAAACGAGCGACCGGCCGCCAAATTCGGATTTGTCGACCAGCGCCGACATTTCTATCACCGCCGTGAAGGGGGCGTCGTCAGTGATGTTCGTCACGTAATACGGCGAAAGAGGCTGTTTCAACAGCAGCGAAGCACAGACGATCCCTTGATACTCGATGCCCCGCAGCCGCGTTACGTCTTCGGCGGAAAGTTGCGGGCAAAGTTGAGCTATTGGCCCACAAGGAATTGTGGCGACGACACGATCGAATTGCAAAGTAGTAGGCGCACTAAGGGTGCCATTTGCCGCGAGCGAAACATTCCATGTTCCGGCGTCGTCGCGGGTAACTTCGTTCACTGGGCTGTTGCAACGGATATCCACCCCTGATTCAACTAGTCGTTTTTCAAACGCTTCTAGCAGCCTCGCGTATCCGCCGCGAAGATAGCCGAACATCTCGCGTTTCATCCCACTGCGACGCGCTTTGTACATGCGGGCGATCGTCGACCAGATAAATGCCGCCGATGTCTGCTGATAGTTGTCCCCGAGCTTGGCTTTTAACAGCGGCAGCCAGATGCGTTCAAAAGTCTTGCGTCCCGACCACTTTCGCAGCCAATCAGCGACGGGAATCGCTTCGAGCGATTTCCAATCCTTGATTCGCGAGGCATACATGATCGTCCCGGCGAGGCGAAACTTGTTGATCAACCCCAGCGGGGGGAACTTCAAAAACTCGACACTGTTCGACATCGAATGCAGCTTGCCATCCGTGTAAAAGCCGGTGCGTGTGACGCGCCACTCGTATTCGTCCGCCAGCTTCAACTCCGCCGCGAGTTCCCGCGTGTAGTTATCCGACAGCAGCGTGACATGATAATGGCGATCCCAGGTGATATCCCCCAGTTGCCACGCATCGGCCAGGCCGCCGAGATGATCAGCCGCTTCAAGCAAGGTGACGCGATGCCCCGCGCGGCGCAGGCGATCAGCCAGAGTCATCCCCAGGATGCCGCCGCCGAGGATTCCCCAGTGCAGCGGCTTTGAATGGTTTACGCTCGTGGCCGTCACGATACAGCCTCGATCAATTTCGCTTGTGGCGGCGAAAGTTCGATCACATCTCGGCCGCGGATGCTGTATTTCAACTCGCACCGCGGACAAGCAACTTGAACAGCTTCTGCAGCCTCCGCCTTTTCATCATTCCACCGCAATAGCGGCTGACCACACCGACAAACGCAACCAATCGAACGGGCCGGATTGCCGATCACGAGGTGAAATGCAGGCACGCTCTTGGTAACAACGGCTCCCATGCCGATCATCGCAAACTGCCCAATCTCCAAATCATTACCAATGATGCATCCGGCGCCAATGGTGACGCCACTGCGCACCAAGGTCGGTAGCGTGTGCTCATCGGGCGTCGACGGCAGCAAATCTTGCAAATCAGTTGTTGCCGCGCGGGGGAAGCGATCGTTAGTAAAAATCGTTCCCGCGCTGATCATTACGCCGTCTTCGATCGTCACGGCATTGCAGATGTAGACATTCGAGTTGATCTTCACCCGATTTCCGATTCGCACTTCGTAGGCAATGTAAGACTTGCCGCCGACAATACATTGCTCGCCAAGCTCTGTATCGCGGCGGATATGGACGTTGTCCCACACGCTCGTTCCGATGCCGAGTTTGACACCCGGTTCGACCTGAGCGGTGGGATGAATGCGGACGTTGACATTAGCGGACATAGTTTCCTCGCACGCTACTTAAACCGCTACCAAATCCGATAATTGCGTATCGACTGGCAGCCAGCGATCTTGCTGCATTGCTTCGTACGCCTTGTCGATCACTTCGACGGAGGCCAGCGCATCCCGCAACGTTACGCGCAACGGTTCGCGTCCACGCACGGCAGCCGTGAAGTTCCGTAGCTGACTGGCAAAAGCTTGGACTTTGTCGTAGCCATTGCCGAACACAGTCCAGGTCTTGTCCGAGGCCCGACGATAACGGGACTCTTTCCAGCCGACGATGATCGTCCCTTCCGCTCCATAGATGCTAACGAAGTGAGGCAGTTCCTTGTTGATACTCCACGAAAGGTCGATATTACCCATCACGCCGGCCGCGCTGCGGGCATACAAGCGAACGGTATCTTCAACGGGAATATCTTGCACCCGCTTCCCTTCGATCACCTGAATTTCCTTCAGTGGGCCGAGGAAGTAACGCATGATATCGACCGAGTGCGTGCCGTTATCGATCAAAACGCCGCCGCCACTGATCATCGGGTCCGCATTCCAGCGACGGTGCATATCCACGCGCGCGGTGAACGCATTCTCGAATTGAATTACCTCGCCGATCATGCCGGAGTCCATCAGCGACTTCGCTTTGACGATGTCTTCGACGAAACGAAACTTTGAGGCCATCGTCAGCAGCGCGTCACTGGCTTCGGCAGCGTCGAACATGGTGCGCGCGTGTTCCAGGCTCATCGCCAGCGGCTTTTCGCACAGCACATGCACACCCCGTTCGAGAAACCAGGCGGCAATATCCGGATGTGTATCCGGGGGAGTACAAATCACGACGGCATCGCATAGCTCCGCCGACGCGAGTTCCTTATAAGACGAAAACGCCTTGCAGGAGAACGCTTCCGCGGCCGCTTGCGCTGCTTCAGGTCGAATATCAACGACCGCTTCCAGTTTCACTTCCGGCGTGGCCGGCAGCGATTGAAAATAGGTCTGCGCAATGGCTCCCGCGCCGATCAAGCCGAGGCGGAGAGGTTGTTCTTGGTTCGAAATCATAGTTAGTTGGCTCCCTTCAATTCCGAGGCGGCGGCGCGAATCATGTCCGCGACGAAGTCGACATGTTCCGGCAGATAGCGTTCGTTCCATGGCAACACGAGGACGTTTTCAAGTCCCGTGAATGTGCCGGGGAACAGTTCCGGGCTGTAGTCAACCGCTTCCGGCCGAGCGAGCGTAAACGGAAAGCGGCTGTTGCCAAACGTCCGTTGATCCCGGAAGATTTCGCACCTAAAGGCGGGCTTCACGATGTAACGCGGAGCATTAAGCACGCCCAGCGACTTCAGTTTCGCACCCAGTGCCACTGAGCCACCGGCAATGATGGCCGGGTCGACGGTCAGACAGTATTTCCAGAACGAATGCACATCGCCCGCCTTGATCGGCGGTGTGGCGATCCCTGCCACATCGGCCAGTTGAGCCGTCAAACGATCGGCCATCGCGATGCGATGCGCGGTGACTTCGCCCAACTTCTTCAGCTGCGCGACGGCCACAGCCCCTTGCAGTTCGCTAAGCCGCGAATTGAGGGCGATGAAATAATGGTCTGCCTTAGGATCGCCGTAGCCCCACGCTTTGTTCACGAACAAAAACATCCGGCGGGCGTAAGCGGCGTTGTTGGAAACAACTAGCCCCCCTTCGCCGGTCGTGATATGTTTCCCTTGCTGCATGCTGAAGCAGCCGATATCACCCCACGTACCGACCAATTTGCCTTGATGGCTGGCGAGGAAGGCTTGTGCACAATCTTCGATCAGCGGAATGCCGCGCTCTTTGGCGAGCTTGGAAATCGAGGTCAGGTCGCAAGGGTTGCCGAACAGGTGCGTAACGACAATCGCCTTGGTCTTCGGACTGAGAACCTTGGCAATCGTATCCGCCGTCATGTTGAGCGAGTTGGGATCGACATCGGCGAAGACCGGAATGGCGGCCTGATACAACACCGGCGTGAGCGCACCCATGTCAGTGATCGGGCTGCAGACGATTTCGTCCCCTGGTTCCGGATCGACGGCAGCGATGGCCGCATGAATGGCGGCGGTCCCCGAGGAACACGCATGGGCGGCCGAGGCCCCCATCATTTTAGCAAAACGCTCTTCAAGGGTTTTGGTGAATTGTCCCTTAGTGCTGGTCAACGTACCGCTGCGAAGCGCTTCGGTGACGAGGGCGATTTCTTCTTCACCCAGCGAACGCCCAGTGGCGTCCTGATCCGAAGGAAGAGTCAGGGGAGAAATCTGAGTCGGTGCGTTCATCGTGGGCTCATCAAAGTTGGGGAAACAGGAAAGTGCGATTCGTCATTTGCTCGTGAAACGCTCCCAAGCAGCTTGCATAAAGAAGCGGGCATGACTGGTCGCTACGCTCATCACGCGCAGTTTCGATTGACCGTAACGCCGGACGCTGAGGAGAGCGGGGTACTCGACAATGCGGCCGCCGCCGCGATCGATTCGCCACAAAATTTCGGTGACACCTAAAAAGCCTTCGTCGCGAACCTTCAGTTGGCAAACGGAATCACGCCGTAGAACCCGAAAGCAACTGGTGTAGGTGTGCAGCTTTTGACGAAAAATCAGGCGGTACATCGCCGAAGCCCCGCGCGACAAAGTCAAGCGCCAGGCGGGCAGATTTTGAACCTTTCCTTGCGGATGGTACGGCGAAGCAGTCACCGCAGCGACATCCGCGGTCAACATCGGTAGCATTTCTGTGAGTTGGCGCGGATCGTAGGTACAATCCGCATCAATGGTGCAAACCACTTCATTCCAAGCGGCGTGAATACCTGTCATGATCGCCGCGGCAATGCCCCGGTTGCGTTCGTGCTGCACAACGCGAACGAACGACCGTTCCTCGGCGGCACGCAACATCAGCGCGTGGGTGTCGTCGCTGCTGCCGTCGTCGACCAGTATCACTTCGACCGGGAAGGAATTCTTCCACAATCCGACAAGGGCATCGAGCCGTTCAACGAGTTGGCCAAAACTCTCGGACTCGTTGAAGCAGGGCACAACAATCGAGACTCCCGAAATGCCCGACGCCGTCGCGGCCGATTCGGCAACGACGGTGGGGGCAGCTCTTGTTGTAGCGGTAGACATCGTCATCAAACCAATCCTTGGCTAGCGAGGGAGCGGACGACGAGTGGACGGTTCAAGTAGGTCATCCAAAGGGTCTGTGGTCCCTTCACCGTTGTCAGCGTCGGGGCGAGCCGCCAATGCGCTTGCAGGTTCATTTTCCGTGTTGGCAGCAGGTGCAGTTGGTTGCCGCTGCGACAAGCGAGCTTCGGCAGCTTCTTCCTCTTCGCGTCGTTTCGACATCGAAACGATGCCGAGAGTTGCAAAGACCGACAGTCCCAAGCCAAAAGCCAGGTTCACGAGCGGTTGTGGACTTTCAGGCGTTTGCTTAAAGGTCGGCGGCTGTAGTTCATTAATGTTCGTGATTTTCTGCTCTTCCATCCCCTGATCGACCAGAGTTTGCTGATATGCTTTGTGGAAGTCGAGATACTGGGTTTCTGCCATACGAATCTCACGATCGAGGCGGATGAATTCCTTTTCGTTTTCATTGATCAGCTGCAACCGACTTTTTTCAGCTTTAAGCTGCGCAGTTAGCTCATCGAGCCTAGCTTCTAAAGGCTGACGCTGAGCACGAGCATTGTTCAGTGAAATTTGCATTTCCTCATTTGGCTTCGAAACACCACGCGTTACTTTATTTTGACGCGATTCAGACGCAACGACTGCGCGGGCTTGCGCGAGTTGATCTCGAATTTGCTTCACATAGATCGACTCTTCCGTGAACTTGGAAAGGAGTTCCTTCTCGCGAGTTTCAAGGCGAAACAACTCCTCCCGCATGTTGTCTTTACTGCTGTTCACCTCGCCGGTGGTTTCTTCAGTGACGATCGAAACAGGTAAAGACTCGAGCATCTTGGTGCGAACGGCGACTTCTGTCTCGATAGCCGCCAAACTCGTTTTGGTATCCCCAATTGCGTCTTGGAGAAAGCGAATGCGTTCCAAAATCTGCTTTTGCTGGGTGCTCAGATCTGAAAGACTGGTGTGCGTCTTGAACTCGGCCCGCGCATTCTCCAGATTTGTCAGATGCTCTTTTGACTTCTTAAGCTCTTCCACGAAATACTGATGAGAACCATGCGTCTGATTCACCTGGTTGTGCCGCTCCTGCACGTGCTTGATCAGTGAGGCCAAGACATCATGAGCAAGTTCAGGAGTCTTCGCGTCGTAGGAGATTGTGATGACGGCGGAGTTTCGCATCGTCTTCACCTTCAACGTCTTCGCGAGCTTTTTTACCGCATCGTCTTGTGTGCTGTAGACTCGAAACGGATTGAGATTCAGTCCATTGAGAAAGCCGAGTGACGTTCCCAGGCTGCTCGTTTGACCTTCTTTTTTTCCGCGAATCTTGTTTTCACCAATGTCTGAGATGACGGCCTCCAAAATGCCGCGGCTGACGATCAGGTCGGCAACGGCATTGATTTCCGCCTCGCGCGGGTCGGCAACCGCGACAAATTGCCCCGTGGTGATCGTAGGATCAAGGACGGCGCTGTTGCGTCCAACACGCACATTCAGTTGCGTGATCGAGCGATAAGTTGGCTCACTGATCGCAGTAAAGCCGGCAGTTCCCAGCAGAATGGCAAGGAACGCGGCGGTCACCTTAAAGCGATTCTGCCAATATCGGCCTAACAGATCGGCAATCGGAGAGGTCGGCGGTGTGGAAGTTAAGCGTGTCACGATGTTTCTCCTGCAATCTTCTCTCGTCGGTGTCTGCAAAATTTTTGCCAAGCAAGTGGGGGCACTAAACTATCTAGGCAAGGGAATCGAACCGGCAAATGGGACGGCGGCAGCGACAGGTTCGACAGCAATCGGTGCGGCGCGGCGTTGGCTTTTTTTCGGGCGTGGTTCGTCCCAGTCTTGTCGCTGGAACAAGTCGTACTCTTCTTCCAAAAGTTGTAAGAACTCCCGGCGGAAGCGCTCTTCCGAAAACTTCTCGGAATGCTGGCGAATCACCTCAGGCTCAAAGTTTGCCTGATTAGCTTCAAATCGGCGGACGGCGGCGGCAACGGATTCTGGTGTTTGCTCTGCATAGAACAGTCCCGTGACGCCATCGACGACAGATTCCAGAGCGCCCCCTCGTCCCAGTGCGATCACTGGCGTTCCGCAAGCCTGGGCTTCTACGGGAGCGATACCAAAATCCTCTTCCGCTGCGAACAAGAACGCACGGGCATTCCCAACACGTTCGTGCAAGTCTTCCTCGGTCAGGAATCCGGCGAATTCAACGTTCGGCGGTGCAAGTTTGCGAATCCGGTCTGACTCCGGACCATCGCCGATGACAACGAACTTGCGGTCGGGAAGCAGTTTGAACGCTGCCACGAGTACGTCAATTTTTTTATAGGGAACCATCCGCGATGCGGTGACATAATAGTCATCCTTCCGCGGCTGAAACTTGAACTGCGAAACCGCCACCGGTGGGTAGATTACGTGTGCTGGTCGACGATAGGTCTTGCGGATGCGCTGGGCGACGAATCGCGAATTGGCGACGAAGACATCCACGCGATCGGCAGCGGCCCGGTCCCACATGCGCAGATAGTGCAACACTAATCGGGCCACCATACCACGCAACCCAGTGTGCAAGTTTCCTTCGCGCAGATACTCATGTTGCATGTCCCATGCGTACCGAATCGGTGTGTGTACATAGGAAAGATGAAACTGATCGCCACGGCTCACCACTCCTTTCGCAACGGCATGGCTCGAACTGATGATAATGTCGCAGTTGGTAACGTCGAACTGTTCCACAGCGAGCGGCATAAACGGCAAATAGGAGCGGAATTTTGACTTCGCCCAAGGTAATCGCTGGATGAACGAGGTCTTTACAGGCCGTCCTTGTAGGATGTACCGGTGACGGTCGTCGAGAAAGTCAACGAGCGCATGCACATCAGAGTTTGGGAATAATTTCAGAAATTGTTCCACGCATCTTTCGGAGCCGGCATACCCTTCGAACCACTCGTGCACAATTGCCACACGAGGTGAGAATGCAGCCTTGGTTTCAATGTTGGCGTTCATAGGTAAAGATTCGTGCTTAACTGCCTTAGCTCTATTCATTGGCCGCTGCCTGCAAAACGTTCCAAGTTTTCTCAGCCGCCACGTCCCACGAAAACTGCTGGCTGCGAGCCAGTCCGCGTTGACGCAGCAATTCGCGTAGCGAGTCGTCGGTTGCCAACTTGTCGATTGCACTCGCCAACGCTACCGAGTTTTCCGGATCAACGAGCATTGCTGCTTCGCCGGCAACTTCTGGAAGCGATGTCGTGCTCGAACAGATCACCGGAGTTCCACAAGCCATGGCTTCCAGCACGGTTAGTCCGAAGCCTTCATACAGTGATGGATAGACAAACATTTCTGCCGCGCTATAGATCGCCGGAAGCCACTCGTCGTCGACTCTGCCGAGCATCTTGACACCTGACAAAGGAGCATCGAGTCCCACTCCGCGATAAACGTGATCGTTCCCCCCGACGAGGACGAGATTCCATTCCGAGTGCAAATGCGGTACCGAGGACCACGCGGTCAGTAGTCGTCCGAGGTTCTTACGGGGCTCTAACGAGCCAACGCAGAGGATATAACGGCCTGAAAGTGAAAATTTCTCACGTGCTTGATCCTGTTGCGAAATGGCAACACGATGAAAACGAGAATCAACACCGTTGGGAATTGCCACCACTCGTTCATCTGGAACTTGGCAGTGGGTGAGGATTCGTTGTCGCGAAAATTCCGAAACGGTGACCACTCTGCGAACGCGTCGAGCGAGTTGCGGAAGCATCCAGCGATACCATTGAGCAAAACGTGGAGCAAAGCCCTCTGGCCGATCAAAGACTGCGCAATCGTGAATGGTGACCACTTGCCGTCGATAGCTCAGAGGTCCGCTGTTTCCGGGGGACCAAACGAGATCGCCTTTCAGAGCCCAGGGCAAGCTGAATTGTTCCCAGAAATGACCACGCCACCCTTGTGACTTGCCGGGAGGTGTAACCAGTCGCAAGCGATCCGCGAGTCGTGCACTAATTTCGCGCGCGTAGCGCTGCACTCCGGTGAGCGGCTGTTGGGTGAATCGACCGTTAATTGCGATAGTCATGTTATGGTTGTTACAGTCGTTATGCTCGCGGTGCGACGGGCGTTGACGTAGTCGAACTTGCAATGCGATTTCCATTCCATCTTGGAACTTGGTAGCGCAGAAAATACGCAAAGGCGATCAACAAGAACAGTGACGGAAAGGCACGCTGTGATGTGAAATACACAATGCGTGGCACTTCCAGAATGCCGATGAAGCAGAGCGGGTAAATGGCCAGCCCCATCAATCGGCCTGCCTGATAGTTGCGGTAGACGTAGCCCACTCCCAGTCCGAGAATGCCCCAGAAGATCGGCAAGCCAATCATGCCGAAATCGAAGTAGGGGAGCAGCAGGCCGCCGTCATTATTGAGTTCAGGATTGGCGTATTGCTCGAGCAATCGCATCAATTCGTCGTCTGGATTTCGGCCAGTCAAGGTTGTGTAAGACAAAGGCGAGGAGCGGACAAGCGGAAACTGCCAAAAAAACTGCGTCGTCGTCCAGGGAACCGAAAACGACTGTTCCTTTTCAATTTGCATTGCACAAGAATTGACGGCCATGTTGTAATAACCGGAGAGGCGCATCAGCGTAAATTCGACGACATTCGAGTGATTATTTTGATGGGCTTGCCACGAGCGGAAATACTCAAAGCCGCCGAACATCACTACGAGCGCCGATATCCCCGCGACGGGAGCCATTTTCCAGGCACTGGCTTTCCACGTCGGTAGGCGATTGCCGAGAACGTTGAAACGCACCCACAGGACGACGGACGGAAGCGCCAATTCAATGAGTGCCAACCGTTCACTGAAAAGTAGTGCGCGCGCGGCAGATACGGCGATGAGTCCACCCAGAACCCAACCGGCTAGCCGTTCTCCTCGGTTCCAAAGTATGAGCCCCAAAAGCATCGTCGCCATCCCAAACTGGGTTGCGGTTGTCACGCCGGGAATGCGGACGAAGACTTTCTCCTTGAGTTGCTCGAAGGTGGTTTCATCTCCGCCGAAAAGAAGCCTCTCTACCAATCCTACGGTCAAGCCATTTTTGGTCGCGAGGAAGGTCCAGACCGCGTAACCCAGGAAGGACAAGCCGGCAGCGATTAAGAACCACTTCCAAAGCCAGCGACTATCGGCAATCCGAGCATCAGCCGGCTCGGGATCGAAAGAGCGGCCGTAAAGCGATCCAATCGTAAAGCCACCAACGGCCAATATCCCGAGTGCCACATGCTGCCAATCAACATATTTCGGGGTACGGTGGAAGGCATAGAATTCCTCCGGCGAGACGAATGCGATCAGGAGTGTTCCGAGTCCCACCAAGGCGAACATCAGCGTCGGATCAAGCCACCACAGCCCGCGTAAGACGGGGGTTGCAGATGCTTCGTGTTGTTGATTGAGTGTGTTCATGTCAGTCGATGGTTTGCTCACGAAGCAGAGGCCGGTAGCTCGACAGTGGTCGCAGTTGAATTCTTAGGGTGGCCGTGGGGGGCCGAGATTGCTTCCCGCGGAATTTGAATCCAGCCTGGATGCGTCCAGATTCCGACCGTCTGCCGGGCCAGAATCCAGGAGGCAAAGCTTTGAAATGCAAGACAGAATGCCGAAGTAAGAGCCACGCCGAGCACACCGTAGTGGTGGGCAGCCCACGGACCAAGAATGGCCAGCATGGCGGCTGCAATTGCATAGACAACGAGGCCGTAATAGTGCCGCCCCGTCATGATCAGCGTATGAATTGGATTGCCGCAGCACGCGACTAATAAGTTGCCAACGGTGAGAACTACCAAAATCGGCGCCGCCGCGGCGTAGTCAGGACCGCAACTAGTGCTCAGTATCCAGCCGGGAATTATCAAGAGCAGGGCACCGACGGCCGCAGCCGGAGCAGCAGCAAAAAGAGCGGTCCGACGGAGAATATTCTCGAGCTCGCTCAATCGGCCACGAGCAGCGAGATCCGCAATGGACGACATCACGGCCTGGGCCGCCACTTGGCCCGGCAAGGTGACCATCAACATCAACCGACGGGCGGCAGCGTACAAACCAGCGTCGTTCAAGTCGAAGAACCAACCGACAATCCAAACGTCAGCGTTCATCGTAAAGAATACGAGCAGATGAACGAACATTAGCGGGATCGCAACGGCTAAGAGTTCGTTCAGCCGCGGTGCAGGGAGTTCCGGAGAAGCACTACCCAATTCGTGCATGGAGCGACCGTAGGTCCGCCACAAGCTCGCCAACCCGAAGGGCAAGACAACTGCCAACGAGACTACATAGGCAATCATTACCGACGACAGTGAGATCAATCCCCAAGCGTAGACGAGAGAGACAATCAGCGTGAAAACAAGCGTCACTAACGCGCCGCCGGTTCCACCGCCCGAAAGCAAACTCGCAATGCGGATTTCGTGCAGACCACGCAGCGACTCCGCAGTGATCAAGTGCAATGCCAGCAAGACAATTCCGATCACCAGCGTTGGCCCTAGCACGATGGCTGGGGAATGGTCGGTAATCTTAGAAATACTCGACACTAGCCAGATTGCTGCTGCAAAACTCACAACCAATGCGATCGAGATCGTAAGCCAAAAGCTAGTTCGCAGTACGAACTTCAATCGCTGGGAATCGCTCTTGGCAAGGGCTTCTGAAAGCAGCCGCACATTTCCATCGTTCAAGCCAAGCGTTCCCACGACGCTTGCCAGTAGCATGAAGGGGGCCAGCAAGGAGAATGCCCCGTATTGTTCGGTATTCAAGAATCGAGGCAGGAGAAAGATCATCAAAGCCTGTGCGAGGACACCTAAAAGTCTCCCTGCCAGAGCCCAGATTGCTCCACTCCCCACTCGTCTTTCCATCGAAAGCTGCATACTTGGCTGATTACCCTTCATTTCGCACGTGCGATGTCGGCGCTGGTAATTCCCGTTTCGGCTGAATGTGTTAGTAAGCCCCTTCCCCGCGGAGCACAACTTTTACGGTGCAAGCGAGGATGTACAGATCGAACCAAGGTGACCAGTTGCGTACGTAGAACGCGTCGTAACCCACGCGCTCTTCGTAGGTGGTGTTGTTGCGACCACTGATTTGCCACAAACCGGTGATTCCCGGAGGGACTTTTTCGTAGAGTTCGTAATGGTCGCCGTATTTGAGAACTTCTGCAGCCACAATGGGTCGTGGTCCGACGAGGCTCATTTCCCCTCGCAGGACGTTCCAGAGTTGCGGCAATTCATCCAGGCTCGTCTTCCGTAGGATCCTACCGATCCACGTGACGCGAGGATCATTTTTCAACTTATGATCCCTCTCCCACTCCGCCCGGAGTGTCGCATCCTTGGCTAGGTGGTCTTGTAATACGTCATCTGCGTTCGCGTGCATCGAGCGAAATTTCCAGGCGCGAAACCGATGACCATTCATGCCGATTCGCTCCTGGCTATAAAAGACAGGTCCTGGCGAAGCACAGCGAACACAGATGGCAATGGCGATGTAGAGCGGTAGCAGGATCAAGCCGATACCAATTGAAAACACCAGATCAAGCGCTCGCTTCAGTCTCCGGGCCGCGGGGAACAGCAAATGATTGCGCATCACCAAGGAAGGCATCCCACCCAGTTCGCGCGGCTCGACCCATAAGCTTGGCCAGTCTGCGGGAGACGTGACCAGAATCCAATCGGTTAGAAGATTCCCTTCATGGACGAGATCCAGATGAGGAGAATCTCCATCTTCCACGACGAGAACACCGAGTGAAACCTGTTGCTCCGCCGCCAGGCGTTCCAATTGCGAAGACGGGCCGAGGTAGGTTGCCGGATCAGCACCTAAACTGAGCTGTTCGAGATTTTCGATCAATCCGATTGGCCGGATACCCAAATGCTTCTTACGGATGAGCATCTGAAAGAGTCGGACGCCGCGTTCCCCGCCCCCGACGACAATTGCACGGCGACCCCACCAAGAGCAGTGAGCGCCTAGGTGCCTGGCAATGTAGCGAATCGCGGGAATGACGACGTAAAGTGTGCTTAGAGTTAGAGCCAGTAGAAGTAACGATGACCAACTTCCTGCCGGTGTCAAAGCAGAGGTGAGCAACGCAATCCCGATGGCGGCCAGAATGCTTAAGCATGTATGACGAAACTCAGCTACCGGATGCCGGCGAACCGTGGAGTACGTTTGTCCGCTTACGAAAGAACAAAACAAGAACGTGGCAGCAGCGAGCAAAGGTATGGTCAGTGCCTCGGTTGAAACACCCACGGCAAACCCGAAGAGCCAGCCTAGGCCCAACGCCGTGGCGACCGCCAACAGGTCGATGCAGGCCACAAATAGTTGGCCAGCCCAACCGGTACGCGTACCGCCAACAGAATAAAGTCCCCGACTGGCAGCTTTCTCGCTGACCAGCATCGTCGATTTAGCAACTTGAACTGCCAGAAGCTCAGGGGGTGACATATTGCGGGCTCAAGGTGAAGGCGTGCGAAATTCGCGGATGCCCAGGAACGCGTTTGCTCGCGCTCCGTGGCGGAACTTCCGTTTCGCACCTTCCATGCCTGTCCTGAGCAGGAGAGATAGCTCAGGTATCCTGATGCGGGATTAAATCAGAATCTCCACCGCATCATCTTAATCGCTACAGACTGCTTAGACAACGCAAGCACCCCAGATACGCAGGCTTTGTATCGGGCGATATGGTCTCATGGCCGCGAAGTTTGATCCCAAGTTATTTATTGAAAACAACTTGCGATGCAGAAGTGGGTGGCGATGCTTTCGGCCAAGACACGCAGAAGTCCAGGAAAAATTGGCGGAAATGCGTCTGCGTCGATCAAAAATCAGCGCAACGCTCACAAACGGAAAGTAGAACTGGACGAATTTGAACGCCGGGGATGTTTCGTAGAAACCACAGGCCGCGTGACGCATATGCGACATCTCGCGGCATTTTGGCAACGTCGTAATTCGGGTTCAAATGTCGATCTAATCCACTGCCCCCAGCCTCTCTTTGGCTAGCGTTTTGATCCCATGCAGGTCCAATTTGCCGGTTCCCAAGAGCGGCAACTGCTCTACCTCTACATACGAATCATTGCCGGGTAAGAATAGATTCGGTAAACCTGCTTCGCTCAGTTGTTTGTTGATCTCCGACGGCGAAAGCTCTGTTTTCGTGTGCAGGACAACCAGTCTTTCTCCCCGTTTTTCGTCGGGCAAAGCGGTCACTGCGGCAAACATTCCATCCCCCTCGCTGCCGGCAATGGCGAGAATGCGATTGACTTCTTCTTCGATGCGAATGTGCGGCACCATTTCTCCGCCGATCTTGGAAAACCGGCTTTCTCGACCTGTGATGAAAATAAATCCGTCGTCATCGATATAAGCTACATCCCCGGTCTGGTACCACCCGTCGTGCAAGACTTCGGCCGTCTTTTCAGGCTGATTCAAATACCCTTTCATCACGTTGGGACCGCTTATCCAGAGCATCCCGGCCTGCCCTGCCGTGCACGGCTCGCCAGTGTCCAAATTCACGATCTTGGCGGCTACTCCAGGCACGGTACGACCAACCGAACCTTCTTTGCGATCAACCTGAAAATTATCGATGGATCGACTCGGGGGGACATTGACGGAAACGAGTGGTGAAAGCTCTGTTGTCCCATAACCTTCTACCGGGCGCACGCCAAATTTTTCATCAAACGAGGCAATCAGATCCGCAGGAAGCTTTTCGGCACCTGCCACCACAACGTCCAGCGATTCCAAGTCTTCTTTCTCACATCGCCGCAGGTAGGTCCGAAGAAAGGTGGGAGTGGCCAAAAAAATCGTGCCGTTGTGCTCTTTGCAGAGCTTGCCGACCTGTCGCGCATCGAGCGGACTAAAATGATACGCCCCTTTAACATTCAGCGTTGCCACCGTCCACATCGTGACCGTGTAACCAAAGGAATGAAAGAACGGAAGTATTCCAATCAGAGTATCTGTCGAGCGAAGTTGCACCACTTGCTCTATCGCTGAAACGTTGCTCACGACGTTCGCGTAGGTCAACATCACACCCTTCGGTGTCCCCGTCGATCCTGAGGTAAAAATGATCGTCAACACATCATCTGGCTTTACACTACCCAGCCCGAGGGTCGTTTCTACGAGACTGGCAGGCAACACATACGTATGCAGAGCCGCGACGATCTTGTCGCTGAGGGTCGGCTTGTCCTTAAAATCTTCGAGATAAACCACCTCGGCATTCAATTTGAAGTTCATCTTATCCATAAACTTCCGGCTGGTAATTACATGCTTGATTCCCGCCATCTCGATGCACTGATTCAAGACGTCTGAGCTGACCGTGTAGTTCAGGTTAACTGCGATTCGCTTGTCGAGGGTCAAAGCCATGTTCGCAACAAATCCCGGCACGGTAGGAGGCAATAGCAGGCCAACAAATTGTTCGCTGGGTTGGAGAGTGTGGCGTCTTAATAGACGCCGCAACACCAGCGTCCGGAGCAATAGGTCGCGGCCCGAAAGATTCGAGCCCATGGAGTCGGCTACCTTTGAGCGGTTTCCTTGCCGTTTGCAACTTCGAATGAACGAACGGCTCAGAATTTCGACGCGATTAGATCGTTGAGTCACAGCTTGGGCTCCGAGATCGACGACTGCTTGGCGAATGGCATGCAGGTCTGTGGTGTGTAGTGGCTTTCCAAAAAACACTGAGACTGGATAAGGCCAACGCTTAGGCCTTTTCCAAAAAAACTTTCCACCAGCGAAACTAAAAATACTCCCCCACAATTCATCGAGGTAGATCGGGACGACCGGCACATTGGCCCCATCCAAAATACGCAGGAGTCCAGGGCGAAACCCTTGCACCTGGCCGGTGCGCGTGATCCCACCCTCGGGAAAAATGCAAACCAAGTCGCCGTTCTGCAACGCCTCTCGCGCTACTCGCAGCGACGACACGATTGCTTTCGGCCGCGTGGGATCGATTGGAATAACGCCGAATTTGTCTGCAATCCACTTCAGCCAGCCGCTCTTGAGATTGCCACTCCAGGCCACGAGGCGAATGGGACGCGAACTGGCGAGGCAAATCATGAAACCGTCCAGCCATGAAATATGGTTCGCAACCAGCAGCGCCCCCCCTTCCTTCGGTAGGTTCTCACGGCCGAAGACTTTGACACGGTAGAGACACGTCTGGAGAAGCCAGAAAAAGAAACGAACTGTCGATTGGGGAATCAGCCAGAGGATGTAAATCAGCACCGGGATCGTCAGCAGGCCGCAAATTAGAAAAACCGTTTGCGCGGCGCACAGCGGCGGATGCATTGCCTGAAAAACGGCCTGGATCTGAGCCTCTCGTCCAGGAAAACTTTGCGCATACTCATTTTTTGTAAAGCTCTCGCCAGCTGCTTCTCGTGTTTGCAATTCAGACCATAGCAGGCGACGAAACGCGTAGTCCTTTGCCTGCGGAGAAGTGATCTGATCCAGGAAGCCTGTTAGCTGGGCCCTATTGCTTCCTTCATTCCGCATCGAGTTAAAGTGCTGCATTACTTCATCGACTTGCCTGATCTCCGCCGGCGTGAGTTCCTCTACGGTTGGCATGGCCTGCAACTGACCATCAAAGAGTGGCAGTCGCAGCAACATGTAAAGGACCGATGCCGCCAGGATAGTACTGAATGTCAGGAAGTTTCCCGCTGCCAGAATCGATCCGCGAGATTCGCGCGGGCTGCGATGCTGCATGAACGCTTCCAAGGGGACACAGAACAAACCCGAACAGGATCCCAAGACGAACAACAAGATGCAGGCCCAAGTAGCTCCAACCGTCCAGGGAGTTCCCGGAACAAAAATCGTTTGCGGAACAGTGAACAACAACATGGAAGTCGCCGCAATGCCAAATGAGCCCAGCGGCAACAGCCCCAATTCGACATTATCCCCCGAGAGCATTCCTGCCAGCACCATCCCGACACAAACGCCAAAAATGAGGGCTAAAAGTAACGGAGTCTTCGCCGATTCTGTCAGCCCTCCTCCTTCGGTCGCCAGTTGATCGATATTCAACTGCGCTAAAGCGCCAATCCCGTAGAAGAACGCGATCCCCAGCGCCACCCGCAGCAGTGCGCCGTAAGACCACAGCGTTTGCAGATCGCGCCAGGTTTGCACAGGTGCATCCCAGGGGAACGTCCGTTTCGCATTGCCAGCCGTGATTCGCGGAATGACCACCGCCGTCGCCGTCCCGATGATCGCCACCCCAATCAGGACCAGAGCTGAGTACCAGACGTTCGTCATGCCCTTGGGCTGAGTGAGATCCGCCAGCATGCTCCCGATTCCGGTCCCTAGGACTGTCGCCGAAACCGTTGCCAAGCCAAAAAAACCATTGGCCTTGGAGAGATATTCAGGGGCCAGCACTTCAGGTATGCAACCGGCGCGAGCAGGGGAGAAGAGTGCGGACTGCGCCCCCATCAAGGCGACTGCCGCCATCAAAAGCCCCAGTGCCCAGAGCGGTGGCAGGCCTCCCAGCATGAAGACACCGATGCCGAGCATCATGATAAAAATTTCGGCAACCTTACAAGCCAGAATTACAGACCGCTTGGGAAAGCGATCCGCAAAAAAGCCCGCGGGGGCTGCAAGCAACAAATAGGGTGCTACAAAACCAACCGTGCCCGCCATCAGAACCATGCTGGCGGGATAGCCGGCCTGCTCCGCATGGTCTTTGCCGATCCCGATCACCAGCCAACGAAAGATGTTGTCGTTTAACGCCGTGAAAAACTGCGTCCACAGCAAGCCCTGAAATCCAACGGATCCCAGGCCGGAACGTGGAAGCGGATTCGAAGCGGAATTTTCCAAGGAAGAGGTTGCATCCATAACAGGGCAGCGTGTGACAAGAAAGCAGGATGGGCAAGTTGTACCACGGCTACGAATTCAACGCGTCCCCGGTTTCCCGAACACCCTATCGACCGAAGGCCAAAACAGGCTCCCAGAGCCTCGTTTGCAACCTAGACTTCCGTGTCCTTGGATTCCCAGGGCTGCACATTCTAACGATTCTGCCGGTTGGATGCCCCATGACGAGCTTAAACCTCCGTATTCATCAGCACTGGTCCTTGGTGGGTACGTTCTACCGTTTGCTCGACCTTGTTTCGGTAGCCGGTTGCCTGGCACTGACCGCCTGGTGGTGTCAGCATGCCCTTGAGCCGCTGTTGCTCCTGGGAACCTTCTCGGTCCTGATCTTTCTGGTGACGTCGGAGTTCACCGGATTATATCGAAGCTGGCGCGGCGTCTCCGCCGATCGCGAATTCATTCAGGTGGTGCTGACCTGGGTTTGCACTGTGATGGTGCTGCTCGCCGTCGGCTATTTGACGGGCACGCTGCAACAAACGCCCCGGCGGATCCTGTTGATTTGGGTCTGCGCCACGCCGGTGCTCGTTTGTATGTCTCACAGTTTTCTCCGATTCTGGCAACGAGCGCTCCGGGCACACGGAATCAATACACGCAACTTTGCGATCGTCGGGATTAATGAATTGGGCTTTCAGCTGGCGCGGAATATCAATGATTCACCAGAAATGGGTTTGCGATTGGCCGGTTTTTATGACGACCGTCCGGCGGATCGCATTCCCGAAATTCCGGCTGGGATGAGTACCAAAGTGGGCGGGATCGATGATCTGGTGGGGGATGCCAAGGCGGGCTTTGTCGATCGCATTTACATCACCCTGCCGATGCGGGCCGAAGATCGCATTCGGGGCATCTTGTCTAAATTGGCCGACAGCACTGCCGCCGTTTATATCGTTCCCGATTTCTTCGTCTTCCAGTTGCTGCATTCGCGCTGGACGGATGTCGGTGGCGTGCCGGCGGTGAGCGTCTTTGAAAATCCACTGTACGGAGTAAACGGTGTTTGCAAACGACTCTTCGACGTTGCTACCGCCAGCTTGCTTCTCGTAGTTCTCGGGCTGCCGATGCTCTTGATCGCCGCCGCGGTGAAACTCACCAGCCGGGGGCCGGTGATCTTTCGGCAACTGCGTTACGGACTCGATGGCAAAGAAATCTACGTGTGGAAGTATCGCTCAATGAAGGTCTGTGAGAACGGCGCCAAAGTCACGCAAGCCACGAAAAATGATACTCGCGTTACACCGCTCGGCGCCATCCTGCGGCGAACTTCGCTCGATGAGCTTCCCCAACTCATCAATGTGCTCGATGGAACCATGTCGCTCGTCGGCCCGAGGCCGCATGCGACCTCGCACAACGAATATTACCGGAAGGAAATTGAAGGGTACATGTTGCGTCACAAAATCAAGCCGGGGATCACGGGGTGGGCGCAAGTAAATGGTTGCCGGGGGGAGACCGATACGCTCGACAAGATGCAAAAGCGTGTCGAGTTCGATCATCAATACATCCGTGAATGGTCCCTCTGGCTGGATATCAAAATCCTGTTCCGTACGGTGTTCGTCGTCTTCTCTCGAGAAAACGCCTACTAACGAGCTCGCTCATGTCTCTCCTGCAACAAATCATCGATCGCACTGCGAGCCTCTACTCTTTGCCGGAAGTAGCGCTCGAAGTGCTCGAACTTACCAACCAACCACGCGTTGATCTATCGGCCTTCAAGACCTGCATCGAACGGGATCCGGCATTAACTAGCAAGTTGCTCAAGGTGGTCAACAGTTCGCTGTTTGGCTTGTCGCGTCGTGTGGTCGATCTGGGGCAGGCGATATCTTTGCTCGGCGTGAAGCCGCTGAAGATGCTCGTGCTGGGGTTCAGTCTACCGAAGGATTTATCGAACGATATCGAAACACTTGCGCTATCACGCTACTGGCGACACACCCTGGTTAAGGCCGTTGCTTGCCGTGAACTTGCGGAGCAATGTTGGGAGATCGCCGGGGACGAGCCCTTCATTGCCGGTTTGTTGCAAGACATCGGTCAACTCGTGCTGCTGCAACAAGTAGGGGAGCCTTACCAGCGATTCCTACAGCGAGCCTACGATTCATCGCGGCCGATTGCGGAACTCGAAATGTCGGCCCTGGGTTTTGATCATGCCATTGTCAGTGCTCGTATTCTCGAAAAATGGGGACTGCCTCCCCACCTGGTGCAGGCGGTCGCGGCGCCACTTGCAATCGACCAAATCAATCAACTTCCAATTACTGCCCGCCCCTTGCCACAAATTTTGCATCTGGGTGAACTGATCGCACAGTTGCTCACCCGCCATCCCGAAGGAAAACTGCAAGAGCTGCTCAATGCCGCGCACTTGTACAAGCAAATCGAGTTCTCGCAGCTCCGCGACTTGATCCAAACGCTCGAAGCAAAAGTCGCTGCGTTTGGTGAAGTGTTGAGCTTGTATCAACCTGATGGCCCGGCCTTCAGCGAGATCCTTGCCGAAGCGCATCGCCGACTGGCAATCGTGGCTGAAGATGCCTCGTTCGATCTGGCTGGCTCTGCCGCCCGAGTGCTCCGTGAAACCCAAGAGCTATCGGCCGACCTGAAGTCGGCAGTCGCTCTCCGGCAAACTAAAAACTCACCGCCAGGGTCTGGCAATCGGGACTCCGACTGGAATATTAGCAATGTCCAGCACGAAACGGTGGCCTCCAAAACAAAACATGCTCACGCTCCCGAGCAACTGCTCGCCTCTACCCGCTGGCAGCGCACCGTAGCAACCGCCATCGAGCAAGGGCGGCAACAGCGGGCCTCGATCTCGCTCCTTCTGGTGCAGATAGATCACTACAGCGAAGTTGTCTTCACGCATGGGCCAGATCAAGCTCAACGACTCACCAGGCTTCTTGACTCTGGCGTTCGCGCCATAACTGCCGGAGAAGGCGAGTGCGCGCTGGCAGGAGAAGGTCGCTTTGCTGCCTGGTGGATCGGTTTCGGTCGTTCTCACGCGGTCGAGCAGGGTCGGCAGTTGGTCCGACGATTTCAAGAGTGGCTGCAATCCAAGGCTGAGTTCGCCGACCAGCGCATCACCATCAGCGTAGGGGTCGCAACACTCCCGTTGCCAACTCGCAACTTTCCACCCGCCGACTTGATTGCTCCGGCCGAGCGCTGCTTGTCGACGGCGCAAACTTCAGGCGGAAACTGCGTCAAAAGCATCGAAGTGTAAGCCCCTACTTCCACTTCCCAAACCACTTAACGCTCAAGAACCAGAGCCCAAACAAGAGCGGGACGATCAGCAAGGCGGACAGCGGCCTGAGTACGATCAACACCAGACCGATAAAGGTGCTGATTAGCAACCACGCCGGCGTCCGAGCCAGAAAGCGATCGATCTGCGGTAAGGCTAACCAAAAAGCCCCTAGCACAAGTCCAATTTTAAGCGCTCCCCCGGCAAAGGAACTTGTTCCATTGGGACTGGCATACCCCAGCGCCAGCAAGGCTCCGAGCACAAGTAAGCCCAGGGCGAAGACTCCTAATAAATTCCGTTGCATCGCCCCTCAGCATTCAACCGCGGCTCAGCCACTGCTTTCAAACGAAACGCCCTGTTTACTTCCTCGGAACAGCATACAGGGCGTCAAATGTGCGGACGTAAATCGTACCGTTCGAAATCGCCAGCGACGACGAAATCGACTCTTCCATCTTATTCTGCGACAATAACTCAAACTTGCGACCGGCCTTGAGGACGGAGATCGTTCCGTTCCGAGCGCACAAATAAACCTTGCCGTCAGCGATCACCGGCGATGCACGATGTCGATCACGGGTCGTCGCTTCCTGGTAAAGGGTCTCCCCCGTCTTCGCATCGACGCAAATCACATTGCCGTTCTCGCGGCAAAGATAAACCAGGCCATCGTGAATCGCCGGGGAAGGTACATCGGGGGTCTCACGTTCCCGCCGCCAAATGTAACTTTCGTCGTCAGCGGTCGCATCTCCCGACAGGTTCGGATGCACGGCATACACGGGGCCGTTCTTTGCGGAGGGAATGATAATTAGTCCCGGTGCTGCAACCGGCGAAGCGACAAAGCGAAGCGTGGGATTGTAATTCCCTTTGGGATTCAAATCGCCGATCCGCCATAACTCGCGTCCATCTTGCAAATCGTGGGCAACCAGATAATCGGCTCCGTGCGAAAGCAAAAACTCCCGTTCGTCGTCGCGATAGAGAATCGGCGAAGCATACGAATGCTCGCATTCATCCTTGCCATCGCTGGCCCGTTCATGCTTCCAAATTTCCTTGCCCGTTTCTGCCTCCAAGCAAACGACCATAGCTTCGCGTGTCTTGGGATTTCCTTCGCCGTGGATGAGTTGGACATAAAGCCGACCATTGTCGAGCACCGGCGTGGAGGTCATCCCGAACGCAATGCTCAACTTTCCGTAACGATCCTGCACGTTAAGCTTCCAAACTTCCTCCCCTTCCACCGTAAAGCAGGCAAGGGCTCCATTAGCGAAGAAAACCCACACATGCTTCCCATCGGTCGATGGCGAGGGGGAAGCAGAATTTCCTTCATCGCCGCGAACATCTTTGTTCCCCGAGGAAACCGTTTGTCGCCATTGTTCCTTGCCATCGGTGCCGACGCAGAGCAGGAGTAAGTCTCCCTTCTTGTCGACGTTGTCCACGCTGGTCAGGAAAATCCGCTCTTCCCAGATGACCGGCGTCGAACCTGCTGGGCCGGGCAAAGCCAACCGCCAGGCAATGTTCTCGGTCTTGCTCCAACTAGTAGGCAGGTTCGTTTCCGTGGAAACGCCATCCAGCTTACTGTTCCGCCACTGCGGCCAGTTTTCAGCACTCGCGGCCGTGGCCAGCGAAAGCACCACATAGGTTGATAGTGTTGCAAAACGCATGTTCATAGAAACTCAGGGGGCGGGAATGTGAGGCAGGCAGCGGAATTTCAGTGTCGGTCAAGCGACTTCAGCGGTCAATGCAGGCGATTTATCGAACAACTAGCGCAACGGCTGTTGCGTCAAAAAGTTCGCAAAACACCCGGATTTTCCGCCTTTCTCCTATTTTTGCAACAAAAACCCGTGTTTTATTCGTTCCTTTGTTGCGAAAATCGGTTTTCCCCGGGAATCACGCGTGATTATTGCAACAAACGCAACAAACTTCCCCTTTTTCGTTGCAATGTGTTGCCGATCGTCTCCGTGCGACCCGTTGCTCGCAAAGTACGCACCACTTCCCTGCGCACATTGTAGACATGGGAATCTATTTGTCAAGTACTTAATTAGAATACTTCACTAAGTTTATGCGTTTATTGCATTGCCGGCGAGGATGACTGCGATCTTAAGCAGCATCTCTTCGCCGCGCCCACAGCATCCCGGTATTCGCCAGCCACCGCTCGTACCATGGCTGGATGAGCTCGACGGCAAACCCCGCTTGCTCCAGGCGTGCCGAGAGTCGGCGGACATCGTGTTCGGCGGCAAGGTGGTGAAATTCCATCGCGATGCGCGAAATGCGTCCCAGCCATTCATCGCTCAGGGAGTCGATTAGAACGTACTCCGCACCTTCGCAATCGATCTTCAGAAAATCGACCTGCTCCACATCGTGCGCGGCAAGGAGCGCTGGCAGCGTATCTCCGTCGCAAGTGATGCGAACGGGCCGGGCTTGATTCGGCTGAAAGAGTTTGAGCAAGAACTGACCCACTGCTGACGGCGTGAAGGCGACGGAATGGGTGATCCCATTGAAGGCTGGATAGTAGACAAGTTCCACCGGCTGCCGCTGGTCACTCACGGCCGATCGAATCAGGGTGACGTTCGTCAGATCGTTCAGCCCCAGGCTTTGCTGCAAGGCATCCAAGGCAGGGGTCGGCTCGATGCAGATGACCCGTCCGTGCGGAACTTGAGGGGCGGCCCACAAGGCAAAGACCCCAACATTGGCGCCGAGATCAACGACCGTATCTTGCGGGCGCAGCTCATAGCCGACGCGATGATAAATATGCCAGCGAAAGATTTCGCGGGCGATGTACTTGGCACACGAGCGCTGCGCCGGCGAATCTAGTTGCAACTTCAAACCGTTCGGGAGCGTGAGGAGCAGATTGCGATCAAGCGAAATGGGATGATTCATGATCGACGATCCTTAGCGAGTGTATCCCGCTGCAGAGTCATAACGATTTTCGAACCAAAAGAGGAGTATTGCGTTAGTTTAAGCCATTCCAGCTTGCAATGGCCAGCGACAACCGTTAATTTGCCAGTAAGCCAGGGGCATGGTCGGCACCGTTCAGCCAGAACGTCCGACACGAGGATTTACAATGCTGGCTTCTTTCACTTTGCGACCGCTGGTCGCTGCATGCTTTGTCGTAGGCCTGTTCGGCACCCTGTCTGATTGTGGACGTTCCGTTTTCGGCGCAACGCCCGAACCTACACCCCCTGCCGTTGAACTTTTTGCGGCAATCGAAGCGGGGCGAGCCGAAGTTCGCGTGATTCCGCGCGACTCGAAGGTCGTCAACTTGCTGGTTCGCAATCTCTCCGAGAAGCCACTGCGGTTAGAGATGCCGGCGGCACTGGCGGCTGCACCGATTGCAGCTCAGCCCGGCAACGGTCTGTTTCCAGGAGCCAACGATCCATTTGGAAACAATAACAATGGGGGAAACAACTCTCAGGCGATCGGCCTGCCGGGAGGTCAACAGAACAATAACAACGTTCCGTTCGGTAACCCGTTCATGAACATTCCCGCCGGCCGAGAGATCAAGGTCCGTCTCGCTTGCGTCTGTCTCGAACATGGGAAGCCCGAGCCGAGCACTCGCATTGTCTACGAGCTGAAGCCCCTGGCCGACTACACCACCGACGCGCGTGCTATCGCCGCCGTTGCTGGACTGGGAAAGAAAGGGGTGAATCAGCGCGTGGTGCAACTTGCCGTTTGGAATCTGGTGAACGACAAATCTTGGGAAGATTTGGCTGCGAAAAAAATTAAGCACATCGGCCGGTTCGATTCCCCGATGTTCCAGCCGAGCGAACTCGAAAGCGCCCAGGCATTAGTCCAGCACCTGCAAGAGCAGCTATCTTCAGCCAGCGAAACGTCAGGCCGATAACTGGGGGCGAATGCGGCAGCGCAAACCCCTTGTTACGCAACTGCGACACGGTTGGTTCGGCGAAAAAATTCGACCGCGAACCAGCCTAGAATCTTAAAAAAAAATGTGCCTGCAGATTCCCGCAGAAGGCTTGATTGGCACGCCTTCTGCGAAATAATTCCCGCAACAGTCTGAGTCTGCCATTTCGGCGGCAATCAGCTGTCGTTTTCATATGATCTTTGTACAAGGAGCAAAAGCATGAGACGAATTTACGAACAGAAAGGGCATGGGGCCGCCCGCTTGCCGCTGCTATTTAGCGGTGTCTTGGCCCTGGGAATTGTAAGCGGTGGACTATTCTTTTGGTCTCACCAGTCAACGGCCGAACAGCAACCAAATGCAATACCCACGGTTGCCAGTTCGCCCGTCGTTCCGGACCAAGCGGTGACGCACGCCAATGCGCTCTCGCAAGCATTTCGCGCCACCTCTGAAAAAGTACTACCCGCCGTCGTTTCGATTCAACGCACCGGTGAAGTACAGCCGGTGAAGCAGAACATCAGGCCACGTGGAGGACAGCGATTGCCACCGGGGATGGAAGATCTTGATCCCTTGCTGAAGCGATTTTTCGAGGATATGCCAGGCTTGCAGGAAATGCCGCGCGGCGGAATAAGCCCCTCGCAATCGAGTGGATCGGGAGTGCTGATTGACTCCAAAGGGATCGTGCTAACCAACAACCATGTGGTTGCCGGTGGGGGAAAAATTGTCGTCCGTTTGCACGATGGACGAACCTTTGAAGCCCAGGATGTGATGACTGATCCGGGGACGGACCTAGCCATTCTGAAACTAGCGGGCAATCCCAGCAATCTGCCAACGGCGACGCTAGGGAATAGCGATGAAATGCAAATCGGTGATTGGGTGTTAGCGCTCGGCCAGCCGTTTGGCTTGCAAGACACCGTCACGCAAGGGATTATCAGCGCGACGAATCGAGGCATCGGGATCACCAAGCACGAAGAATTTTTGCAAACCGATGCTGCCATTAACCCCGGCAACAGCGGCGGTCCGCTTGTGAACTTGCGCGGCGAAATCGTAGGCATCAATACGGCCATCTCCACCACCAGCGGCGGCTACCAAGGGATCGGTTTTGCGATCCCTGCCAACGTGGTGAAATGGGTTGTGCCTCAATTGCTGAAGGACGGCACCGTGCATCGGGCTTTCCTCGGCGTAGGGATTCAGGAAGTCGATCAGGCCTTGGCCGATCAACTGGGGATGGATCGTCCCACCGGTGCGCTCATCACCGACGTGCAAGCAGATTCACCGGCCGCGAAGGCGGGGGTGAAGTCGCAAGATGTGATTGTGGAATTTGCCGGGATGCGAGTCACCAGCCCGCGCCATTTGCAAGCCTTGGTGAGTCGGTCGACACTTGGTAGCGAGCAAGCGCTGAAAGTTCTTCGTGAGGGGAAAGAAGTTTCCTTAACGGTGCAGGTCCGCGAACGGCCGGCAAGTTTTGATGAACCAATTTCGTCCCCCCAGACGGAAGGAGCGATCAAAGGGCAGGAGTTCCAATCTCTGGGCCTGGAAGTCGCTACCCTGACGGACGACGTCGCCTTAACGCTTGGCTTGGAAAAGGCGGAGGGCGTGGTGATTGTGAATGTGGCCGAAGGAAGCCCTGCAGAAAAGGCCGGTTTGCAGTCTTCGCAGGTGATCACCCAAGTGGGTCGCACTCCGGTGAAAACCGTGGAAGAATTCTCGGCCGCGATGAAGGATGTCTCGCTGTCGAAGGGAGTTTTGCTCCTGGTGCGATCGGCCGAGGGGTCCCGATTCATCGTGGTCAAAGAATAAGAGTATCTCCTCGATAGTCGCCGAGATGTTCATCGTCTAACGTCCCCCGGTTTCTCGAAAATCGGGGGACGTTCGCGTTTTTTGGCCCTTCTTAAAACAATAGATCCCGCCTAAAATTGGGCTTTCGTTGGTGACTCGTAAGACCGTCTCATGCGCTATCAAAACGTCTGCCTGGAAGCTTTTGGTTACTCGTTGCCGGCAGAGATTGTCACCAGCACTGAAATCGAAAGTCGGCTTGAACCGCTTTACAGTCGGCTGCGTCTGCCCGAAGGTCGTCTGGAGTTGATGACTGGCATCCGGGAACGGCGATTTTGGTCGGCCGATACCCTCCCCAGCGATCCGAGCCTGCTCAGCGGGCAACGTGCCATCGAAGCGGCCGGGATCGACCCCAACGAAATCGGCGTCTTGATTCATGGCTCCGTCTGTCGCGATCAGCTCGAACCGGCGACTGCCTGCCGAGTGCACTACCACTTAAATTTGCGTCGAGACTGCCAGGTCTACGATGTTTCCAATGCTTGCTTAGGAATTCTGAATGGCGTGGTGCAGATCGCCAATCTGATTGAACTTGGCGTGGTGCGGTCAGGGCTTGTGGTGGGAACGGAGAATGGCCGAACGCTCGTTGAAAGCACGATTCGTCAACTCAATAGCGATACGAATCTCACCCGCAACGACATCAAGCTGGCGATTGCCTCGCTGACGATTGGCTCGGCAAGCTGCGCGATTCTGCTGACGCATCGCGACTTAAGCCGCACGCAAAATCGCCTGACCGCGGCAGCTGCTCGCGCTCATACGGACTATCACGAACTCTGCCAGGGAAGCAATCGAAGTGTGGCCGGTGCGGAAGGAATTTTGATGGCGACCGATTCCGAAGCCCTCATGGCGCAAGGAATTTCCACGGGAGTCGCAACGTTTGATCAATTTGTCCAAGAGAGTGGCTGGGAACCGGCCGACCTGGACCGCACGTTTTGCCATCAGGTAGGGAGCACGCACCGCAAGCTGATGCTCGAATCACTGCATCTCCCGCTCGATCGCGATTTCGCCACGCTGCAATGGCTCGGCAATACCGGTTCGGCCGCTCTCCCCACCACGATGGCGATTGGGATGCAAGTCGGCGCGATCCAGCCAGGTCACAAACTTGGACTGCTCGGCATCGGCTCGGGGATCAACTCCCTGATGTTGGCGGTCGACTGGCAGAAATCGCTCGTACTGGGCGAACCTCTGGAGAATCTTCCCGCAGATGTCGCGACAGCAGTGAAGGCGGATGTTGCTGCGCCCCATTTTCGGACGGCGACGGTCGCCAAGTCTTAGTCTCGGACTTAACGAATTCAGCTTCAAAAAAAGCAGGCGCGGCTGCTGAAAGACAGAGCCGCGCCTGAAGTTAAATTCGTGATTACTAAGTCATCCCGATCGGGAACCGACGAACTATTTTGCGTCCGGCATCTGCACGCCAATCACGCCGACGGCAACTCGCGGCCCGGAATCGCCGGCAGGCTGACTTTTCAGGTCATCTGGGCCGGCATGGACAACCAACGAACGACCAAGAACGTGATGCACCTCTAGTCCTTCGGCCTTGATTTTGACGGTGGCAACTCCCTTGTCATCTGCATCGATATTTCCCAGATCCCCAGCATGGCGATGTGCATCGTGGGGACCAGCGTGCGGAGCACCCGTTGGATTGTAATGCCCACCCGCGGATTTTCCCTCGGGATCGCGAAGATCGCCGAACTCATGGACGTGGAAGCCATGTTTCCCGAGAGTTAACCCACTGACTGTCCCCGTGATTTCCACGTACCCTTCGAACTGTTTAAGCATCAAGGTTCCTTCCACCTTGTTTCCTTTGGTTGCGGCCATCACTGCCACAGCAGCCGTGGGAGCCATGTGTGCCTTATCAGCGTGCTTTTCGTCAGCGTAAAGTTTTGGAGCCTGGATGGCCGTTAATGCGAACAGCATGAAACCTAGTTTGAGGTGGGTCATCGAGCGTATTCCTGTGAGAGAGCGATGTGAACGAACGTCGACAGCGCGCCGCTGCCGTGTTCACCCAATTGTCACCCACAAAGGGCATGCACTTCCACCCCTGGATGGTCCTGCAGTCAAATTTTTGCGGCGAAAGCCTATTCCCAAGGCGATCAGGACAGACCTCAAAAGTTGTCTCTTCGCCGTAAACTACGGCAGAACTTCGGTTGGGGACAGAGTGTCCGCTTGGCGAGTTTCATGCTGAGCGTCAGAATAAAACGAACCATTTAGACATCAATTTGCGGAGCCCCACATGCCTGTTTCGGAACCGTTCGTCACTTCTCGCACCTCCATCGCTGGCGTTGCAGTCGCGGATCTCGCCCAAAAGTTCGGCACGCCGACCTATGTTTACGACGCTGCCAAGATTGTCGAGCGAATCAACGACCTGAAGAAGTTCGATGTGATTCGCTTCGCCCAGAAGGCTTGTTCCAATATCGCGATCTTGGACCTCTGCCGGCGGAACGGCGTGGTGGTCGATGCAGTCAGTTCCGGCGAAATCGCCCGGGCCCAGAAGGCGGGATATAAGTTCGGCCAGCCTCATCCGGAAGTCGTTTATACCGCTGATATTTTTGATCGCGAGGCCCTCGACCTGGTGGTCAAGTACAACATCCCGGTCAATTGCGGTTCGCCAGACATGATCGATCAACTGGGCGCCGTGGCTCCGGGGCGGAACATCACGCTGCGCATCAATCCAGGTTTTGGCCACGGGCATAGCCAGAAGACGAACACCGGCGGGGAGCAATCGAAGCACGGCATTTGGCACGCCGATCTCGACGACTGCCTGCAGCGGGCAGATCGCGCCGGACTGATGGTGACCGGCATTCATATGCACATCGGCAGCGGCACTGACTTCGAACATCTGGCCGAAGTTTGCGGGGCGATGGAACGGGTCGTCCGCCATGTTGGTCGTTCGGTAACGACAATCAGCACCGGCGGCGGATTGCCCACGCCCTATCGCGAAGGGCAGGAGTATGTTGATCTTGATCGCTACTTTGAACTGTGGGACGGCTTGCGAAACAAACTCGCGCAGGAACTAGGTCACAAGTTAACGCTCGAAATCGAACCGGGACGTTATCTTGTCGCCGAAAGCGGCTATTTAATCACCGAAATTCGGGCGGTGAAGAAAATGGGGAACAACACCTTTTATCTGCTCGACGCCGGTTTCAACAACCTGGCTCGGCCGATCTTGTACGGGGCGTATCATCCGATGTCGGTGGTACCGAAGGACGGCAATTTGTCCCGGCCCCATCAAAGCGTTGTGGTTGGTGGACCGCTGTGCGAATCGGGAGATATTTTCACGCAGGAAGAAGGAGGCTTCGTTTGCGGCCGATCCTTGCCCATCGCAGAAGTCGGCGAATATATGGTGATCGAGCGGGCCGGCGCGTACGGATTTGTGATGGCGTCGAACTACAACTCCAAACCACTGGCCGCCGAAGTCTTAATCAAGGACGGGAAGCCGTTCCTGGTTCGCGCGCGACAGACGGCGGAAGATTTGTTACGCGGCGAAGTGATACCAAATTAGTTTTACCGCATCACAAACAGCGCCGGGGCAAACGTCAGCGGCGGGATGGCGAGCGAGAGAATGCCAAGGATCATCCGTCCCGTTCCAAGCGGAACGCTGTCATCGGCGGTCGGCGGGTGCTCGATGCCGATCCAGTAAACGAGGATCGCCATCGGCAGCCATTGGTAATAGGGCGTTGAGCCTCCGCCGTAAAAGTCTTGATAGAAACTAAAGGCCATGACCGCGAACACGCCCCCCATGAAGATCCGCGCGATCATGTGTGCCCCCTTCCCAAAGAGCGCGTAGGTGACGTGCCCTCCGTCGAGTTGACCGACCGGGAGCATATTCAAGCCAGTGATGAGAAACCCAACCCAGCCTGCCATGAACAGCGGGCTGATCTGATTCATGGCGATGTACGCGCCGGCCTCATACTTGGGTTGAAAGTAAGGAAGTGCCGCTTGAACAATGACCGGCATATCAAGTTCCGTCCCTTGCGGCGGCACGTCGAGATCCAATTGCATCATCCCGATCGCCATCAGGGGAGCAGCCACAACTAAACCTGCGAGAGGCCCAGCCAGACCGATGTCGAACATCATCTTCCGGTCGGCCTTGCGATTGTCCATTAAAATGACGGCTCCCATCGTGCCGATCGGCGAGAAAGGCATCGGGATGAAAAGAGGCCAGGTGGCGGGGACACGGTAGATTCGCGTCGCGAAGAAGTGTCCTAATTCGTGGGCGAGCAAGATGCCGACAATGCCGGCCATATAGATCAAGCCATCGTCCAGATTCATCAGCAGGTCGCGACGAATCTGAATGCCGCTGAAGTAGATCGGGTCATAAAGTGCCGGTTCCACCAGCGCACCGTCGACACCAATGCCGAGACTTTCCCAGGGAATCCAGTGGCGGAAACCGCGATAAAAGGTCGAAACCAACGTTGCCAAAAACAAGATTAGCGGCAGCCGGAATCGAGGCCAAGGGAAGTGCCCCGCATCGTCGCTCTCGGAAAGTTCGGTCGGCGCGACTTCTGCCAGCGTTTGACCAATTTTTTCGGGTTGGTCAGGCGGATCAGCCGTGAATTCGAGCGAGTTTGGGGGAACCTCTGGCGGTGGGTGATCGTTCATCCTGGGTGACTTGGCTCGAGTTTTCGCGGCCAGACGATGATTTTCGTCCCTTAGCGCGTGGCAATCTGGTCTTCAATCCGTAGTAACTGATTGTACTTGGCAAGTCGCTCGCTGCGGACGACCGAGCCGATTTTAACTCCCTCTGCGGCGGTGGCGACGGCGAGATCCGCCAGGGTGCTGTCCTCTGTTTCACCACTGCGCGCGGAAACGATGCAGGCATAGCCGTGGCGACGAGCCAAAGCCATCGTTGCCAACGCTTCCGAAAGAGTCCCGATTTGATTCACCTTGATGAGCACCGCGTTCGCAACCTCCTCGCGAATGCCGCGGGCCACGCGGACTTCATTTGTGGCGAACAGATCGTCGCCGACGAGACGCACGCGCGCACCAAGCCGCGTTGTGAGGGACTGCCAGCCCGACCAATCGTCCTCCGCCAGGCCATCCTCAATGCTGACGATGGGGAATTCGCTCGTCCAGGTTTCGAGTCGGTCGATCATTTCGGCTGGGGTCAATCCGCGCCCTTGTTCGGCAGCGAGATGATACGTTTCGCCTCGTAGGAAGTGGGTGGCTGCAACATCGAGCGCCAAGTTCACGTCTTCGCCGGGACGGAGTTTCGCATGCTCAATCGCTTGAAGGACGAATTCGACTGCCGCGCGATTGGAGGGCAAACGTGGTCCGTACCCTCCTTCATCGCCAACCAACCGCCCTTCATAACCGGCAGCAGTCAAAAGTTCGCCGAGGCGACGGTATACTCGCACGGTCCATTCCAACCCCGTGCGGTAATCGGGAGCGCCAACCGGCTGAATTAGAATGTCTTGAAAGTCGAGATTTCCCCCCGCGTGCTTGCCGCCAGAGATCATGTTGATCATCGGGAGGGGCATGCGGGGCGAAAGGATGCGATCGGCAGGAACTTGTTGCCGGGTTGCCTCCGCTTGCCATAGTTTTGCCAACCAAGCGAACAACGGCAGGTTCTGTGCTAGTGCCCCAGCGTGCGCGGTGGCAAGTGAAGCGGCTAGAAGCGTATTGCCGCCGAGCATCGTCTTCTGCGGTGAATCATCCAGTTGCAGCAGCGTCTGGTCGACAAGCGATTGCTTGGTGGGGTCGATACCGATGAGTGCCGGTGCAATGGTTTCCCGCAGATACTGCACCGCCCGCAACGTGCCATCACCGTCATAACGCAGAGGATCCTGGTCCCGCAGTTCGTGTGCTTCGGCACGCCCGGTACTGGCCCCCGAAGGAACAATCGCTCGTGCCAGGCGACCATCTTCAAGGGTGATTTCGCACTCGACAGTCGGCTTGCCGCGACTGTCGAGAACTTCACGGGCCTGCAGGTGTCGGATGGTGGACATTGAGAACGATTGCCTCGACTACTGTGCCGTCATCTGCGACACGAGTTGCCAGGCCGACATCACACCAAGTGTCAGAAAAAAGATGCCGCTGAAGACGAGCGCTATGCGCGAAAACCAGTTGGGGCGAATTTCTTTCGGCAGCAAAATCAAGTTCACCGCCAACGCATGCCAGCTACTGAAGGCGAGCGCAAAGTTATAGCCCGTCGTGGCAATTTTGGTAACGACCCCTGGCGCTTGAGGCAACAACAGCATGGTGAAGCCGACCAGGAAGTAGAAGATGAGCACACTGAAGTAGACATAGCGAATGGCCGTTTTTTCCATCTTCCGCAACTGCGGGAGTCCGACCCAAATCAGATCGACCCACCGGCGAATAAAGCCGTCTGCCGTGGTGATGCCGCTGGTGAGCAGGACCAATAAGCCGCAGAACAGAATCAGCTTCATGAACATCCAGCCGACACCGGGAGAGCCCAGGAGCGAGTCCAAACCGATATGAGCGGCCAGCACGTCTGTGGGTGGAGCTTGCACGGCCTGCGACACCCCTTCCGCCGTCATGGTCGCCAAATTCCAATCCCCTGCTTCGGTCCCGCGCGGCACGAACTGCACGGAAAGAATGCTCGGCAACGCGACCCCTACAAAGCAAGCCGGGAGCCACACAAAAAGTTGCTCCCGCACTACATGCCAGAGCCAGCGACGCCACCGTTCGAGCGACTTGGTATTGATCAAAAATACTTTGCCTTCGTGCGAAAGCTCAATGCCGCGTCCGCCGACCATGCTCGCAATCGCACCCACTTGTTGTCCCATCCCCCAGCCTTGATCGCGGACGAAATTACTGATTGGGGCGTTGGTCAAACCACCGTTCCCGGCAATTGCCGCGAGAGCACACAGGTAAGCGACCTTACTAAAATCAATATCCGGCAGGGTGCCGAACTCAAAGAAGTAAGAGAAGCCGTTCACCACTTGCGGCAACGTATTGGCAGGGGCATCTCCCGGAGTCTTCACGGGCAAGTTGCCAAATTGAAAAAAGCCCGAGACGATTTCCCCCCAGCTATCCAAGCTGGTGTAGAAAATGCCCAGAAACAGCAGCAAGCCGAGCACATAAACGAGTTTGAAGGACATAACGGCCTTCAGCGAGTTGTAAACTTTGCCGCCAAACACGAGGGGGAGCAACATCAAGCAGAACAGCCCCAGTGTCAGCCCTTTGTGAATCCACCAGGGCTGACTGTAGTCCACCATTTTTGCCGGCGGCAACTCCCCCATTACCAGCGAATAAAGTGGTACAGCGGCATTCGTGACGAGATAGGGAAAGAACGAGCCCCAGTCGACCAGCAGATACAGGAAGACCCAAAAGATTGGGCCCGGCAGCAGGCGAAATTTTCCCGTGAAGATCGGCTCGCCGCTGTACAGGGTGTACCGGCAAATCTCGATGTTATAAAAACCCTGAAACATGATGCTGAGGGTAGCCAGCCACAACATCGCCCCGCCGTACTTCGCGGTCACACTGGGCCCGAGGGTCCATTCGCCGCCACCGATCGCAGCAGCCCCCATCACCAGCCCCGGGCCAATCATAGCGATCCAGTTTTTCCAGGTGAATTTCGGCGCATCGGGCAATTCGCCGAGCGTCCACTGCGGCATTTGCTTCGAGCCAGGATACGGTGCGCCCGTATCACCAGCCGGTGGATGAGTCGAAGCACTTGAATTGCCGGGAACGGAACTAGAGGACTGGTTCATGATCACCGTGGGAGAGGGTACAACGATGAGATGGATCTTTGTAAGGATGGTTATCATCGACTCTGGAAGTGCACGGGTCAACCGATTCCCGAAAATAGCTCGCGGGGGGGTTATTCCCGACTCGACCTGCTGTTGGTGGTCGCCATCATCTTTTTTGGCGGCTCGCTCCTAATCCTCTGGCTGAGCCGCACGACGACTCAAGCGCGGCGCACCCGTTGTGAACAAAAGCAGTTGGTGTTGTCACGCGCGATTGACGTTCACAAGCTTGTTCAAGGTGAGTTTCCCGGTTGGCTGCAAGGTGGTACCAAGAATGAACAACGAAAGTTAAGCTGGGGGGCCACGATCCTTCCATGGATTGGTCGTCCGCTGACGGATGCGGAACAGTCGGGCAAGGTCCCCCTCGACTCAAGCCTGCGCGGTCCGCGAGGCGAAGCTTTCGACCGATATCGTCAAAGCCAGGCCACCAATGCAAACGCAACGTCGGACTTCATTGCAGAATTCTTGTGCCCCGAAGATCCACGCATGATTCCAGCTGGGAACGAACGAAACGGTTGGATGTCTTATGTGGTCAATGCCGGCAAGCCCGATAGGCAGATGCTCGCCGGGGATGAAGTTCCCGACGAAATGCGCAATGGCGTCTTTCTGGATTACACGCGCGATCACAAGCAGCGAATGACGATCGATTTTATTCGCGACCATGACGGCGAATCCTATACGCTCTTGCTGGCTGAGAATATCGACGCCGGGCTGTGGAGTGGTGTTGCCGAGCACGAGTTGGGTTTTGTTTGGAACGATTCGACTCCTGCTATCCTCGCTATCAATCAACAAGCCGGACAAAGCGACGGCCGCGTTGCGTTCGCCCGGCCGTCGTCCAGACATCTGGGAGGAGTAAACGCAACTTTTGTCGGTGGGAACGGTCAGTTCCTGAGTGAGAAAATAGACGTCCGCGTGTTGCAGCAAATGATGACTTCAGCTGAAGGTCCGGCAAGTCAGGAGCATTCGGTGCAAACGCCAGAAGAGGATGCGGAAGCCGAGCCCTAAGGGCGCACTCCGATGCGAATGGCTTCACCACCGCTGCGCGAGAATGCCTGGGCGACGTCCTTTAGATCGAACCACTCGGTGACAAGTTCTGCAAACGGAAATTGCGAATGGTTTGCAGCCAGAAAATCAACGGCTTGCTGCAGATGTCGTGGCGCGTAGTTATGAATGCCGCGAATCGTCAGTTGCCGACGAACGATCTGTTCCATGGCAATTGGAACTGGCTCGCCGGGGAAAACCGAGCCGACTAGAACCAGGGTTCCCCCCAACCGCAACAGGGGCCAGGCGGCGTGAAAAGCAGCGTTGCTGCCGGATAGTTCCAGGATCACGTCGAATCCCAGGTCGCCGACCACTTCGGCAGCGGCCGCTGCTAAATCTGCCGGAGCAACGGCCTTCGTCGCACCGAAATGGAGCGCACGCTCGCGACGAGATGCGACCGGATCAACGCACACAACCTCTTTCGCTCCCGCCGCACGAGCCATCGCACTAGCGGTTAGACCCAGCATCCCGGCCCCAAACAAACACAGGTTTCGATTTCTCAAGTCGCCGGCATTTTCGAGTGCCGCCGCGATCGTAGCCGTGGCGCAACTTGACGGGCAGATCACTTCGAGGGGGAGTTCTGGCGGAATTCGAATCATTGCCGTCCCCCGGACGAGCAAGCAATGCTCTGCCAACCCGCCCAGCAGTTCTCGTCCCGGCCGCATGGCTTCATGACCGTACTTCGTGGCTTGGCGACACTTCTGCGGCAGATCCCGCTGGCAAAGATCGCATTCGCCACAACTTGCCACCACTGCCCAAGTGACACGGTCGCCGAGTTTCATCGGGTTGCCCGATAGATCGTGAGGCAATTCAGCGTCACCGCTGGCGACGACCTCCCCGACGATTTCATGTCCCAGAATTGTAGGTACGGCAACTTTACGGCGACCATCAAACGAATGCAGATCGCTGCCGCATAAAGTGCAGCCCACCACTCGCACGAGCACTTCGCCCGTTTGAGGTGTCGGTGTGGGGATTTCTTGCAGTACTACTTGTCCTGCAATGCCGTCAAAAACTGCTGCTAAAGAGGACTTCATTCGGGAACCTTGGCTGGTTTCAACTCAATCACCGCCGACTGAACTCCCGCGAAGAACTGCCAGGCGAAGAGCAGGCAGACGGTCGACACAACAATGGTGGCCCAGCAGGCAGTAGTCAGCAGGTTCAGCATATTACCACCTCGTGGGCCAAAGTTGCTCCAGAGCATGACTGCCACATAGCCCAAGTATCCGAACGCATCGGCGAAGGTCATCAAGAAGCCAAGGTTGCCCTTGTCCCTCGTCAAGGCGATCAGTCGTTCGAAAACGGTTGTATGCACGGCGACATAAGGCAGATACAAACCCAAGCCGACGAACACCATGAAGGCAAACGCTCCGAGTTGCTGCTGCATAACCACCGCAAAAGCCAACAAGATAATTCCTGCCCCGCAGGTCGCCAATGAGGTGAAAAATGCCCGACGATTGTCGGCAATCAGTACCGCGCAGCCGTTCACGGCCAAAACAATCAGGGCCACAATTGCTTCCGACTGGGAAAAGACCTTGGAACCAGATTCGTCCCCCAAGCCCTTCCATATTTCCGGAGCGAAGTCCGCGCGAATGCTCCGCACAATGGTGACGGCCAGATAGAGCAACACCAGCGGAATCAATCCGGCCGCGTAACGTCCTAGAAATGTCCAGCGGTCGTTCGCACTCATCACAGATCGTTCACTACGGGCTTCGACATCTTGGATATCGGGAGGCGGAATTCTGGAAAGCATTGCCACGAAGATGCAAAAGGGGACCAAGAAAACGGCTCCCGCAGCGGCCGGCATCCAATCTTCAGGCACCCCTATTTGCAGCAACTCGGCGCCGACCGATTTCGTCACCCCATCCGCCAAAATAAAACTGGCACACAAGCCGGCCGTCAATAGTTCCGTCAACCGCCTTCCTTCCAGAAATCCGAGCACCAGCCCAAACACCATTCCCAATGGCAAACCATTCAAGAACAGACAGGCGATGTTCCAAGGGCGGGGAACAATACCGAATAGCACTAGCGCCAGTTCTGCGAAGCCAATCAAAGCGAGCATCGTTAATGCTCGTCGCGCCGGGGGCATCTCGGCCACGATTTTGATGCCGATGAACTTCGAAAGGGTGTAGCCGGCTACTTGGGAAGTGACCAGCAGCGTCTTGAATCCGAAACCGGCAACGACGAAGTCCCCATAGGTGCCGGCGGTGAACGGCTTACGAACACCGTACATGCAGAAGTAGGCCCCAAACGCTGCGAAAACCGCCCAGGCAGTCCACCACCAGTCATGCGCGGGGGGACTCGACAAGGCATTGGAATCGACCGATCTGATCTTATTCATGAAGTTTCGCTCGGTCGCCGATCGCCGGTTTTTGTTCCTTGAAAAATTACTATACTCCATCATCGACAGTGGCCGTTTCGCCTTAACGCGACCTTAAAATGACTTCTAAACCTTCGTCCGAGATCGATCCGGTTACGCAAGAGATATTGCAGTTATTCCATGCCCGTGGCGGTTCGCAGTACGGTGGGGAGGCGGTTACTCAGGCAGAGCATGCACTGCAGGCCGCCTTCTTTGCTGAACGAGCGAACGCGGATGCAAGCTTGATTGCGGCAGCGCTGCTACACGATGTCGGTCACTTGCTACATGCATTGCCGGAAGATGCGCCGGACCATGGAATCGATGACGCTCACGAAGAACTGGCGGCACGTTGGCTCGAAAGCCGCTTTGGTCCCGCCGTTGTCGAACCGGTTCGCCTTCACGTGGCGGCCAAGCGCTATCTGTGCCAGGCTGACGAGCACTACCTCAAACAGCTCAGCCCCCCTTCACTCTTAAGTCTCAAACTCCAAGGGGGGCCTATGAGTGAAACCGAAGCCGAGGAGTTTCGGGCCCATCCGTTTTTTGAATCGGCAGTCGCGCTTCGTCGCTGGGACGAAGCCGCAAAAGTGCCGCAATTAGAAACGCCCCCGCTCGCTCACTATGCGGCGTATGTGGATCGAGCGTTAGCCGCTTGCCGATAGGCAGTTCAAAGGAACGTTACGCTAATGAAGTTGCGAGTTGGAATCGTCGGTGCTGGAATCGTCGGCCTTTCCCACGCGTGGTCGGCAGCCGAGCGTGGCCACGACGTCACTGTTTTCGAGCGTACCGCGCATGCCAGCGGTGCGTCGATTCGAAATTTCGGCATGGTCTGGCCGATTGGTCAGCCCGCCGGCGAGTGGCATCAGGTGGCGTTACGCAGCCGAGAGCGTTGGTTGAAGCTGGCAGAAATGTCGGGCATTTGGGCCAACCCTTGCGGTTCGATTCACCTGGCCCATCGCGAGGATGAATTCTTGGTGCTGCAAGAGTTCGCGGAGTTAGGGCCGAAGATCGGTTTTGACTGCCGGCTTCTCACAGCTACGGAAGTGATGGCACTAACTCCCGCCGCCAATCCGCAGCATCTACGGGGTGGGCTCTTCAGCCCCACTGAAGTTTGCGTCAACCCACCCGCCACAATCCGTGCAATTCCCGGCTTCCTGGCAACTCAATTCGGGGTGAAGTTTGAGTTTCGCACCAGCGTCGTCAACATCGATGGCACGACTGCTCGCAGCTCAAACGGCCGAGCGTGGGAATTCGACCGCATCATCGTTTGCGGCGGCGCTGATCTGGAAACACTGTTCCCAGAAGTACTCGAAAACGCTGGGCTGAAGGTTTGCAAGCTGCAAATGCTCAAGACTCGCCCGCAGGCCGGTGATTGGCGAATCGGTCCGCATCTGGCCAGTGGGCTTACCTTGCGACATTATCACAATTTTGATGTCTGCCCCAGTCTCGCTGCGGTGAAACAGCGCGTAGCCACGGAAACGCCGGAACTCGATCGTTTTGGCATTCACGTGATGGCCTCGCAGAACAACGAGGGGTGCGTGATCCTCGGCGACTCTCACGAATACGATGCCGACATCGAACCGTTCGACAAAACGCTAATTGACGATCTCATTCTCCGCGAACTGCAGAAAATTCTTGTCATTCCAGACTGGACCATCGAGGAACGCTGGCATGGCATTTACGCCAAGTATCGTGCCGCCCCATTCTTTGGCGCGGAGCCTCTGCCCCAAGTCTTTGTGCGCACCGGCACGGGTGGCGCTGGAATGACCATGTCGTTTGGACTGGCTGAGCGCGATTGGTCGGCCTGGGAATAACGCAGATGCTTCCTAAGGGACGAACCACACCCAGGCAGCAATCAGCAACATCGTGCCGGCCATTGCGGTGACCAGGCCGCTGACCAATCGCTTCTTTAGGTAGAACAGCAGCACAAAGCCAGAAACTGAAACAAGCAGCATCAGCACTGCCGAAAAATCAATCACCCAACTCCAGCCCGCCCCTGAATCGCGCCCTTTGTGCAGGTCGTTCATGATCGCCATCGCGCCCGAGATTGTCTCCGTGATCGTATATTTCCCCGAGGCGCGATCGATAAACACGTCGGCTGCATAGCCGGGACTTTTGAAGATGATCATGCACTCGGCTTCATCGACGTTAAACTCTTGGACCTGTCCCTTCAGCGAGTGCTCGGCCCGCAGCTTCTCGACAACCTGCAACTTGTCGATGTCACCCGCGAGAGCCGCCGCTGGCAGCACACCTTCTGTGTCACGCAACTCATTCTCGGCAGCGCCAAACCAGGTGGGATGATTGAGCGTGATGCCAGTGAAGGCAAAGAACATCAAGGAGGTGAAACTCGCCATCGACAAGTAGATATGCAACCAACGAAACAGCCCCGCACTGCGCTGGAACCAACTACGTTTCGTACGTCGCTGAAGACTTCCATTCGTTGTCATTTTTCCTCGGCCGCGGGACCGCTCGCCGGAGGAACATATTCGTATGAGACCTTGCTCATCTCGGTCGACTCCTTTAACTCCTGCTGGGCAATCGCTTCCCCTTGCAGTTCAATCTCTGTCCGGATGATTTGATACTTGCCATGCTCGCGCGCTGATTCCAGGCACAAAAAGTACTTTCCGTTGGGCAATGGCTTGCCGGCGTTGTCGGTGCCGTCGAAGTGAGCTTCGTATGCTCCTGGGCCGCGAGTTGCACCGGAGATCGTTCCAATCAGATCGGTTTTCTCTAGCTCCTTTCGCGTGCGATCATTCCGATACCAACGTGTCAGATCGCGATGCCACTTCGGCCCAGGCTGATCCGTGAGCATCCACAGTAGCGCCGTTTTAACAGGATAGCCGTCGGCGTCCTCCAGCCAAATCGCGACGTAGGGCCGGCGGTAAGGGCCACCGTTTTGTGCCCGGTTGAGCGTGAATTTTACCGTGAGCCCGGTTCTTGCTTCCTCTTCCGCTTCGTTCGCTACAAATTTCACCGGGCGAGCGTTTTCCAGCTTAGGCCACGCGCGGGAAGCAACTTGCCGACCGTCTGTCAGGATCAGCAGGCAAGAAGTGTCTGCGAGGGACTCGACTAACGCCAATCCCTCGTGTGGAGCCAGCACCGACAGAGAAGTTGCCAGTGCATCGGCATCCATTGCGCTTGGGGCGATCACGGTGGCGCTCTGAACTTCACCGGTGGGGAAGCCGGTACGAGGATCGACGATATGCGAAAACTGCCGGCCCGAGATTTCGTAGTAACGTCGGTAGTTGCCGCTGGTCGCCAACGCCATGGGACGATCGACAGAAATGGTTCCCAGCGGTAAAGCACCTTCGGCCGAGTTCGTGGGGTCGGTGATCGAGATCGGTAGTGGAAGTTTGCCAATCTTGCGCAAGTCTCCACCTATCATCAGCGAAAAATCATGGACGTCACGGAAGTTTGCGCCCAACTTCTCGCAAACCGCATCCAGAATGTAACCCTTGGCCAATGCATCGAGCGTGATCGGCAGCGACTCTTGCCGACGAACCTCCCTGGGGGAAAGAAGTTCGTACGGAGATTGCGCCAGTCGCTGCACAACGCTGCGACGATCAAGGTCGCTTACCGACCGTTGATCCTTCTCCGCCTCATTCCATAAGTCCATCAAAGCAGCCGCGCGAACGTCGAATGCGCCACCCGTTTGCAGCCGCCAATGTTCGGCCCGTTGTAAGACGGCGATCAGTTCCGAAGATGGTCGCAGCGCGCCATTCGGAGCTTGTTGCCACCGCATCAATTCACTGGTCGTATCGTGCCGGCTAAAAATCTTTACCAAGCGATCGATTTCGGAGAGAGCCATTTCCTCCATGCTGCTGGCCGTGGCAGCCGAAGTCTCCTTTACGCGCAGTTCCAGCGAAGTGCCCAAGACTTGCTCGTGACGCATCACGAAGTCTTGATTTTCGGCGAGAAGTGACCCTGCAAACAAAAGGGGAACGAAGACGATACATATTAGCGCGTTGCAATAATTCATGTTTGGGTCGAGGTGGAAACAGCTAAAAACGCGGATCGAAACTAAGCCATCACTTGCAGGGCACTTTGATTGAGTTCAGGAAGCGGTCAGATGCATACTTTGCGACAACGATGTCTCACCGAGCGGCAGCCTGATACTCATAAGCGGATGATTATTTGTCAAGAACCAGCGCGGTCCCGTTCATGACTTTCAGGCTTCACCATTTAACCAAGCAAAGATCGCTGGGTTACGAAAGACGGGCTAACTCGCCTTATTGCCGTTGGTTCCTTGTTGAATCGGCCGCTACGTCTTATTTTAAAAGCTTCGTCCGCCAGTCTTTAACGGCCCTGCATTTCGGGCCACTTCAGTTTAGGGAGTTTGAACGTGCAACCGCTCACCGATCAAGGCTGGCAGAAAATCAATGAACTGGCTCAACGCTATGGCGTGAGCACCGACGCGGTCATGAGCATGCTGCAGGCTGTCGTCAACGGTGGCGGAACCATGGCCCAGTTCTATGTTCAGGAATTGGGAGGCGGCGGGCAATGGATGCGCGGCGGAATGACCATGGTGGGAGATATGTTCAACCATGGTTTGAAAGCAAAAGTGGACAATCTTTGCTCTGAATTATCGCAACTTCTCGCCCAGCAGCCCTTTGTACCCCCGCCGCCCCCGAGCGAAAATTCGCACTGGCAGGGGAGCAGCAGTCAGCAGCAACAACAGGGGGGCTATGGTGGCGGCAATTCGGTCAGCCTGTTTGTGCCAGGTCAATATGGTAATTCTGGTTCCTGGTGGCCTGCCGAGTTAGGAAGTCCGAACGGTAGTGGCGGCCAGAACAATGTACGTTACGCCTACTTTTCCAATGCACGCCGCCTGGCTGTCGACATCAACGGGACGGTGACCATTTACGATACGCTCGACCATCAAATCGGCGGCGTTTCTCAGCAACAAAACGGTGACGGTTCGCTAACGTTCTCGAGCCAGTACGGTACCGTAAATGTGGCCAGTCTCCCGGTAGTCTCGCCGAATGGATCGGCTCCGCCGTACGTCGCGCCGGACAATTACGCTCCGACGAATACGTCGGCATCGCAAGCTTCGAATGCTTCAGGAGGAACTGCCTCAGAAGCCGACATCTTTTCGAAGATCGAACGCCTGGCCGATCTCAACCAAAAAGGGATCATCTCCCAGGAAGAGTTTGCGGCCAAGAAATCCGAACTCTTGAGCCGCTTGTAGCGTTCGCATGAATCGTGAAACAACGTATGAACCGTTGTTTCACGCAGGAATGCAGCGCTATTCCTCCGCCACGAATTCAAATCGCAGCACTGATTGGCCCTGAACTAACACGGTCTCTTGAAACATGGCCAAGGGGCGTACCCATAAGGCATAATCGCCGTAGTCTTGGCGATAGACAACGAGTGCTTCCTGGGTTTCACTGTGTCGCGCAATCCCCAGGACCAGGTACTCTTTTCCCTTGTAGTGTCGATATCGTCCAGGCAGGAGCGGGTTCATGGTGCTAGCCTAAGTTCAATCGGTCGATGGTCGCTGGTTTTATCATCGTCGGGAAAATCTCCTTCGCGCACGATCACCTGGCACGTCGGCTTCCAAGTCTTTGCGGGCCCTGCGATGAAGGCGAAGTCGAGCATCGAGTCGGGAAAGTTATCGACTCCATCCTTGTCTGGATCGTACCAGTTGGTGTCGATCAACTCCTTCGGTTGGACCCAGGACCAGATGTTGTCTCGCAAGATTTCGATGAACCCTTGATTGCCACGTTTGGTGGCGAAGTCGAAGTCAAAATTGAAGTCGCCGATAGTAACGCAGGGGAGAGATTGATCGCGGGCCCATTCGCGCAGGCCGATCGCCTGTTCGTTCCGCGATTTTTCATTGCCTCTAGCCAAGTGATTCACGACGACCATAAATTCGGTCTTATCCGTGCGGCTGCGAAAATGCGCCATCAGAGGTGATCGCAAATTTCCCTTGTTGAACGTATGGTCTCGATACCGATCCATCTCTGCCTTGCGGATCAACTCCCACTTTTCGTCGTTGTAGATGATTTGCAGGCGATCTTTGTCCCCCGACGCTGAATTGACCGATTTGAAATTCTTGCCGCAGGCAGCCCGGAAGGTTTCGAATGCAGAGGGCTCCACTTCGGACAACGCGTAGATGTGGTAGCCAGCCAACGCCGTCAGCTGCTTGGAGATGATCGCAGGGTCGCTTCCCCCCGATTCGACATTCCAGGCCAGCATTGCGATCTCTTTTTTCGGCGCTGCCTCGTGGATAACTGCCGGTTGTCCCCCAGCCGTTTGGTTTGGTTCCTCTGCCCCGGTAATCGAAGTTGCTCCCCAAGCCAGGAGTAGAAACCCCAGAGATTTCGCGGAATTCTGCAGGACTAAGGAGGAAAGACGGGGCATATAGAACCTCAATTTGGCTGGCAGTTGTGGCATTTAGGGCTAGAACCAGCCCTATTCTAACGGCAATACCAGGCAGTTCCGGTTCGCTGAACGGGATTTCAAGTTCGAACCCGTTGTATTCCGGTAAAGAATAGTGCCAGCATTTCCCTGCTACTGCTTGTTGCGCCCCGCAAACCCTGGTAGGGTATTTGAGGATTCGTTTCACTTCAGTACCGCAACGAAGCATTTTTGGCGATTGTTTAATTCGCTAAAAACTATTTTTGCACTGTTTTAGAACGGATGCATGCCCCTGCAACCGAATTTCGAGCAGTACGGCAAGTGAGCGAAGGTATCCATTTACGGACAGCAATCGTACGGCGAAGTATGCCCTCGGTAGCGGTTCGGCATTTATTTCAGGAAAAGTAGCAATGGCCGAAGGTAGCATTAAGAAGTTGACGGACAAGGGTTTTGGGTTCATCAACACAGGAAGCGGCAAGGATTTGTTTTTTCATTCCTCGTCGGTTCAAGGCGTCACCTTCAATGAACTGCGTGAAGGGCAGAAAGTGTCCTACACCGAAGGTCGTGGCCCCAAGGGTCCATGTGCCGAAAACGTAAAGCCTGTCTAAGCTTTGCCGGTAAAATCAAAAAACGCCCACCCCATGGTGGTTCGTTGATAAGATGAACGGGATAAACGATGTCCCGATCTTGAATTGTAAAAGCGACTTCCATTGGGAGTCGCTTTTCGTTTTCTGGCATCGCTTCCGGAAGCATAGTGCCACCGCTTTTTCTTAAAGACGGAGAACGGCTCAGTCGCTTTCTGCGCTCTTCGTTCAAGCGACTGTATTGCCCCCAGTTAACTGGACGGAACAATCTCTCTCGAGATGCTGGGGCGGCACTCTTCCCTCACATCGAAACAGGCATCCGAGTTCCCGGATTTTTCGGGCAATTTTCCATAGTTTCGCCCTTGAAAGGCGTAATAGGTAGGCGCACTACATTAGGGTGAGGGGGGCGGCCAAATCTGTCGAATGATAGTAATACTGCGCGGCAGGCTGCCGCAGTCCCCTGTCTTAATCGATGTAGCAGGATCAATCCCACCCCCTTTTGTCAATCTCCCGCCGATCCACTCTTCACTGTTTCCTTCAAGATGAACGCGCCTGTGGAAATCGTCGAGGCAAGCACACCACACTTGCGTCGGCAATTCATCCGCATGACCTATGACCTCTATCGCGACGATCCAAGCTGGGTCGCGCCTCTTGAATACGAACGGCAGCGGTTCATCGATCCTGGTATTCATCCGTTTTATCAACATGGCTCGGCGAGAGCGTGGCTTGCCATTTCTAGCGGCCGCGTCGTGGGACGCGTCTTGGTTAGTGATGATCCCCACTACAATCATCGCCATGGAACTTCCATCGGCTGCTTTGGAATGTTCGAATCGACGAACGATCCCCGCGTCGCCCACGCGCTGCTGAATCAGGCGTCACAATGGTTGAAGGAACGCGGCCGGCAACAGATCATGGGGCCGATTGATTATTCGACCAACTACAGTTGTGGACTTTTGATTGACGGGTTTGATACTCCGCCCCGGGTCATGATGAACCACGGTAGGCCCTACTACGCTCCGCTGCTGGAAGGGTGGGGACTGGAGAAGGTCAAGGATTTGAACTGCTGGTGGTTTCCTCGTGAATTGAATCTGGATCAGAAATGGAGTCGCATTGCTGATCGCTTGCAAAAGCGCAGTGGATTTACGATTCGTGCTGCGAATCAACGTGATTTCTGGAACGAAGTACAACGTCTGAAGCGGGTCTTCGAATTAGCCTTCGCCGACAAATGGGGCTTTGTCGCGATGAGCGATGCCGAATTTCAGTACATGGCCAGCGAGTTGCGCCCCTTTGTCGTGGCCGGGTTGATGCTGTTCGCAGAGCACCAAGGGGAAGTGGTGGGGGTAAGTTTGACCCTTCCCGATTTGAACGAAGCCATTCGACCACTTAAGGGAAGGCTGACCCGATTTGGAATTCCGATCAACCTGCTGCGGCTGTTCTACAATTACCGTCGGGTAAAGGTGGGGCGCCTGCTCTTGATTGGGGTCGACCCCAAATTTCGCCGTCGCGGAATTTTAGAGCGCCTTATCCTGGAGACCTTCAACTACGGAGTGAATCAGGCAGGATTTTCAGCGGCCGAACTGGGTTGGACCCTGGAAGACAATGACGAGATCAACGGGCCGATCGCGGCGACAGGCGCTAAAAAGTACAAGACCTATCGGATTTATTGTAAGAGTCTGATCAATTCGCAGGTCTAGCGGCAAGGCGTATTCGCGACGTGCCAATAGGCCGAAAATTATCTGGGGCAGTGCAACAATGGTCATTCGGGGTAGATTAGTGGTTATCTCGAACCAACTCCCCCACTTCAAACAAATTCAGGTTGCAGCCCGATGCCGGAGCGTAAACCACTCGCGGATATTTCATCGAGTGTTACTCTCGGAACGACCCTTGTCTGGGACGAGTTGACCCGACATTTGGATCAGTTTGCGCAGGCCTGGGACGCCTCTGATTCTCCGCCGGAATTACGTGCCTTTCTCCCCGGGGCGCCACCTGAATTGCGAAGACTGGCCCTCGTTGAATTGATCAAACTTGATCTGGAACGGCGCTGGACGAATGCAGCCTGGCGAAAACCGCTGGAACAATATCTCGAAGATTTTCCCGAACTCGGTGCCGCAGGAGAACTCCCCGCCGATTTGGTTTACGAGGAACTTCAGATTCGCAAGCAGCACGGTGAGGTGGTGGAAATCGAGTCGAGCGGAGGACGCTTCCCGGCTCATGTGGGTTTGCTTCAAGCGCTACGCGACTCCAAGACGATGGCGGCCACGAGCGCTTTTCGGCAGCGCCGTCTGGCAGAGCTAACTCCTGGGACCAAGTTGGATGAGTTTGAACTTTTGTCGTTTTTAGGGCGCGGCGCCTTTGGGAATGTCTATTTGGCGCTCCAGCGTTCCTTGGGTCGCATTCTGGCCCTGAAAGTAACCTGCGACGAAGGTTTCGAAACGCAAACGCTGGCTCAACTCGATCATCCCCACATCGTTCGCGTTTACGATCAACGACGGCTCGACGCTCAGCACCTGCACCTGATGTACATGCAGTGGGCTCCCGGTGGTTCGCTGCAAAATGTAGTGCAGCGATTTAACCAGGCAGATGCATCTCAACGAAATGGAAAGTTAATTCTGGAATCGGTCGACGAACATCGCGCGAAGTATGCGGATGTTCCGACCGGAGATCCCAGAACCCGTGAATTCTTGTCTGATATCTCCTGGACCAGCGCTGTGGCGTGGCTCGGAGCGCGGCTCGCCAGCGCGCTAGAGCACGCGCACTCGCGCGACGTGCTCCATCGCGATATCAAACCCGCCAACGTTCTTTTGGCAGCGGATGGAAGCCCTCAATTGGCCGACTTCAACATTAGCAGTTGTGGATCACTGCCGGGATCGATGGCGGATGCGTTTTTTGGCGGCTCGCTTGCCTATATGTCCCCGGAACAGTTGCAGGTTTATCTCGGTCATTCCAAATTAGGGTCACAGGCCATTGATGCGCGTAGCGACCTATTCTCGTTGGGGGTCGTGCTATGGGAACTTCTTCAAGGGGAACGCCCATTTCGCGATTCGCAAATGGTTGATTTCACGCCGAAATCACTGGAGCAGCTTGCCATCCGTCGCGGTGCCGGAGTCTTAGAAGAGGAATGGCAACGATTGTCTGCCGATTGTCCGCGTGGCTTGGTTTTCACCTTGCGGCAGTGTTTGGAGCCCCAGCGCGAGTTGCGAATTGAGACCGCCCGCAAATTGCGCCGCATGTTGGATTTAAGCCGCTGGCCCAAATCGTTTGACCTTCAGTTTCCGCCCCAAACATCAATCTGGGATTGGATTGGCCGCCATCCGTTGCCGCTGCTGGTTGCGTGTGGAATTGCTCCAAATGCCATCGCGGCCGTACTGAACATTGCCTACAACCGCTATGAAAGCCTGCAGCAATTGGACGATCCGAGAGTCTTAGACATGTTCAGTTGGCAGATCGTTACGATCAATCCCATTGCCTTTGCGATTGGCACGGTTGCGGTGGTGTGGTTCATTTATCCGCTGTTGCGTGCGGTAAGAGATCAAGCATTCGGGGCAACGTTAGATGAGGATCGCCGAAAGGATGCCTTGCGGCGGTCACTCTTCGCAGGTGAATTCACCGCACGGGTAAGTGGCATCGAATGGCTGATTTCCTCGTTGGTCTTACCGCTCTGGTTGCACTTGGGTGCGGACCTGCCGCAGTTTGGTGTCACGCAATATGTGCAATGGTTCTTTGCCCAATCAATTTGTGGGCTGATTGCCGTCACTTTGGCATTCTTCTGCATCACGCTCTACTCCATTCAGTGCCTGACACCGCGAATGATCGACCTGCAAAATGACGACCCACAGTTCGCACAAGGTTTGGAGCAACTAGAACAGCGTACCGGCTGGTACAGCCGCCTCTCGTTCGCGGTGGTGCCGCTCGCACTTGTCGCCATGGCGATCGTGCAGCCCGTATCTCCGTGGACCTTCAAAATTCTCGGCGGCGTCGGCCTCGTGACTTGGGCCTTGGCCGTGGGGTTAGCCTCAAGAATTCAGCAGATCATCAGCGACTTGCGAGTGATCTCCCAGTTGGAAACTTACGCCCGCACGAACCGCGCGGGCCGGTGAAATTCTCGACAGACCGCGCGGCTCAGTTTTTCTACGAGAGGTGGGCCCTAGTTGCAGACTACAGTCGGTTGATTAGTAGCGAGTCCAAGCCTTGAAGTTGCCAGTTGCTTCGCCCCAACTGATCTGGAAAACTGCATTGCGTCCGCCGTGTGGGTTAAACAACGTCAGTCCGTTGTTATCCGCGGCAAAGATGACGTAAGCGTGGCTTTCGGTGAGCTTGGCGGAAGTCACCGATTCCTTGGTCGTGCTTAAGATCGCATACTCATTTCCTGGCTTTAGGATCTCATTCTTGAATTGCAAAAATTGATTCTTCGTATCTTCGCGTTGGAATACATAGTTGCCGTCCAATTCTTCGTAGACCGCGAAATCGCTGCGCTGCACTTCGTGCCCCAAGAGATGTTGCAGTGCCAGCTTGGGATTTCCGCCGTTGATCCCATCGAGGCCATCCGGAACTCCAAAGTCATTGCTGCGAGACTGATCTTCAATCCAACCTGAAGAGGAGGCGATTACAAAAGCCTTCTCGATCAGGGCAAACCAAATCGGACTTTGGGTCGCTTGCAGAGCTGACAGTGACGCTGCCCGACCACCATGTGCGTAGACTAGGTTCCCAGAGCTATTCACGGGCAAGTAGCGATCCACGGTTACATATTCAGCTTGGTTTCCATTGAAAAAACGGATGGTGTAGGTATCGTCACCGTTGTCGATGATCATGTCTTCAATAACTTGCCGATTTTTCGCAGCGACGCTGCCAAGCGCTGCCATCAAGTAGCAGTCACCAAGCCCCCCCTGGTCAATATCTAAAAGTCTTGGTCCATTCAGCCCGAAGAGCACCCCGTTGGTATAGGCATAATTTAGAGAGGTCCCGCTCGCGTCACGAGCTCGAGGCCGTTCGTCGCCGCCGAACCATTTATTTACCAGCTTATCTAATTGCATGTTCGGAGAATTGGCTCGCAGGTTTCCCAGGATGGTTTGACGATAGGTAGTGTTGGCCAGATCGCCGTTCACCACTTTGCCAAGCAAGTTTGCGACTGGGGCTGGCATCGAGTGAGGAGCTTTGAGAAAGCTGCGCATCAGATTGATCTCCGCCTGAGTAACGGTGGCTCCTTCGACAGCGATCTGCTTGAGCGCGAACTTCATCTGCGTGAAGTTGAAGTTCACTGCTGCGGCCGCACCGGTACGAACGGTGAGCGTCCCCCCTTCGAACTCCATGCGCTGGGCAATCATCAAGCGGCCATTAACAGTGACCGTGATTGTCTCTGCCTGACCGCTGGGCGCACCTAGAAAGCTTTTCTCAGCTCCGTAAATCTTCCATTGCTGCCAGAGCGCGCCCTGCAACAAAATCGAACCGGTGCGATCGCTATAGACGATTGCGCCATTTTGAAAGTTGCCGATGCGGAACTCGCTATTCACACTGACATCGCGTTCGTCACTGGTGGGATAGCCAAGCGAGCTTTTCACGCCTCCCATGTTTCCCCAGGTTTGCCAGATAGCGCCGTGGATTTCGAATGCTCCGCGGGCCGGCGTCCACAGGATGGCCCCGTACTCGAAGGTATTAAATCGTCCACCGGCAGAGTCTGCAACCGCCGATTCATTCGTGCGCGGCAATCCCAGAACACCCGCTGGCCCTCCCATTTTCACGTACTTTTTGTAGATATCTCCGTGCACTTCGAAGGTCGAGTTCATCGTGCGATAGATGGCTCCGAACTGAAACTCGGTCACGAATACCATCTTGCCGCCAATCAGCTTCTCGCCAGCGACCTGGGCTCCCAGCACTCCTCTTTCTCGTCCGAGCTTGGTGTAAAAGTTGTCCGTCACGTCCGACATCGTAAGTCCGCCCAAGCGAGCAGGAGCAACGGAGGTGAGGAACAACAGGCTATTGCTTAGGGCATTTCCTGGGTTGACGAGCTTCATCCCAATCGAGCGAACGACCGTCGTCGTATTGGTCGCTCGATTCCACTTGATGGATCCACCATCAAACTTGCTTTCTCGCCCTTTGCCATCGGCAGTGGGCATTTCATCCGAGCGTGGCAGGCCGACGATCGACAGCGTTCCTTTGGTGGTCGCAGTTCCCGGTTCAGTCCACTTCTTATAGATCTCCCCATGCACTTCGAAGGTTTTGTTCCCCACTGTCGGGCGATGCATCATGATCCCAAATTCGAATCTCTGGATCGTGTCGCTGGTAGCCGATACATTGGTCATAGAGTACAAGCCCTCGGAGGTGGTCGGATTTCCGACGATGATATTATTGAAGCCTCCCAGCGACTCCCACTTCTTCAGCATGTTTCCCACCAGATGTACCGCGCCATTGCCTGCGGTCCAAACGATCACACCATTCTCAAAAGTCCGCATTTTGGCTTGGCCGTTCGGCGAAACGTATTCCTCGCCTCCATTGGTAGGCTGACCTAAGACCGTGGTCGCATTGGGCAACTGCCGGTAGTAGACGGCGAGCGGGCTTTGATCCTGAGGCCCACGCAGTGTGTTGGTGAAGTGCGGAGCAGGCTGCTCAATGTTGTAATCGCCGTAGACGCTGATATCGTTCAATCCACCTTCGCCGTAAAGTTGATTGCGACCAGTTCCCGCAAGCAAAATGTCATTTCCCTCGCCACCGAACATCACGTTGGGCAGTGCGGTGCGATTGATGAAGTAGTCGTCACCGCCGAGGCCTTCGACATAGATCTGCTTCACCGCGTTCGAATCGAAACGGTGGATAATCGCCTCATCTGGGATGTCGTCCAGGCGATTGCGTGTCGTGTAGACCTCGATCTGATCATCTTGCAGCATTACATCGGCGTAGTTGTGTTCTTCGTCGCCGATGATCCGCAGCATCCCATCACTGGCCAATGAGACATCAATTGCGTTCAGTTCTCTGCTTTCCAGAGATTCCAAGCTCATTCGGCGCTTAGAAGCCTTGCTTCGCGATAATTTCTTGGATTGAGTTCGCTTCAGAAAGCTGAAGAGTAATTTGAGCGGTAACACGGGATAGTTCCTTTGAAGGTGCTGGGCATCTGTTTCGTGGCTTGCCGGTTTGCAACTGGCTACTCCTTGCAAAGCGTGAAAACGGAATTGTTGTTACAGGATTTGTCGAAAAAGTTTTTAACGGATGCGTTATTCACTCGCTCAAATTACCGCAAGCCCATGCCTGCAAGGCACTTGCGTCAACGGCCGAAAATAAGAGCGTTCGCGATTAGGCCTATTCGGGTCAAGAAAGCCGTCTCTTGTTGGCTATCTGTAACATCCGTCTCGGGAATACGCTTAGAGAGGAAGCCTAGTCTGATTCGCCAAGCCAGGAGTTCACCAGATCATGCGTTCATCTGCTTCCACAGTTCGGCTTGTTTCAACACAATTCCAGTCGGCCTTCATCTTCCTTACCTGCCTCTGCATTGCCGCGACTTACGCGTCGGCCGAGGAGACCGAACGGCAATATCCTTTTCCGCAAACTCCACGCACGATTCTTGAGCGGCTCGATGAAATGCAACTCGGCACGTCGCCAAGGATCGGCGATGAAGAATGGCGGATCCTCGATGCCGCTTGGGAGCTGCGTGATGCAACCGTCGCAGAACGCGATAAACCTGAATATCAGCGGCTAGTGGTTGATGCCTTGCTCACTTCCTCCGGAGTAACCACTGACTCCGACCGAGCCATGTATCGTGACAAGCTTGCTAAACTCGTCGCTAGAGCCCGTACCGCCATCAAGCAGGCTGCGCCAGCGGATCATCCTGGCGAAGTGCTCATGAAGTTTCTGCACGAAGGAGTGATGAAGGGGGGGTATGTTGAAGACCAAACGTCATTCGCAAATATCTTCGAAAGCAACACGCACAATTGTGTCTCGTCCACTGCCATGTACTATGTTGTCGGGCATGAACTCGGTCTGAACATGCGCATTATCGCGATTGACGGCGACCGTTGGCTTCCTGGGCATGCCTGCCTCGATCTCCTCGACGGTGATAACGTTTACGAAGTCGAGCCCACGAATCCGAATGGCTTCGACTGGGCGAAGAAGTTGAACCAGCCTGGTGTCTTTACCATTGGTCCACAACCCAATCGTAAGCAGGGGCACGTACTTGATGGACTGGGGCTCGCTGCCTCGATCTATTCCAATCGCGCCGTGGCTGTCACCAACGTCAAGGAGCTGGCCCAACCTGATCGCCTGGCTGCCGCGAGTCTCGGATTGCGGGCGTTAATGTGTAGTCCCTACGAACGCTCCGCAGCGAATAATGTAATCGCAGTTTTCGCCAATTGGGGACCCGAACAGGCGAAAGCAGGGCGTTATGACGAAGGAGTATCGGCCCTGGCCTTCGCCGTCACTGCTACGGCAGACGACGGAGTCAAACACAACTTCCTGGTCACCGCTTCTGAGCAGATTGACGCACTTCTCAAGAGTAACAGCGATCGTGAGGCTCAAGCGGCCATTAAACGAGCAACTGCGGTGCTTCCACACGCAGCCGATTTTCAGAAATCAGCACCTTGGATTCGATACTCAAATCGCTGCTACGAAAGCGATGGAGGCAAGGCAGCCTTAGCTGCGCTGGAGCGTGCTCAAAAAGCGGCACCGGCAGCCGACCATGCAGTTTTGAGCGCACATTGCATTCAAGTCCTCCGGCGATGGTCAAACCAATTGCTTCAAGAGGACGATTTCGACGGCGCGCTAATGCTGCTCGTTCGCGCTTACAAGCTCGATCCTCAGAATGCAGAGTTACACGGCAGCATCGCCTATCATGTGCAACAGTCCCTGCACGCTTTGGCGAAAGACGGAACCGATCCGGCCAAGGCGGTGACTCACTATCAAACCATTCTCACCAAGTTCCCGTCAGCGAAAGTTGTTGGTGAAATGGGCATCGCCCATGCAGTGCGGACTTTGAGCAGTATGTGCGCAGAACAGAAGTTTGAGGAAGCCTTAGCGGCCGCGGCGGTTTACGCACCCATCGCTGAGTCGTGCAATCAGCCCGCTCGCCTTCTGTCGCTGGTGTATGGCGAATGGGGAAATCGTCTAAAAGAGCAAATGAAGTGGGCTGCCGCTGTGGAAAAGTACCTTGAGGGCCTGAAGATGGTTCCGAACAATGACCGACTGTTAACTGGCGCACTGAGCACACTCGACGACTGGGCGGATCAGTCAATGTCGGCAAACGATTGGGACGGCGCAATTCGGATCTACGATCACGGCCTTAAATACTTTCCGGAAAATGGGCACCTGATGAACAATCGAACATTTTGTATCGCGAAAAAGGCGGAGATGGTTCGCAAATAGCGGGAATTTTCGCAAACAACTGATTCGCACTATGCAGGATAAAACTACAACCATTGGCAGACACCTTCGACTCTATGATCGCCATCCATTCACTTGTTCGGAAGAAGCTCAACCTCCCAATGTGTACATTTTTTCGCAAGCCGAGGTATTTGCCATTCCCAGGCCATGAGAAGAAGGTTCTTACATTGCGCACGAGCTTTACATCGCGTCAATCTCGTCACCCGTGCTGCTGCTGTAATGGGCACCGGTGACGACGAGCGAGTAATCCTGAGCCAGCGTGTTGCCGTACATGTAGTCGATGGCGCCGTCGTTGGTGGCGAGCGGCAATAGTATCGAACTGGCAGCGGCGGCGCGGGTGGCGAAGGAGTCGACCGGGTTGGTCCAACTCGTCATCAAGGC
>JBGSNR010000071.1:0-11003 GCA_041739545.1 Pirellulaceae bacterium | reverse complement strand
GCGGCGATCCGAGGCTGCACATCCCTCAGCCAATGTCGTAGGCCCTCCCGGCCATCGCACCGTGTAACTGCCTCCAAAGCAAACCTCGGACCAGCAGTGCAAACATCGCTTAACCCGCCCAACAACCGCGGTTAACGCTCCGTTGCCAGCAAGGAAAGATTGTAAATTCTTCAAAGATTTGTGGGGAATGTTGAGACACCCTACGGAACTTATCCCCCTGGCAGCATCACATGTCACCTTGGTCACGTACAATCAACTTCTCTTCGCGTGTTCCATCATTTCTCCTCATCAAGGACCATTCGCTATGTGCCGCGCATTACTGATGGCGTTTGTACTGGCTGTCCTTTCGACAAGCACCATGACGCCTCGTGCGTGGGCACAGGACTCGAAGCATATCGGGAAAATCACCGTCGTAGTTCCGTTGAAGGCGCGTGTCTTTGTAAACGGAGCGGCAACTCAGATTGGGGGAACTGAACGAACGTACTTCTCGCGACTGAAACCGAATTTCCAATACACCTTCGAGGTCCGCGTAGAATACGAGCGTGACGGTCGTCGACTCACTGAAACAAAGGAGGCAAGCCTTGTCGCCGGAGGCAGCACTCGCCTAGTATTCGACTTTCGCGAACCGGCAACTCAAAAGCCGCCACCACTCCCGATCAAAGAATCTGCACCACAAGCTGAGCGAACCAGGCCGGAAGTCTCTCCTGCCTCCCACGCGATCCAGCTAATCACAAACGTCGGTGGCACGCTCAAGTACGACAGAACGCAGCCTGACACGGTAATCGGAGTGAATCTCGCTGGCACTCGAGTAACGGACACACGGCTGATGCCATTGTCACAACTAAATCAAGTTACGACGCTTTACCTGGTGGGTTCTTCAGTAACAGACGCAAATTTGCACGAGCTGAGAGAGCTCAAACAGCTTACTTCATTAAACCTCGTCAGCGCCGGAATTTCGGATGCGGGGGCAAGGTCTCTAGCGGAACTCCAGCAGCTTGAAACGCTGATGCTCACTGGTTGCCTAGTGACGGGCGCTGTATTAGAGGCGTTGAAAGAACTCAAGCAACTCAAGACGCTGCACCTCGAACATTGCTCAGTGACACACACAGGATTTCAGGAACTGCAAGAACTTCAGCAGCTTGAATCGCTAATCCTGCACCACATCGCGTTGACAGACGCAGACTTGAAGGAGCTGAAAAACCTCAAGCAACTTTCCACGCTTGACCTGGTCTGCAGTGACATCAGGGGCGTAACGGACGAGGGTCTGAAGGAACTGACGGAACTCAAGCGGCTTACGACATTAAACCTGTCCGGCACGCAGATCACGGACGCCAGTTGGTCCAGGTTCAAGGAATTCCCGCAGCTTACAACGCTGAGCCTCTATGGAAACACATCTTTAGCGGGCGTGGGGTTAAGGGAGTTGAAAGAGCTCCCAAAGCTCACGAACCTAAAACTTGTCGGGACGAAGATAAAAAGCGCTGGATTGAAAGAGTTGAAGGAGCTCACACGCTTGACATCGCTCGACTTTTCCGCGAATCAAGTAACGGATGAGGGATTGAAGGATTTGAAAGAACTCAACCAGCTTACGTCTCTAAGTCTGAGCAACATGTTCACTGGTCCCGGAGTGACGGACAAAGGGTTGCAGGAATTGAAGGAACTCTCGCAACTCACAACATTGGACCTGTGCGGCACCGGTGTGACCGGCGCGGGCTTAAAGAGCTTAAGCAATCTTCAGCAGTTGAAGTCGCTCAGAGTTAATAAGAACGTCTACGAAGATGGGAAGGCCTCGGAAGGGCTCAGGCAACTTAGGTCTCTGTCTTTTTCCCAAGATTGGGAACAGGACACAGAGCGGAGGGCATTGAGTGGATTGATGCAACATTCGAGACTTATATATAGAAACAGGTCGGAAGACGTCGACTCCCCGGTCCAGTTTTTGTTGAATTCGTCGGAAAGCGCCCTCAACCTGTCCCGCCACATTCCTGGAATATCTCAGCACCCTTCTTCCGGCGTCAAGCGCGTGTCTGACGGAAGTGCGTTGAAGTTGAAGGAACTTACACAGCTTACGACGCTGGACCTCTATGGGAATAATCCCGATGTGTCGGACGCGAGCTTAGGGGAGTTGTATGGACTCCGGAAGCTGACGACGCTCGATCTTGGCGTCACCGGTGTAACGGACAAGACTTTAACCAGGCTACCCGAACTTCCGGAACTCACAACGCTTAGCCTTGCCTCCACCGCGGTGACGGATGTGGGCGTGCGGGAGCTGAGTCAACTCAAGAAGCTCACGTTCCTGAACCTATCCTTTACTAATGTAACGGACGCAAGCCTGACGGAGCTGAAAGAACTTCGGCAATTGAGATCGCTAGACCTGAGCGGCACTGAGGTTACGAATGCAGGTTTGAAGGAGTTGCGAGAGCTTGAGCAGCTTACGACACTTTATCTATTCCACTGCCCAAAGGTAACGAGCGCAGGGGTGCAGGAGCTTTCGAAGCTCAAGGGGCTCAAAACGCTTGTCCTTGGAACTACTGCGCCAGTGGACGCGAGTTTACAGGATCTGGATCTGAAGGAACTCAAGCAGCTTACGACGCTAAACCTCTTCGCCTGCCAGATCACGGACGCCGGCTTGTTGGAACTGAAAGAACTAAAGCAGCTTCAGACGCTTGACCTAGGTGGCACAAAAGTTACGGACGAGGGCTTAAAGGAGCTCGCGGAACTCAAGCAACTAAAGACACTGAAACTCTTCGGCTGCCAGGTGACAGACGCTGGGCTAAAGGAACTTGCGGAACTCAAACAGCTCAACTTACTGTTGCTTGACGACACGAAGGTAACGGAGGCTGGCGTGAAAGGCCTGCAAGCGGCCTTACCCCAGTGTACGATTTATCATTGAGTCGCGTAGGTCAGGTGCTACGGCTCTGCCTCGTTTGTACGTCATGGGACGCCGTCCCTGACGCAATCCGGCTTTCCCTCTTCTATTCGCTCGCCACGTGGCGCGACGGTAATGCAAACTGGGCGACCCGGGTTGATGCAATGCGAACTTCCAATCGGCGGGCGGGAGCCTGCCCCTCTTTTGTATTAAGGAACTATTGACAAGTAATCAATGATTCGAGACGATCCATTTTGCTGTCTGCTCCAGAGCTGCGCGCCGCGTACGACTGGCTGGGCAACTGCTCTTTGAAAATTCAATCTGCGGGGTGTCGATCTGCGAGGGTGCAAACCGTCAATATTATTTTTGCAACAAGTTTGGCGCAATTGGGGATAAAAATGGTGCTTTGTTGCAAAAGTAGTGAGCCATTCCCGAGGAAAACCGATTTTTGCAACAAAACGAAGAATAAAACCCGGGTTCTTGTTGCAAAACTCAGGCAGTTTGCTCGAAAACCGGGCGAATTCGCAAAATTCTGCGGCAACAAACTTCGACAACAGCGGTGCAAAATTACCGCGAATGCAGACGGGGAGGTGATGGTCTGGGCTGGCTCTCGCTCGCAAAAGAGAACGCAGGGGAATAGCCTTCGTTCGCAGAATGAGGTACCAAGGAACCGCCCGGCATGGCGAGCAGCCAGCGGCACCATGCAGGAGAGCTTTTAAGACATGCTTACTCTTCCCACTTTGGCACAAAGTTCCGCAAGTAGGTTGCGCTTTGGCGGAGCGAGGCGTGACGTGCGGCCAACGGACCTTCATAGGCGCGATCTTCCACTTCGACGCAAATGGGGCCGCGATAGCCACTGTCGGTGAGTTCGCTAAAGAACCTTCCCCAATCGACATCGCCGAGCCCGGGGAGCTTGGGGGTGTGATACAGATTGGGATGGGCGAGAATACCGACGTCGTTCAGCCTCGCGCGATCGATGCGAACATCCTTCGCGTGGACGTGAAAAATGCGGTCGGCAAATTCGCGGATCGGGGCGAGGTAATCCATGTGCTGCCAGATCAGGTGCGAGGGATCGTAATTCAAGCCAAAGTTGGGGCTGGGAATATCGCTGAACATCCGCCGCCAGATGGCCGGTGAAACGGCGAGGTTTTTCCCGCCGGGCCATTCGTCTTTGGTGAACAGCATGGGGCAGTTCTCGATGCCGACCCGCACGCCGTGCTCTTCCGCGAAGGCAATCAACGGTTGCCAGGTTTTCAGAAAGCGGGGCCAATTGTCGTCGATGGATTTGGTCCAATCGCGTCCCACGAAGGAATTCACCTGCGGGATTTTCAACAGGGCTGCCGCTCGAATGACCTTCTTCAGGTGCGCCACCGCGACCTGGGCTTCTTCTTCGTTCGGCGACAACGGATTGGGATAGTAGCCCAAGCCACTGATGGCCACGCCATGGGCCGAATACAGCGAATGCACATGCGCGACCTCGGCTGGGCCAAAGTTGGTGACGTCGATGTGGGTCACGCCGGCGTAGCGACGTTCGGCCTTGGTGACCGGCCAGCACATCACCTCCACGCAGTCGAAACCGCTGTGCCGGGCGAAGGCGAGCACTTCTTCGAAGGATTGATCGGCCAGGATTGCGGATACAAAACCTAGTTGCATTGCTAGCTCCAAGCGAGAGGGCGCGGAGCCTTCAGTCTGCCACGGGGCTACGAACGTTGCCACTCCCCCGGATTCGTTCAAGTTGGAATGATTTTTCTGCCGAAACTTTCCTGGACAAATAGTTCAGGGCAGAACGGTCGGGGAATTCTCGACGGGTAAAGGGGGAAACAAGGATGTCCGAAACGATCGCGGATAACGCCGCGCCTGAGGAAATGGATTGGTTCTTGTCGCTAGCTACGACCGCCTGGTCGATCGGCCGGCAACTGCGGCGCGATATCGCACTGCAACTCGCGCCCGAAGGAATTACGGCCGAGGATTTTCTCACGCTGCATCTGCTGCAAACGGCGCAAAACGGCGTTTCGCAAGTGGAGCTAGCGGAGTTACTGGGCATCTCGACCGCCCAAACCAGCGGCTTGGTCGAACGGGTGCGGCAGCGGGGCTGGATCACGCCCCATCGCGATCCACAAGATCGCCGTCGTCAATGTTGGATTGTGACCAACGAAGGCCGGGCCGAAGATCAACGCCTGCTCGCCTTGCTGCAACCTCTCGCACTCATCTCCGCTCGCGGCCTGGCCTTGGAAGACGGCCGGCGACTCGTGCAGTTGCTGGGACAAGTAACCAGCCTGGAAGCGGCCAGTGCAACAGCGGTTCCCTCCACAGACAACACCGAAGCGCGGAGGGTTGCCTGATGCATTGTTCGCGGGTTCAAAACATTTCGCACTTTTGGCTGGCGGGCCTGCTGCTGGCGTTGCAGGCGCTCGTCGCTGGCGGATGCAATCGCGGCTTCTACCGCGTGCGCGCCGACCGCGATGCTTACAAGCTGGTGCGCGAAAAGTCGAACCACCCGCACTGGAACATTGAGCCGTTCAACATCGACATGGACCCGCGCTCGCGGAATGCCTCGGTCGATAATCCCGATTGCCCGGCAATGCCAGCCGACGATCCGGCCGCACACGAACTCATGCATTGCGTGGATAACAAACGGGGCTATCCCGATTGGCACTGCGCTGGGGATACGCCGTATGTGGAGAATCCGATTTGGATGCAATTCCTGAATTTGAATGAGGACGGCCAATTGGTCATGACGGCTGATGATGCCATCCGCGTGGGGCTGATTCATTCACGCGAATATCAAAACGAACTCGAAACGCTGTACCTGTCGGCCCTCGACGTAAGCTTCGAACGCTTCCGATTCGATGCCCAATTCTTCGGCGGTTACTCGGCTTTCTACACGGCCGACGGCCCTGATCGTCCCGGTGGTGGGGGGGATTCCTCCAGCATTTTGAACCTGCAAGCTTATTCAGTGGGACAGCGCCCCATAGCGATGCAAAAGGCGTTCACCAGCGGTGCCACGTTGGTTGTCGGCCTCGCCAATCAATTGGTCTGGGAGTTCTCCGGCAACAACAACTATCAGGGCACCACGCTGCTCGATTTCGCGCTGGTGCAGCCTCTGCTGCGCAATGCTGGTCGCGATCGCGTCCTCGAGCGGCTCACCGTTTCCGAACGAGTGCTGTTGCAGAACGTGCGAGCCATGGAGCAATACCGGCAAGAGTTTTACGTTTCGCTGATGACAGGCCGCAATGCGGGGGGCGGTCCCCAGCGCCGCGGCGGTGTGTTCGGGTCAGGGCTCGAAGGGTTCACGGGGGTCGGCGGTGGATTTGGTCGCGTGGCGACAGCCACCGCGACTAACAACTCCGGCAGCGGTGGAGCAGGTGCTGGTGCCGGACAAGTCGGCGGCTACCTGGGGCTGCTGCAAACGCAACAAGGAATTCGCAACCTGGAAGATAACGTTGTCCGCTTGCGGAGCAATCTCTTCCGCCTGGATCAGTTCCTGATCGAACTCAAGTCACGACGAGTCGAAGAAGGACTCGTTAACAACATCTTGCGGCAGGACCTGCAAGTCGCGCAAGCCCGGCAAGCGCTGTTCAATGCGGAAAGCCAACTTCTCAATTCGCGCAACGCTTACGAAGGCACGCTCGATAACTTCAAGATCACGCTCGGCCTGCCCCCCACTTTGTGCGTCGACATCCAGGACGATATCCTCAAGCCGTTCCAGCTTGTCGATCTGGAAGCGCAGGAAGAAGCCAACCGCCTCAACGCTTTGAACGACGAGTTCGGCCAGGCCCGACTGCGGATCACGGGAAATTTCGCCACGGAACTGCGCGACGATCCGACCGCACCGACCGGCGTCGTTGAAGTGCGCAAGTTGAAGTGGTATCCGGAATTGGCCGAGGATTTACGCAAGCTCAGCACTGTCTTGGAAGAAGTTCGAGAGATTCGCGGGCGTCTGATCGACAAATACTTGCCTGCAGCCCGCGCGGATTTGGCAGCGGCCAAAGCCTCGCGTGAGAATCGTCGTACGCGGCTTGCCGAGTTGAAAAAGCGCATCGACGAAATTAAGCAGATGCCGTGCGCGCTCCTTCCAGTACCCGACATTAATCAAGAGATTTTCGATCTCCGCACACGAGAAGACCTTTTTGAAGATCTGACCAGCAATCTGGCGGAAGTGGCCTCCAAAATCGATGTCGCCTATCTCGACCATCTCAACGAGCGTCAGAAGCTTATCGATTCGACGATCGCCCGAGGTGATTCGCTCACCGAAGAAGAACTTGGGAAGGTCGTTTACGACCGAATCCTCTTCCCTAAACAACAAACCGATGTTGGGGCCGCACCTGCCACCCCCATGGAACGTCTTGCGGCCCCCAAGGTTCGAGACATCGTGGTGGAATTTCCTTCCGACTTGCTCCTCATTCAACTGGTGCAAGCTGTTGCCCGGGCTGAATCAATCGAACTCAAGCCGGTCGGTCTGGAAGTCGAACGGGCGCTGGCTATCACGCGGAAGTATCGCCGCGACTTGATGAACGCCCGCGCTGCTCTCGTCGACACCTGGCGGCTGATCCGTTTCAATGCCGACCAATTAGAAAGCTCGGTCGATGTTCTGGTGAGCGGTGATATCTCCAACTTTGGCGACAACCCTCTCAACCTGCAGGGAAGCACCGGCCGCTTGCGAGCGGGCATCCGTTTCGATGCACCACTCACGCGCTTGAGCGAACGGAACACCTACCGCCAATCGCTCATCGAATATCAACAGGCTCGCCGCAGCTTCCTGGCTTTTGAAGATGCCATCTATCGCACGCTACGGGGCGAACTGCGTACGCTGTTTGCGAACGAACTCAACTTCGAGTTGCAACGACTGGCCGTGTTGCAAGCCGCCCGGCAAGTCGATCGCAACGAGGATATTCGCATCGACCAAGAACTAACGAACCAAGCTTCGGGGGCCACCGCGGCACGCGACTCGGTTTCGGCTTTGACAGACCTTTTGAACGCACAGAACAACTTTCTCAGCATCTGGGTGAACTACGAAGCGACGCGTCAATCGCTGGATCTAGACCTGGGAACAATGCAACTCGACCACAATGGGATCTGGATCGATCCCGGTGAAATCGGCAAAGACTACGCAGCAACCGATCCTTGGGAACGTCATGCCGCAGAACCCGATTGCGATCCCGAATTTGGCTTGGAAGCGCTCCCTCCTGGCATGCTGGGGGAAAAGTCGAACGCCCGCCGCAACCAGCTGAACGGCATGCCGGAAATGGACGACCTGGACGATGCACCTCCTGCCAAGCTCCATCCCTGGATGAGCCGCGATCATCTGCCGCGCGAGATGGTGGATGAAATGATGGTCCCGGAAATGGTTCCGGAGACCGTCCCCGCCGAATCGTTTCCTGCAGAAGTTCCGCCTCTAAACCGGCCACCAGTAAACCCCGCGCAAGGTTTGCCGGGTGCTCTAGTGCCAGAGTTGTTTCCGCCGGCGATGTGATCTGAAATTTGCTGGGGCGAAGAATCGCAGGAAGCCAAGCGGCCGAGTCGCGGTTACAATGATCGTTACGAGGGCTAGTACATGCTTAAATCAATCAAGGGTATTTGTCGCGATGGGCGTGTTGAACTTTTAGAGCCGCTTCCGGCCGATTCTGAGGGGGAGGTGATCGTCACTTTCTTGGGTTCAACACCGATCGATCTGGGCTCACGCGGCATTAACGAAGCACAAGCCGCAAACCTGAGACATCGCTTGGCGGCAGTCGCTGAAGACTGGGATCGTCCTGAGATGGATACTTACGATGTTCCATAGCCGCGGCGCAGTCGTGCTGGTGCTGTTCCCGGATTCAAACTTACGCACCGCAAAACGGCGCCCTGCACTGGTCATTCAAAGCGATAATCTGCAAGCCGGCCTACCACAAACTCTGATCGCGATGATTTCGAGCAATCTGGCTCGCGCGGGACACCCAAGCCGCGTAATGATCACGCAATCGTCTATCGAGGGACATCGCATGGGTTTGCGTACAGATTCAGTCATCATGACCGACAATCTGGCAACGGTTTTAGACCATGAGATCGAGCGAGTGATTGGGCAATGTCCGAACATGGATTCGGTCAATCTGGCGCTCCGGCACACGCTGGGTCTGTGATTGGCCATAATTTGCACATTTCCTCTGCTATCTCTTCCTCCGCTTCCCCGCGACAATAACGGAACTTCTCCTGCCACGCGGGGTTAGTCCCTAACGACCAACTCGTGTCGCCTTTCACCGGAGATTCCGCATGCGTTCTTCGCTCCAACCACCATCGCGGCTGCGCTGGTTAGCATTGGCCTGCTGCGGCGTGGTGGCATTCGCCTCGCTGGCCGGTGTCGCTCGGAACGTTCTGTGGGGGGCCGATCAAGCTCAGACTGCGACGAGCGGCAAAGAGCAATTGGCCGCTCTGCAATATCTGGTCGGCGGGTGGCGCGGCGTGGGGCAAATTGCTCGCGGCTCCACGCGCGGCGCCTGGACCGAAAAAGCCGACTGGGCCTGGAGCTTTGGAAAAAATGGCTCCGCTTTGATTGGCAAGTTGGCGGAGGGGCGCTACTTCCAGGAACTGCGGCTCATCCCGGGCAAGAAGGTCGGCGAGTTCGAACTGATCGGCATCACGGCCGACGATCAAGAACTGAAGTACGCGGGAAGCACCGATGAAGAAGGGCGATTGGTCCTCGTCGCCAGCGAACCGAAAGACGAGTTGCCGCAACGCGTGACCATTCGCAGCACGGCCAACGGCGATCGCTTGCTCGTCCTGTACGAACGTCAATCGGCCAGCGGCACCTGGCAACGCTTGGGCGAAGTGGGCTCGACCCGCATCGGCAGCGGCTTCGGCCAAGGCAGCAGCCAGAAAGAATGCGTCGTCACCGGCGGATTGGGAACGATGGCCGTCACATTCGAAGGGAAGACGTACTACGTCTGCTGCACTGGTTGCAAAGAACTGTTCGACGCCGACCCCGCCCAGGTCTTGGCCGATTACCGGGAGCGGAAAGAAGCCGAGAAAGCCCAACGCGAGGCAGAGGAAAAAGGGACGAAGTAACGACTGGTAAAACCCAGCCCTCACCATCAACTCCCCGCCGGCTATCGCGTCCTTTTTGCACCGCTGTTGTCGAAGTTTGTTGCCGAAGAATTGTGCGAATTCCTCGGGGTTTTTTGACAAATTGCCTGATTTTTGCAACAAGAACCCCGGTTTTCATTTCGGTTTTGTTGCAAAAATCGGTTTTCCTCGGGAATGACTCACTATTTCTGCAACAAAGCACCATTTTTGTCACGATTTGCTCCAAACTTGTTGCAAAAACAATCTTCATAGTTTGCACTCTTACAGATCGGCCCCCGCAATTCAAATTTTCAAAGAGCAGTCATCGAGCCCTCGGCATACTGCGCGCACCTTCGGAGTCGACCGCAACACGAATCGTCCCGAATCATTGATTACTTGTCAATAGTTCTGTAGGATGCAGGGGACGGCCGGGGCTTTTCCCAGGGTCAGAGAGGGCTCCGGAGCATTTTCCAATCTGCCCGAACCCTCGGTTCCTTTACCGATGAGTCGCTTCGCGAGCGAATAAAAGAGGGAAGCCGTATTCTGTCAGGGACGGGGTCCCAGACCTACAAAAATGGCCACCCGTTTAACCGTGCCTACGCGGCTCATTCCGGATGCAGAACAGCGATTGCAAAAGTGGAACCCCATCCGTTGAGAGGCACGGTAAGAATTTAATAAGTTTCATTCCTGTTCGAGTTCGTGCTTGACCTACTTCACTAAGTACACGCTTTCTCTGATGGGCACAAATGGGCAAAATCGTCCTACACACCATCGTTGCACTCGCCGTATGGTTCGGCCTTTCATTTTTCGATCTACATTGGGGCATCAAACTTGGTGCGGTTGTTGTCGGTGCAATAATTGTTGACATCGTCTGGAAACAATTCATCTACGATCCATTCCTCTATCTCGGTGCAATGCCCTTTGCAACCGATGACCCACTCATGCTCGAAGCGGTTGAAAAGGCACGGCAATCGCATCTAACTTCCCACTATTGCGGTAGCCGGAAAAAAGGCAAGAGACTTGCAGTAAGACCCTCCGAGGAATTTCATTTTCACGGAGGTCACGCACATGTCGCAACGTCTGGTGGCAGTTTTTACACCGT
>JBGSNR010000062.1:0-62321 GCA_041739545.1 Pirellulaceae bacterium | reverse complement strand
GAAACTGGGCCTGCCGGAAATCGTGGCCGATACTTCCAAAGATCTCGTCATTGGCTACGGCAGCGGTGCCGACTGGCTGATGGTGCAAGCAACCGATACCCGCACCTCCGCGTCTCCGGATATCGTTGACTTCATCCCCTAAACAAACCTAGAGCCAGGACCGTTTGTTCAGACAGTCCTTGCGATTTCTACCAAACTGAAGCTGAGCGACGTCGATTGCGAACGATTTATGCAGTAACACGACATCAACACGTGACATGTTTGAGCATGTCTGCGTGCTATACACCACTTTATGATTCGCGATATTGCGAGGGCAATTGACCCCACGCCCCATCCTCCACAAGAGCTGACTGACGACGCACCATAGCGCGCAACTCACGGGCGTGCAGTGGAACCGTGCTCCCTACAGCCGCACCACACCGTGGTGGAATAGTGCAGCGGACAAAATCCTGAGGAAATCAAACCATTTTCGGGAGCTAATCACGGCATGCTTCACTCTACATCTTGCCCCCTGCAACTCTAACGCCTACTTCGACCCTTCACCATGAAACCTTCTTCCGTCATCACCACATTTATCACTGGCGTGGTGGCCGTGTCGCCGCTTGTGGTCACGGCCGCGGTGGTGATGTGGATCGCCGGCGCCCTCAAAGAATATCTTGGCCCGTAGGCGGTGGTGGGGCGGTTACTGCAGACGCGTGATTTGCAGATCGGTCGGAACGAAGAGCTCGCCTACGTCATCGATTGGGGCGTGGTTAGTCGACAGACATACTGTCCAATATTGCTCCCGGCCGGACCTATTGCGAAGTCGCAGACACACAACCACTTGCTTCCAAGTGGCCATTTATCTCCAGCCGCTAATTCTCCTAAGGCTTTTTGCAGCAATATGTTGCACAGATGAAAAGAACCTGCGGCCAGACGTCCAAAATCGGGCCATCTGGACAGTTCATTAAGTCGGTCGTACAATTCGAAGAATAGTTTTATAGCGCAGCCGAAGTTACTGCCGTCTCCAAAGCAGTGACACGGGGGAACCAAATTCTTCTCGGCCCATCCACCTTCGAAGGTGAAAACGGAACGCGAAGACGGGGCGCAGCGAACGGGTGACCGTTTCGCAGGCCACTTCCAAGGCCCAGCCCGACAGCTAACCTCGCAGGCAATTTGGAAGGGCAACCTTCTGCATTCGTATGTGCGGATGACATGGTTTCCCCTTTTGTTGTTGGGCATTCGTCCACGTGCGTAGCGCTGGCCGTTGATGTCTGCCTGGGAGCATTCTGTCGTGGAGACTAAAAATCGGTCGTGGTTTCACTTTTGCAAAGTGTGCGTTGGACTTTGCGGTCGGTATTCCAAACGCCTGCAAGACCTAATTTCGCAGGCGGTTACTGTGCGGCTATTAGTGTTAGGGTATGTTTCGTACGTTCTGCTGGGATGGTTAGTTCTATGCCTTCCCGTTTCTCATCAAATCAGTGGACTGCATTGGTTGGATCACCTGTTCACGGCGACGTCCGCCGTTTCGACGACTGGACTGGTGACGATCAGCACCTCGGATAGCTACTCGTGGTTTGGCGAGTTTGTGGTTCTGTTGCTCATTCAATTTGGGGGACTGGGTTACATGACCATCAGTTCATTCACTGTATTTGCGGTCGCGGGAGAGTTGTCCCCATTGCGAAATCGTGTATCCCAAGCCACCCTCAGTTTGCCGCAAGGATTTGAATTGAATCGCTTCCTGCGCGTAATTTTCTGGTTTACGCTAATGAGTGAAGCAATTGGCGCGCTGGCGCTGTACCCATCGTTCGTAGCCCAGGGTGCTCCTCAACCAGCATGGCAAGCAATTTTTCATAGCGTGAGTGCGTTTTGTACCGCGGGATTTGGGCTGTTTAACAACAGCCTCGAGGATTATCGCGATGACGTTTGGATGAACTTCGTCATCATGATGCTAAGTTATCTGGGCGCGATTGGTTTTATTGTTTTGCATGATGTGTGGCTATCGATGATGCATCGCAAGCCACACATCACGCTGACTTCGAAAGTGATCCTGTGGAGCACTTTCTGGATTAGTGCAGTCGGAACGGTGTTATTTGCACTCGAAGAACCGACGTTGCTGCCCCTGCCCCCGCCACAACGCTGGATGACCGCGTTATTTCAAGTAATGTCCGCCAGTACTACAGTCGGCTTCAACTCGATTCCTATCAGTCCGTTGTCTGCCAGTTCTTTGTTTCTGCTGACGATTGTCATGGTGATTGGTGCTTCTCCATCAGGAACCGGTGGTGGCTTAAAAACAACCACGTTTACCGCGTTGTGGGCTGAGATGCTAAGTGTTTTGCGTCGCCGGTCGGTGACGATGTTCTTGGGCAAAGTAATACCAGAAGCTCGCAGCCGCGCAGCCGTCGCGAATGCGATGTTCTATGCCTGGACACTTGCCGCCGGTATCTTCGCTTTGACACTGGTAGAAACGGCGCCGCTCCCTGACCAGATCTTCGAATGCGTGTCGGCACTAGGCACCGTCGGCCTGAGTCGAGGGATCACCGGTTCGCTGACCATTTCGGGAAAATGGATATTGATCCTCCTCATGTTTGTCGGCCGCCTGGGACCAATTGTCGTGGGGTTGGCATTCTTCGCGCCGACTACAGAATCATCTACCTACTCTGAGGAGGATGTTGCAATCTAAACTCAATCCGTGCGGGAGGGAGATGGGGTTGCACTACGCAGACAATTTTCGCACTTTGACCAAAGGGACACCTGAGTGGAGTGAGATTGGTCCCGGTGAGGCTGCTATTGCGCTTTCTTTTCGAGGCAAGAGTGCCTCGGAATCAGAAATCGCAACGACATGCCTTCGGATGTCCACAGAAAAGCAGTACATTCATGGAAGCAAATGACGTCGAACGTGAGTTGCGCTTGCTGCAACCCTAACTCCAACTTTAGCCCCTTCCATAAACCATGAAACCGTTTTCCATTGTGGCGACCTTCCTCACTGGCGTGGTGGCCGTGTTGCCGCTCGTGGTCACGGCCGCGGTGGTGATGTGGATTGCCGGCATTCTGAAAGAATATCTCGGCCCGCAGGCGGTGGTTGGCCGGTTGCTGCAGGCACTTGGTTTGCAGATCGGTCGGAACGAAGGGCTCGCGTATGTCATTGGTTGGCTGGCAGTGCTTGGCGTGATCTTTTGCGTTGGGCTGCTTGTAGAACTGGGTGCCCGGCGATTCATGGAAGACAAGATCGACGCCCTGGCCAAACGCATTCCGTTGCTCGGAAGTGTGTACGGCACAGTGCGGCAGTTTGCCGGAATGAGTCCCCGCACCAGTGGCGACCTGACTGGCATGAGTGTCGTCTTTTGCATTTTCGGCAAAGACAATGGGGCTGCTTTTCTCGCCTTGATGCCGACTGCGGAGAAATTCCGCATCGAGGAAGTGGAATATCAGGCCCTAATTATTCCCACCGCGCCGGTTCCGTTCGGCGGCAGTTTAATCTTTGTTCCCGCAAGTTCCGTCAAGCCTGCGAACATCACTGTGGATGCTTTGATGAGCATCTACGTTTCCATGGGAGTATCTGGTCCGCAGTTCCTGGATGCCTATCGATGTGCGCCCCCGGGAACGATCGTGCCGAAGACTGAAACGACAGCGCCGCCGAAGGCTTGAGCGTACGGCAAACCTTCCTGTTGCCTGTCCTAAGAAACGCCAACCCGTTCGTGCCGAATTTACCCATGTTTCATCCGCGCGGGCCAACATTCTTTGAACTCGCCCAACAGGCACTTTCTTCTACGACTCGTGGCTACGACCTACTTGCTCCCAAATTCGACTACACACCGTTCCGAACGCCCGATGTGGTGGTGCAACCGGCAATTGAGCGGCTCGTAAGATCGCAAGCCATCGATTCTGCCATAGATGTATGTTGCGGTACTGGCGCCGGTCTGCAGCACTTGCGACCGTATGTGAAGCAACGACTGACCGGCATTGATTTGAGCCGCGGCATGCTGGATGTGGCAGAACAGAATCTCTCCGGCTGTCCCGGTCCGGCGAAGGTCGAGTTCGTGCAGGCAGACGCCCTGTCGCTACCGTTTGAAAACGAATTCGACCTGGCCATCTGCTTCGGTGCTCATGGCCATATTTTGCCGCGCGATGAGCGACTATTCGCTGCTCAAATCTATAAGTCGCTGAAGCCGGGTGGACGATTCGCCTTCGTCACCACTCATCTCCCCCCGCTGACTTCCCCTGTGCGCTGGCTGGCGCAGGGATTTAATGCCGCGATGTGCGTTCGGAACCTGCTTATACGCCCGCCGTTTGTGATGTACTATTTGACGTTCTTGCTGCCACAAGCCGCACAGATTTGCGAGGACGAGGGATTCGCCGTCGTAGTTGATGAGACGTGTTTCTCCGAGCGTTTGCAACCGTTGAAGCTGGTCATCGCGACGAAGTAGTCGGCATGCCGCTGCAGAAAATGAATATGCAAGTCACGCTGAACTTGGGGTGGCGAATGCTTTACTTATTGGCGATAGCCGCCTGGTATTCGGCAAGCGATAGGTAGTAGTCGAGAAGGGCCTCGATTTCGAGAAAGCGGGCGTCTAATTCGGCTCCTTCTTGAAGGGCGATGCGGAGCACGTCGCTATTGCCGAGTTCGAAACTTCGATACTCGGCGGTGACCAGGAGGCGGGCTAGTTCCACATTACGACGCGTGATTGCGATGCGATCATAGGCGGTCATTAGCGCCGAGTACGCATCTTGCACTTCCGTGATGATCTTGTCGGCAGTGAACTGCTGCTTTATTGCGATCTGTGTCAACTTACCCTGCGTGGATTGAATTTTTCCGAGCGCTTTGTTTCTCTGGAGGGGAACGTCGAAGAGGAGACCTGCCTCGAGCTCAAACGGCGTTTTGTCTCCTTTGCTGCTTGTTGGGGCGCCAACATCCTTCGAAGCCTCCATCACCGCATGCAAGTTTGGCAACAGTTCATTTTCCCATAGTTGCAAATCGACATCAACGATCCGGCGGGCAAGTTGCAATTCCCGCAACTCAGGCCGTTGGCCGAGTGCGAGGTTAACGTCCGAATTCAGATCAATTGCCCGCGGATCGTTCGGCTCAGGAAATTTCGTAGGCAGGTCGCTCGGACTGGGAATGATGGGCTCGCCGTTGTCGTCGCGAAGAAACAAAGATAGTTTAATCGACGCGCTTTGCAGCTTACGCTCTGCCTCGATCAATTTCGCCTGCCGCGCGGCGATCAGCCGCTCGTTTTGCTGCTGTTCGGTTTGCCCGAGGTTCCCGAGTTCCACCTGACGGCGGATAGCTCGATCGCGCTCCTCGGCAACCTCTAGTAGTTCTTGGGTGGTGAGGTAGATCTGCCCCGCGGCGACCCACGACCAATAGATGTAGGCCGATAGCTGCACCGATTCTAGGATCTGCCGCTGGACCTGAGGATCGACAGCTTCAGCCGACAGATCGGCGCGAGCGATTTCCGCGCGACGTTCATCGATTGCTCGCCCGCGCAGCAAGGGTGTCACAAATCCAAGCTTGAATTCGCCCCCGTCGTTCGTGTCGCGCTCGCCATACCACGGCTGGAAGTGACCTCCGCCGACGCGATACTGACCATAAACAGTACCTCCCTTCCATGTGGCTTGCTCCGCCTTCACTCGATGTCGGAAGTTCTCGTAAAACCCCTGGGGCATATTGAGCGACTCGGCCAGGAGTTTGACGTCGAAGGCACCACGCGCCGATCGTTGCCTGCCTGCGGCGACTTGAGCTTCCTGGATCACACTTTGGACTAGCGGAAACTTTTCGATAACAGACACTTTGACCTGTTGGAAGTCCAAAGGAGATTGGGATAAGGGATCGACAGGCTGACCGAATTCGTTAGCCAGGACATCAAGCCTCTCGCGTGGAGATGGCTCGGCGGACTCCCCAGCCACGGCAGCGGGAGGTATAGCGGGCAGAATCTCCGCACCATTGAGTTGTTGAGGTGCCGGGAACTGCTCTATGCCAGGACCGTTCAGTGCGTCAGGTGCAGTATTCTTGGCGTCCGCAGGCTGCAACTCATCCGCCGCTGCCTGAGCGGTGGGAATGCGGAGATCCTCGGCAGTAGTGTCCTTGGACAATGACTGACAGCCGACGGCCAGGAGCAGTCCGACAGCAAGCATTAAGGACGACATCCATGTCATTTCGGCAACTTTACTTTGGACTTTTCTTTCTCCCCCCCTTCGGCTTTCTCTTCCGGGGAACTAAGAGCGGGGGGAAACCCATTTAACTGGCGCCACATTTCGTAACCCAAAGAAACCTCGTTCAACAAGATCCAACCATTCGTGCGGGCTCCTTGTCGCAGAAATTGTTCTTCCGGCCAAGGTTGATCCGGGGTTTCTCGGACCAATACTCTAAATTTTCCCTTGCCGTCATCGGTCGCGTCCGTGGAGATGACCTCCCCACCGAATGTGCCGACGGCCACGCTCGGCCATCCGGCGAACTGCACCGCAGGCCAACCTTCGAACTGAAGCCTGACTTCGCGGCCAACACTGACCAGGGGGACGTCGTTACCGTTAATCCACAGCTCCACGGCTCGATCCGATGTCTCCGGGACGATCGTAAAAAGTGGGTCCCCTTCTTTGAGCATCTGCGCATTGTCCGAAACGTGAATGCGGTACAGGATTCCGTTGCGCGGGGCGGTAACCTCGCGTCGACCATATTGTGCCGTCTTTCCCTGAATTTCGGCGAGCTCTTTGCGTGAGAGGGCTTCTTCGCCCTGCGCCTGCTGATGTTTGGCTTCTGCCTCTTGAACCTTCGTTATTGCCTCTCGGGTTTTTGCCTGTCCTTCGGCTTCTTTGGCTTTGCGCTCGCTGCCAGCTGCAGCGAGATAGTTCTCTGCTGCTTGGCGCTTGGCAACTGCTTGTTCGTACTTGGTTTGAGCTTCCTGGGCTTTCAAGTTCCCGACTATCCCCTCGCGAGCAAGTGTTCCCTGTCGTTCATGATCGAGTTTGAGTTGCCATTCCGCTGCCTTGGCCGCGGCCACATCTGCCTGCGCTGCCCGAATCTTTTGATCCGCGACCGCGATCAGCTGTAGGTACGATTCCTCGATGAGTGTTTTGGACTGACGATACTCTTCAATTTGGGAGAAATAAGACCGTACCTTCTCGGTCGCGAACGACAATTTTAGTTCAGTCGCCGCCACTTGCTGTTGCAAGCGAAACGCCAGTTGTGGATCGTTGTCGTCAATTTCAAGGATCAGTTGCCCTTGGGTGACAACGGCACCTTCAACAATATTTTCGCCCCAGCGAGCCACGCGCCCGTAAATGGGGGCTTCCACGGTTTGCGGGCGTTCGGTCGGATGATAGGCGATAACTCGGCCCGCACCTCGTGATGTTTGCTGCCAAGGCAGGCACAGCATGGCCGCAGTCACTGCCAGCAGCGCGATCATCATCGCAACGGCCAGAGCACGCGCACCAAACGTCGGGCGTACGAGTTGCATCGAGCGCAATTGACTGAACGAACCTGAGTGTGCGTTGGCGATAGCTGCCATAAGTGCTTCTTACAGTGAAAGGACGTTGAGTTGCTTCGCTGGCCGAGCGCTGGTCGATTTTTCACCACCGTTTTCGGAATCCGATTCCGGCGCAGGAAAGCCAGTGATGGTGCGATCGCAGAACTTGAACAGACTGTCGCGACCGGTAACAAGGATTACGGTCGACGAGCCGTCGCCGGGCGATATAGCGTCAAACGCCCGGCGCAAATGGGACTCGCTTAGCTGATCCAAAATCGAGTCGATCAGGAGTAGGCGCGGACGTCCGGCGATCGCCCTTGCCAGCATCAAACGGATTGCCTGACTCGTCGAAAGGACTCCACTCCCCTGGGACAATCGCGTTTCCAGGCCTCTTTCCAGCAACATTATTTCATCCCACAGGCCGACCGCTTCCAATGCTTCGCGTACCTGCTCATGACCTACATGTTCCCGATCGAGATGCACGTTTTCAGCGATCGTCCCCTCTAATATTTCAATTGCGTTTACGAGCGCGACCTGCTCCCTTAGTCGTGGCGGAGACACTGAGCGCAGATCCAGCGAGTCGTATTCCACATAGCCCTGGGTTGGTTCCCGTAATGCGTATAGCAATTCCAATACAGAGCTCTTTCCGGAACCTGCAGGACCAGTTAGTGCGACCCGTTCCCCGGGCTCAACTAGCAGACTGAGTTCTGCAGTGCGTCGGTTCTGGCCAAGCGTGAGTTGAACACGGTGGAATTGGACCCGAGCGCCCTGGGGTTGCCGGGGAGGAGTGATCCCTTCCGCGCGCTCGGTAGGCAGTTCGAGCAAGTAGCCGAGCTTGTCGCACGCCGCCAACAGATCGTAATAGCTCTCCATATGCTTGCCGAGCTTGGCGAATGACCCGACAACCACGGCGACGATAAGCTCCGAAGCCACGAGTTGACCGAGGGTCAATTGCCCGTTGATTACCAAATATCCACCGATGCTGAGCAGAGAAGCCGCGGCAACCGCCTGCAAACCAAGTGTAAAGGCGATTTGGCGAAAGAGGATGCGGAAATGGGAGCGTCGGGCTTCCAGGTAAGCAACGGTTAATTCGTCCGCCCGCTCGAGCGACTGCGGCAAACCCCCGGCGGCTTTGAAAGTCGTTGGATAGAGGGCCAGTTGCTGCAGCCAGGCGGCGACCGCATATTTTTTATAGGACTCTTCAATCGCCCAGTCTGTTGCACCGCGCCCCAGCGCGAAGACCACGAAGACCACTGCGGAAACTAACATCAAGTCGTATCCCAGCAGGAACGGATGATAAAACGCCAGGACGAGCATCCCAATCGAGGCAGTGATCACAATCGCAATACCGTCCAGCACGAGGTAGGCCGCAGACTTTTGAACCGTTATGACCTCGAAAAACCGATGCAGCAATATCGGGCCATCACCGCCGGAGAATGCCTCACGATTCACCCGCGGCAACCGCTCCGCTAGCATCGCGACGATGCGAACGAAAATGCGTTGCTGCATCATTTCGGCAATGTACGCTTGCAACCCTTTAATGATCGCGGCGAACGCAAGAAATGTAAAAAGCATCAACGCCAAGATAAATAGCGGCTGCAACTGGCGCCCGAAGGCGACGGTATTCACCAACGCTTCGACGGTAATCGGCACTGCCAGCGTGAGGATCCCCACCACTAGGGCGAAAACCGCGACGACACCAATTTCCGTCCCTTCAGGACGGAGAATTGCGACCAGTCGCCGGAAGGGAGTTATGCGCTGACCGTGCGGGGCGGTTGAGCCCATAATCGCTCCTTAAGGGGGGTGGTGGTCGATGTTAAACCGTACTTATCGATAAAAGCGGCAATTTCGTCCACGTCAATCGAGGCGTCGCGGGATCAAGCCCATGACAATTCCGTTATCTTCGGATGAAGTATATACTTCGACAAAGAGATAAAACCCAATTCGAAGCATCGAAAATATCTATATGTCACAGTCATGGCTGAATTATCACCATTTGCACTATTTCTGGGTTGTTGCCAACGAAGGGAGCATCGTGCGGGCGTGCGAGGTGCTACACCTTACGCAGCCGACTATTTCCGGGCAACTGCAGCAATTGGAGCGGAGCTTGGGGGGGGAACTCTTCGAGCGGAAAGGAAGGGGACTACAACTCACCGACCTGGGAAGGACGATCTTGCGCTACGCGGATGAAATCTTCACACTCGGCAATGAGCTCGCCGAAGTGGCGCGCGGCCGCCCCACGGGGCAACCGCTGCGATTGGCGGTGGGAGTTTCCGATGCGCTCGCAAAGCTGATGGTGTACCGCCTGCTATTGCCGGCAATAAGACTGCCAGAGCCCGTCAAGCTGTCTTGCCGGGAGGGGCACATGGAGGAGTTGCTGAAAGGCTTGGTCTCCTTTGAGTTAGATGTCATCCTTAGCGATGCACCGCTTAGCTCGGGCATGCCCGTTAAGGCCTTCAGCCATCTGCTCGGAGAATGCGGAATGACGATCTTCGGCACCACCAAGCTGGAACGCAAATACCGCAAGAGTTTTCCTGATTCGCTCAATGGTGCGCCGCTACTGCTACCCGGGCCGCACTCGCTTCCGCGGCGGATGCTCGATCAATGGCTGGACGATCGCGAGATTCGGCCAGTTGTTGCCGGGGAGTTTCAGGACACCGCGTTGATGAAGGTTTTTGGCCAAGAAGGTATTGGGCTATTTCCCGCCCCTACCGCGATTGAGGTGGAAGTCTGTCGCCAGTATTCGGTGAAAGTCGTCGGACGAATCGAGCAAGTGCGGGAGCGCTATTATGCGATCTCCGTGGAGCGGCGCTTAAAAAACCCGGCCGTGCTCGCCATCTCGCAAGGGGCGAAGTCGTCGGTCTTTCACTCGCCGAAATGAGCCGTTGAACCGAGGGTAGCGAGTGGGATATTCGCGCTGATGATTGACAGGCGCTAGATCGGCCACTAGCATTTACAAAGTGCATGCAGTTTTGGTCCGAGTCGATTCAATTGGCGAGCCAGGTACCGTGGAAACGAAAGTCAAATCTCGGCGAACGGTCTCAGCGGTAGCAGAGCGTCCTGTGGATTCACCAACGGAAGAGTCTCTTTCCGAAGCCGTGTATCATCGGCTGCTCCAGGGAATTCTTGCCGGGCAATATGCTTCGGGCGCGGTGCTGAGCGAACTGGGCGTCGCGCGCGAATTCGGAGTGAGCCGCATGCCGGTTCACGATGCGCTCCGGCAGCTCGCGAAAGATGGACTTGTACACCGCGAGCGCAACTGCCGCGCCCGCGTCGCCGGCATCACCACCGACGATGTCTTTGAGATTTTCGAAATGCGCAAATTCCTCGAAGGCCCAGCCGCTGAATTGGCCGCAGGGCGCCTCGATGTTCGGCAACTAGCGCCCCTGAAAGTAGCCGCGCAGGCCTTGCAAGCCAAAGCGCGGGGCAAGAACTGGACGTCGCAGTGGGCTGATTTTGATGACCTGTTCCACACGACCATTGCCCAAGCCAGCGGGAACCGACGCCTCGCCCAAGATATCGGCCGCTATCGGCTTTTGCACAAGGGATTCAATCGAGCCGCGACAGAACCTAATTGTCTGCAGCAAGCAATGCTCGAGCACCTGGGGATTCTTGAAGCTTTGGAAGCGAAAAATGGTCAGCTGGCGAAAGCGCGGATGGTGAGCCATATCACGACCTGGCAGGAATACTTTCTGCGAACAATTCCCGGCGTCTGTACGAAGACTGACAAATGACTCTCCTAGGGTTCGCCAGAATGCAAAGCCGCCGTTATGTCATTTCGCTAGCCAGCTGTGTTGCCTTGAGCGTGTTTGCAACGGCGCACCACACTGCACGAGCTGCGGACGATGTGACCGAAGCTTTCATCAAGCAATTGATCAAGTCGCACTGCGTTAAGTGTCATGGTCCGAACAAGCAAGAGGGTGACATCCGTCTGGACGATCTCTCGACCGACGAAAACCAACATGTTTCTCGTTGGAACTTGGTGCATGAACAGCTCCGCGGTGGACTCATGCCACCGGAAGAAGAACCAAAGATCGCCCGCGAAAAGCTGACGACGGTTCTGGACTGGCTGTCTCGGCGATCGAGTAAACAGCGGCTCCCGTTGCCTAACCAAGGAAACTTGATTTCGCACGAACTCTTGTTCGGCAAGGCAGCAGCAGGAATCGCGTCTAGCCCCGCGCGGGTCTGGCGGCTTAGCCCAGAGGGCTACAAGGGGTTCGTGGGTGAAGTCTACCGTGGGCGTGCCGACGGATTGGTACAACCCTTCACCGTAACTCCTGAGCGGGGCATTAAGGACTTTGCGGAGTTGTACACGATTGATGAGCCGAGCACTGAAATCTTGCTGCGCAATGCCGAGATGATTGTTGCGAGGCAGACCGCTCACGAGATTAAAGCTGGCAAATTGCAGGGCAAGAACGATACGATCGGTGAGTTCATCAAGTTGATGGATCCGGCACTCGTGCCGGATCGCAATCAGTTGGAATCCGCTATTCAAACGCAGTTTCGCTTGGCGATCGGCCGGCAAGCGGATACAGACGAAGTCGAACGCTTCCTTGCGCTGTATGAAAAGTGCGCGGCAGACCAAGATCGCCCCGCCGCAGTGAAGACGATGCTGCAGGCGGTGCTATTGCGCGCCGATGCGATGTATCGTTCCGAACTCGGTGCAGCGGACGATGGTAAATCAGGTAGATGGGTACTGAAGCCGTTGGAATTGGCCCGCGCTTTGAGCTTGACTCTGGCGGATCGTCGCGAAAGCGGGCTCATGCAGGCTGCCGAAAAAGGGGAACTTACCACTAAGGATCAGGTAGCCATTCATGTGCAACGGATCTTGGACGATCCCAAGATTAAGAAGCCGAGACTGCTGCGGTTTTTTCAGGAGTACTTCGAATATCATCGTGCTCCGGATGTCTTCAAAGACAAACCAACCGACAAGATCAAACATGTCCCGCAAGTATTGGTGAGCGATACAGATCGTTTGATACTCCATATTCTGGAACAAGATAAAGACGTCCTGCGTGAATTGCTAACCACGCGACTCTCGTTTGTGAACTACAACACGAAAGTCGACAAGACTAAACCGGATCGGCCGTTGATTGGTGTGCCATTCGATGTGATCCCGCCGCCAGACAAGAACCCCAAAAATAAGCCTGCCTGGCTGGGAGGTGTCGACACCGTTTATGGCTTTCAAGAGTGGCCGCCACACCAACCCGCGGAGCTTCCCGAGGGGCAGCGGTTGGGCATTTTGATGCAACCTAGTTGGCTGGTCGCTTGGAGCACGAATTTCGATAACGATGTCGTTCGCCGCGGCCGCTGGATTCGGGAACGTTTGCTGGGTGGAACCGTTCCCGATCTGCCGATTGGCGTGGTGGCTCAGGTCCCCGATGACAAACATCGCACCTATCGCGACCGACTGACGGTCACACGCGACGCGAAGTGTTGGAAATGCCATCAACAAATGGACGAACTCGGCTTGCCCTTCGAGAACTTCGACCATTACGGCCGATTCCGCCTTACCGAAGCGGTGCTTGATGTCGAAGCAACCGAGAAAAACGTCGATGCCAAGGGGAAACCACTCGGTCCGATCACTCTCGAAGCGCCGCTCGACACAACCGGAACGATTGCCAACAGCGGTGATTCGCGGCTCGATGGCAGAGTCCGCGATCCGCGCGAACTGGTCCTCCGCTTGGCCGATTCGGAACGCGTGCGCCAAGTATTCATCCGCCATGTATTCCGTTATTTCCTGGGTCGCAATGAAACCTTGGCCGATGCTCAAACGTTGCAACAAGCCGATCGCGCTTACGTAAAAGGCGATGGAAGTTTCAAGGCTCTCCTCGTCTCCTTGCTAACTTCGGATTCATTTCTAGTTCGCACTACCTCGACCCCTCTTGATCCGCAGCCAACAATTCTGGGAGCCCAAAAATGAGCACCGAACTCACCCGCCGAAACTTGCTCAAGGGCATTACCCTCGGTGCAGGGGCTACGCTGCTTTCGCCGATCCTCGCTCAACTTGCGGCACACGCGGCCGGCGATGATCGGCAGACCCTTCGCAAACGGGTCGTCTTTGTCGTTCAAAGCAATGGCCTGAATCCCAGCCACCTGGTGCCGGTGGGTGTTAAACGTCGGCCCGACGGCCGCAAGGAACGCCCCACCAATGACAAGCTGGAAGAACTCTCGCTGAACGATAAAGAGTTGCATGCAGCCTTGGAGCCACTGTCGCCGTTTAAAGATCGAATGGCTTTGGTTCAGGGGCTATCAGGACGGATCGCAATCAGCGACCACTCGGCCAACCACGGTGCTTTGGGAGCCTATGGAGCCAATCGCGGGGCGATGATGCAAACCATCGATTCCGCGATTAGCGAGGCCTTGCCCGGCACGTTTTCTCACGTCGCTTTGGGATTGAATGGCGGAGACGGGCCGATGAACTATCGAGTCTCCGCAGCGGGGCCTGGAAAGGAAGTTCCCATCATCTGCTCGCCCGATCTGGCATTCACGTCCCTTTTCGGCAGCGTGGCCGAAGGGTCGGGCAAGGCCGCGTTTGACCGCCGCACCAATCTGCTCGACTTCATGGCCGATGATGTCCGCCGCGCGCGGGCCGAATTGGTGGGCGAGGAACGGCAGAAGTTTGATCGTTACCTCGAAGCGTTTGAAACCCTGCACGATCGACAGCGGGAGCTCGTCGCCAAAGCCGAAGAACTCAAGAAGTTCGTTCCCAAACTCGGCGAGAAGGCGACCACCAGTACCTCCAGTTTAATTCTTGAAGCGCAGTTCGAAATCGCTGGTGTGGCACTCGTGGCTGGGCTAACAAACGTGGTCACGCTGGCGAGCGGTGGCGGCGGTCAGCAGTTTGGTAAATTTCCCGAGTTCAACATTCCCGACCTGCACGGCATCGGTCACGGCAATGCCTATGGCAGAGAATCGTCGGAAGATTGTTTCGTGGAGCTGCGGCGTTTCCATACCAGGCTCATTGCTGGACTAGTTGCCAAGCTGCAAAGTACGCCCGAAGGTTCGGGGACCATGCTCGACAATACGCTGCTCGTCTATCTCAGTGATTCAGGCGAGGGACATCACCCTAGCCTCTACGAATGGCCGGTGGTGCTGATCGGGAATCTCGGCGGCACGTTGAAGACCGACGGACGCTATTTGCAGTTCCCCAACTACGGGGCCAAGAATCACCGCACGATGGCCAATCTTTATTGCACTCTCCTGCACGCAGTTGGCAAGCCGCGCGACAAGTTCGGCGTGCCCGACCCGGGCCTGCGGGACATTGATCAATCAGGCGTCCTTGCAGAATTACTGGCTTAGCGTGAGCTTGCTCGGAGGGGTCTTATGTCGCGTACTTGGTTGTTATTCGTGTTCCTCTGCTGTCCATTGCTTTCAGCCTCCGCTGCGGACCCGCCGCCGCTCGAACCGCTAGGTAAACCTGGCGAGACGATTTATCAGACCGCAGTTCCCCTCCAAAAGCCGAAGAAATCCGCAGATCGAATTAGCGGCGGACTCAACCATGTCGTCTTCTCGCTCTGGCTCCCCGAAGCCGAACCATGCATTCGGGGCATTTACCTGATGCCCTTCAATATCACGGGAGTCGAGCAAGAGCAATCCCGTGCGATGTGCCGACACTGGAAGTTCGCTCTGGTGGGGAGCAACTTCATGCGTGTCGATAAAGCTGAGTTTAGTTCGACGCTCCTGGCCGGACTGAAGGATCTGGCGACGCAAAGCAAGCACCCTGAAATTGCTCACGCTCCGCTGATCGCGGCGAGTATGTCGGCTGGAGTTGGCATGTGCGTCTCTTTGGCTGAGCAGCTCCCTGACCGGTTTATTGCTTGTGGCCTTGCATGTCTCGAAGTGGGGCCCGAGACGTCGCGGACGGCCGAGGTGCCGATGATGAGCATTTTTGGCGAACGGGATGGCCGGCAGATGGCGCAGCACCAAGAACTACTTCCCAAGCGCCGCGCAGAACTGGACTCGAGTTGGGCAATCGCGGTGCAGTGGAATCGCAAGCATGAATGGGGACAGGCCAACAATCTCTTCTGGCCCTTTTTTGACGAGGTGATTCGTCAAAGGCTTCCCACCGATGATTCCCCCGCGGATGGCCCTGTGAAACTGCGGCCAGTTTCCCCAGATTCGGTTTGGTATGGAAATCCGGCCACTTGGACCGCTCCGGCAACAACCATCGCCCCCGCCAAAGACTACGCCGATACAAAAAACACGGCTTGCTGGCTACCCGGTTCGCAAACGGCCCATGCCTGGCAGGCATTCGTTATTCGGAAGCCGCTGCTGCGGATCGTTTCACCATCGCCCCAAGGGGATAAGCGGCCGCTGAGCACTTATGGAGCAATGGATACCATCGCCGTTTCCATAACAGCCGACGCCACGCTTCCCGATGGAAAGATCGAACTTTATGACGGCGGTAACTTGCTCGCTACGGGCGAAACGAAGGATCATGAACTGACAATCGAGATCGGCCCGCTGCCGCTCGGCGTTCACACGCTGATCGCGCGAACCAATTCGACTGCCAAGTCCGTTGAGCTTTCGCGACCAGTCGTGGTCCTTGTCGTCGGGGAAACTCGAAATAGCCAACCATGACGGGTTGTGCTTCAAGCGGGTGGGCACTCCTTTGATCCTTGTTCCCTACTACATGGGCATCGTCGCCAGAAGGATGTAATTGGTTTCTGGCTGCCGCAGGCACGGATTTTCGAAGTGCACCTCGACCAATTCCGTCGTCGCAAAGTTAGCTCGCACCAATTCCACAAAATCCTCGCTTGGCCGAAAAGCACACCAAAGCGCGAGCACGCACCCCGTAGTCAGATGAGCTTGAATGGCCTCGATCCCGGTCGATCCGTAAAATGCGGCGTGAATGTTGTGCCAAAGCACGTTCGGCGAATCATCAACGTCGATGAGAATGGCGTTGTAGCGAGCATGGACGCTACTGGCGACGTAAACAAAGAATTCATCCTCCAGCAATTTCAATCGCGAATCGCTGAGAAATCGCTTTTTTCTGCGGCTCAAGGCTAAATTCAACGCCGGCGCACATTAGTTAGAAAAGCTATCCTCATTTCGACGCCATGGACGACCACTTGCCGCAACCTGACCGCCACGAGCAGTTCGTGGCCCTGTTTGTGCGGCACGAGGCCGCGATCCATTCGTTTGTACTGACGCTGCTGCCCGATTTGGCCGAGGCCGAAGAAGTGGTGCAACAGGCCAGCCTGACGATGTGGCGGCGGTTCGACCAGTTCGCAGCTGGAACCAGCTTTCGGAACTGGGCGTTTCAGGTTGCGAAATATACCGCCATGAATTACCTCTCCAAAACTCGCCGCGACCGCCATCGCTTTGGCTCGGACCTGCTTGAGCTACTGGCCGATCGTAGTGTGGAGCGGAGCGATCAATTGGAACTCCAGCGCCGAGCGCTCGCCCATTGCCTAGAACAATTGCCGGAAGAAGATCGTCAAACCCTCGCTGGCTGCTACGCGGAAGGAGCGACGGTTCGCAGTTTTGCCGAGTCGCTCGGTCGAACTTCCAACGCCGTCTATAAGCAGTTAAATCGCCTGCGGGCGAACTTGCTGAAATGCGTCGAGCTGCGGCTCGGCTTGGAGGGGGGCGGATGAACGGCCGCAATCCTGCAGAACTCCGCGAGCTGATTGGCAGCGTCGTCAATGGCGAAGCGACGGCCGAGCAATGCGTGCTGCTTGAGCATGAATTGCTGTCCAGCGAGTCGTCGCGTGACTTCTACCTGGACTACATCAACCTGCATAGCGAGCTCCGCCGCCGCTTTCTCGCAGCGGGGGATACAACCACTGCTTCGCTCGCATCGGATGAGGTTGCCGAATTTCGGCGGGCGATGACACAGGAGTTGTATTCCACGCCAACGTGGAGCCGGCGGAAGTCATGGCTCTGGGCACTGGCCGCGATTGCCGCTGTGTTACTCGTGGCCTTCTTCTGGCGACCTTGGCCAAAAGACCATGCGAACGCCGTGGCAACGATTCGCTTTTTGGAAGGGGAAGTAACGCTCATTACGTCGCAGGGCACACAAACGGCCGCGATAGGCGATGCGCTGCGCGTCGGCGATTCCTTGCGTGTGGGTGGCGAGTCGTCCCAAGCGCTGATGCAGTATCCCGACGGCACCACCGTCCATCTGCACAGCGGCACGGTCGTTAAGTCACCACAGGATCAAGTCGTGCGGCTGGAATTGCTGACGGGTTCGGTGGAAGTCGAAGCTGCCCGGCAGTCACCTGATCGGCCGCTCGTCTTTGCAACGCAGCAATCGCGCTATGTCGTGCTCGGCACTCGCTTCCGTTTGTATCAAGAACAAGACTCTTCGCGATTGGAGCTTGATGAAGGCAAAGTACGTCTCGAAAGCCCAACCAGAGGAGACACGTTGGACGTGGAGGCGGGCAGCGTCGCTATTTCTATCGATGATATGCCCGTGGAAGTGCTGCCGCTCTCCGCGGGGCAGGCTGTGCTGGAACGTACGCTGCCGCGGGCGGGGCAGAAGGTCCGTTTTCATGGCGAGCGTCTCGTGACCAGTCATCGGGAAACCGGCTTGATGATTTGGAATCTCGACGATGTATCGCTGTCAGGCCAATATCGCCGCGACGCTGCCCAAAGCGACGGGCTGGCGACGACCGAGGATGGCCGCTTAGTGCAAATCAACCAACGGGGCGAAGTGCTCGTCTGGATGCCGGGAGAGGACGACGCGTTGAAGCTACCCCTGGGGGGCAAACAAGCGCGCAGTCGTGGTCTTTCGCCCGATGGGAGTGCAGCGGCGATTTCTTCGGAAGAGGGAACGAAGGTTTATCAAATTGACTTCGAGTCTAGTGCGTTGAGGGAATCGTTGCATGTTCCTCCAACTGGCAAAGCCTGGTGCCTGGCCCTGACACCCCAAGGCAAGCAATTGGCCGCCGGCTTTTGGGATGGCACCGTGAATATCTATTCCGTTCCAGGTGGCGAAATCACCTTCACGCGCAGGCTACAGCACACGCCGACGCATCTTGGTATCTCGCCCGATGGAAAGAAGATCATCGTTGCTACCCAGCGCGACGGTTTGCTTTTGATCGACTTGGCAACCGGCGCTCAGAGGGGGCTTTCACCCGCCGGTGCAAACGTAGTTCGCTGCCTGTGCTTCTCGGACGATGGCCAGCGCGTACTGGCCGGCCTGAACGATCGCACGGCTCGCATGTGGAAAGTCGCCGATGGGGAGCAATTGCTGGTTGTCGAAGCTGGGTACTCGCCGCAAGGCATTGCGTGGTTAGAAGAAAAACAACTGCTCGCCACGGCCGACGGGTCGGTGAAACTATGGCGCTGCACCTTCGCGGTAGCGAAGCATGAGGAACAACCATGAATTTGCAGAGTGCTTGGGCCCTTACGATCGTTGTTTCTACTGCGGCTGCCGTTCAAGCTGCCCCGCCAGGCGATTCCGCTGAGCAGCTTGCCGCGAGCCTGTCAGCCTATGAAAAGTCGGTTTCGCCGTTCCTTCGCGTCCATTGCAGCGAATGTCACGGTGACGTACATGCAGAGAAAGAGCTAAATCTGGCGAAACTCGAGCCCGATATGAAGACGTCTACCAGCGCCGCGCGCTGGGCCGTGGTTTTGCAGCAATTGCGCAGTGGCGACATGCCGCCGAAAGAAAAACCACGCCCCGACGCGAAGCAGTTGGAAGAAGTCACCGCTTGGATCGAAAGCGAAATGAAGCGAGCCGGCAAACACCTGGCGCGGCGCGAAGCGTATGACAACGGCAATTCAATCGATCACGGACTGCTCTTCGGTTCTGAACCGTCTGCCAGGTTCGACGTTCCCAGCGGCGTACGGCGGCTCAGTGCGGATCAATATGCGGCACTCATGGCCGAACTAGCCAAGGGCATGTCGTCTGTTTCCCAGCCCTTCTCACCTCAGGGAAAGACGACTTTCAAGGACATGGGCGCACCTCGGATTGATGAGCCAACAACCGCCCAACTGCTCCGCAATGCGTTGTTAATTGTCGAGCAGCGGTACACTGCTTTCAAAGTTGAAGACGGCAAGTTGAAAGCGGCCCAGCAATCAACACCCAAGCAGTTTCTACGTTTGCTGGATGAAGCCGATCCCGCGACTGAGGCAGAAGTGCAAGTGGCAATCAAGCAGATGTTCGATCTGGCATTACGTCGCTTGCCGGGCGATGACGAGCTCAACCGCTTCACGGCGCTTTACGATCGCAACGTAAAAGACGCAGGGCGAGTGACGGGCACGCGCTACACGCTGGCTGCCGTCTTCATGCTTCCCGAAGCGGTGTTCCGCTTTGAACATGGGGTCGAAACACCCGATCCCCAAGGCCGCGTGCGACTTACTCCACGCGAGATCGCATTTGCCATTTCAAATGGACTTACCGACCGACGGCCGGAGTCGTGGCTGCTCACTTTGGCCGAGAAAGGCGAATTGGACACCGACGCTGGCGTAGCACTTGCCGTGAAGCGGTTCTTTGAGGACCCAAAACTGCAGAAGCCACGCATCCTTCGCTTCTTCCGCGAGTATTTTCAATATGCTGCCGCCGAAGAGGTCTTCAAAGACAACAAGGAATACCCCGACCACGATCCTCGGGTGCTCGTCGAAGATACTGATCGCCTGGTGCAGTACATCCTGGACGAAGACAAGGATGTGTTGCACCAACTCCTTACGACCAACAAGGCGTTTGTGGCCTACAAAACCGGCGCAGAGACGAAGAAGAAGCGTGAAGAAGAACTCGCGAAGTTTGAGATGGAGAAGCGAAAGGACCCGCAGAAGTTCGCGACGAAGAAGCCTCCCAAAAACGGCCGCAGTATTTACGAGGCTTACAACCTCAGTGATTTTCCGGATGAGCAACCAGTCGAACTTCCGGGTGACGAGCGCGCCGGCATTTTGACGCAACCCAGTTGGCTGGTGGCGTTCTCCAAGAGCGATGAAAACCATGCAATCTTGCGTGGTAAATGGGTCCGCGAGCGCCTTCTGGGGGGCGTCGTGCCCGATATTCCCATCACCGTCGATGCACAGCTTCCCCTCGCGCCGGAGCAAACACTTCGTGAGCGCATGGCAGTGACGCAGCAAGAGTACTGCTGGCAATGTCACCGACTGATGAACCGCGTGGGGTATCCCTTCGAGGCGTACGATCACATTGGCCGATTCCGCAGCGAGGAGCAAGTCCTCGATCTGGAAGCGACCGCAATGAACGTCGACAAGAAGGGGAAGCCGCTCGGCCCTGTTATGAAGGGTGTGCACGCTGATGCTACTGGCGGCGTCGAATTCGTCAGCGACGAACAACTCGAAGGGAGTGTCGAGGGCGCCGTGAAACTAATGCATCGTCTGGCCCGGTCGCCGTACGTTGAGCAGGTCTTTGTGCGGCACGCATTTCGCTATTGGCTCGGTCGCAACGAAACGCTCGGCGATGCTGCCAGCTTGCAGGCCGCACATCGGGCCTATCGCGAAAGTGGCGGGAGTATGCAGGCCCTGATCACTGCGCTGCTCACCAGCGAATCGTTTTTGTATCGAGTTCCCGCAGGTAGAATTTCGGTTGATGACAGCACCGCCGATCAAAAGTGATTGTCTTGAACCGCAAAATATTGTCCGATTAATATGCAATTGCTTTCGCCGTGCGAAGGCTAACCAAGGAGCCCCACTTATGTTGTTCGATCGACGCACTGTTTTGAAAGGTATGGGAGCATCCGCGGGCGCAACGCTGCTTTCACCCATCTTGTCGCGACTCGAAGCTCAAGCGGCTGGCGAACCGATCCGTGCGAAGCGCTTTGTCTTCGTCGTCGAAAGCAACGGCGTTCGGCCCGAACAACTCGCACCATCGGGAGTCACCCGCAAGCCGCGTGACCAACGCCCTCTTAACGGCCCGCCGGAATTCATCGACGTCCCGCTCGATGACAAAGACTTACCCTTCTCGCTGCAGCCCATCGCTGCCTGGAAGAACAAAACGACAATCGTGCAGGGACTCTCAGGACGTATTTGCGGCGGTGGGCATTCCAACAATTTTGGTGCGCTTGGTTGCTTTCCCACTCCGGGAGAGAGCCGGAAGATTAACGGAGAAACGATTGACGGTGCACTTGCGAAGCAGCTCCCTGGTATCTTTCCGCACATCGGGCTGGGCATTTCCAAGCGGCTGGAAAACAGCGTCATTTATAATGTCTCAGCACTTGGACCGGACAAGGGGCTGCCGACGATGTGCAAGCCGGACCAGGCCTATGCCGCACTGTTTGGAAGTGTCGCCGACGGCGCTGCCCGGCAAGAGTTCGCTGCGAAGAACAACTTGCTCGACTTTTTTCGCGACGACGTCAAGCGGGCGCAGGCCAATCTTGTCGGCGAGGAGCGCGAGCAGTTCGGGGCGTATCTGGAGTCGTTCGAAACTCTGCGAAACCGTCAGAGCCGCTTGAACGAGATCGAGCACACGCTTCGTGAAAAAGGGCCAACACCGAGCGACAAGTACGCATCTCCGGTCGAGACGGATCGGCTCGACGCGCAGTTCGATCTTGGTGCAGCAGCGCTGATTTGCGGACTGACGAACGTGCTGACACTGTCATCTGCGGCGGGCATCGGCGACTTTGACATCACCTTCAAAGGGCTCGGTCTCAACATCGACAAGCACTCGATCGGTCATGGCAAAGGATACGAGGATAAGACCTGGGCAGACCTCTACAACATCATTCGCCGCTACCACTTCGACTTGATCGCCGGGCTTATCAAGAAGCTGGAAGGGGTCAAAGAAGGGGATGGCACCATGATGGATAACACCTTGATCGTTTATCTCAGCGATGGCGCGGAAAGCCATCACTCGCGCTGCTGGGAATGGCCGATGGTGGTGATCGGCAATATGGGAGACAAGTTGAAGACTGGCCGATATGTCGATTATCCCGGCTATGGTCACAGTGGGCATCGCACGACCGCCAATCTGTACGTCACACTGCTGCAACTCGCCGGTTCGTCGCGTGAAAGTTTTGGCGTCGCCGATCCGGGACTCAAGGACCTCGATCAACATGGTCCGCTGGAAGAATTGTTGACTTAAGTTTGCGCTGTAAAGCCGGACTATTTCCTGCCCGTTGCTCGTGCTGTTCCGTTTGTTCAGGGCGGCAACGATCGCGACAGTGCCACGCTTAATTTTGCTGCGAGTCCACGACCGTTAGACAATGCGGTGACTGCGTTCCTGAGCGACACTCGGTGCACGAGCGATGATTCAGCGAACGCTCAGGCGAACCTGTTACTGCCAAATCACCGGCGGCATTGCGGGCAGCTCATTCGATAACGCGTAATGCCCACGGTCGATTTAACCGGCACCAGCGGCGTTCCGCACTGGGAGCAATAGTCAGGGATGGCAGAATCAATTCCCTGGTCATCCCCTTTTTGGCAAGTGGTACACAGCGTGGAATCAGGGAAAATTTCAAGTCGCTCGGGATCGATCGTTCGGCCACAGACTTCACAGCGGCGACCTAAATCATCCCGATCAGGAACGCCATCTTTGAGTTCCAAACCAGCGTTGCCGCACGTATGGCAAATCAAGTTACCCGCGGAAACTCGTGCCAATTCCAACAACAGATTGGTTTCCATGCGAACGCCTCGTTTCAGACGTCCGATGCTCTGTAATCGCAAGACGGCTTCTTCACGCGGCGTCACCTCATCATGACCACAATTTGGACAGTGCCAGTGCATCTTCATGAGTCGTTGTCTTGTCCCTAATTTAGAATGAGTCAGCTTTGCGGCGGCTGACCGCGGCTCTAAAACGATTCTTTTCGAGAATTGCAAATATAGTGCATGGGAAGTCGCTGCCGCACTGATGCAGCACGATAGGCAGTTGGGATCTCAAGACTTGCCTAAGTTTTTCCCTTATTCTCGGACTGGCCTGACGCGGCCATTGTTCGCAACGATTGCAACCAACACGTTGCTGCGGCGAACACACAATCGTGATTTCAAGCGGAACAAACGCTCTCTAGCACTGATAGTTCGCCACTGACGTTCGCTGTGAAGATGTGTAGCGTCACACAAAAATCATACGACTCATGGGGCGGAATGCCGCACTTGGGAGCCAGCGCAAATTGAGGTGGTACAGTTCAGGCGTGATTGCACTTCGCTGCCCCCCTTCAGCCCTAATCCGACTGAAAGAACTCACGACCGGGACCAAGGGTGGCGATTCAAGTGAAATTCACCAGGCCTGCCTCAGTTTGCTTGCTGCCGGTCCTCTAGTGCAGCGTGCAATTTTATTTCCCCTCGATTGTCGTTCTCAACCAGTTTCAGAATCTGCCCTCTGAGAACGCTAGTCCCCGCCTCGCCTGTCTGACGACAGTCCATCCATTTCGTATTTAGTTCGTTCCGCAGTTGGCCGTGAGCCACGCAGCGCCCCGTTGTTGCTCCGACTGCACCCCCCCTTTCGGAAAGTGAATCACTAATGCTGTCCTTCTTCAACAAGCGCTCCCAGCAAAAAAAGACTCGCAAAAGAATCGGCAAGCCTGCGTTCCTCATCGAAAAGCTCGAGGAACGGTCCGTAATGAGCGGCTTTTCTGTGCTCAACTTGAACGATAGCGGAGCGGGCTCGCTGCGACAGGCGCTGTTAGACGCCAACAGCGCGCAGGGGGCAGACGTTATTACGTTCAACGTGGCGGGATCAATTCAACTTACCTCGGGTGCCTTGCCGAACGTGACCGACCAGGTAACTATCGATGGCACTTCCGCGCCGGGCTTTGCCGGCGCGCCGAAAGTTGAAATCGATTTCAATGGATTTAGCGGCCTGCGGCTTTATGCGGGCGCGAATAACTCGGCTGTTAAGTCACTAGGGATCGTCAATTCCAATGCCGACGGCCTCTTGTTACGGGCTGTGAGCAATGTGGAAATTGTGGGCAACTATATCGGTCTGAAATTGGATGGTTTGACACCGGGCAGCAATGTCGGCAACGGCGTGCAACTCACGAACGGATCGGCAAACATCATCGGCGGCGATTCGGCCGCGGAACGCAACATCATCTCCGGCAATCGAGACAACGGCATTCGGTTGTATGGCTCGGCGAGCAATATCGTTGTGGGCAATTACATCGGCACCGATTTTACGGGGAACCGAGATCGTGGCAATGTCAACAACGGCATCTTGGTGACCTTGGCAGCGGCCAACAACATCATTGGCGGCACGCAAGAGAATGTGATCTCGGGAAACAATGCCAACGGCATCCTGCTCAACGACCGCGCGAGCCTCAATACGGTGAGCGGCAACTACATCGGGACGAAGGCAGGGGGAACTGCTGCCCTGGGGAATAGCAAGGATGGCATTAGCATCGTCGATGCGGGACAAAACCTGATCGGCCACGCCGATCCCGTCAGCGGCATTACTTACTACGATACCGACGACGTGCCGACCTTGCCGGTCAGTGGCTGGCAAGGGATCCGCGGCGCCGACACAGCCGGGGAGTATCTGATCTCGGGCACGTCGGATACCGATGGCCTGCTCTTCGAGGGAACCATTGATGGCACGGGAACGAGCTATGCCGTCAACTACCCAAATGCGTTTAATACCAGTGTTTACGGTCCTGACAATCTTGGCAACGGTGTCGTTCGTCTGGTCGGCAGCTACAAGAATGCCGACTTCCAAACCGCTCCCGTCACAGTGAACGGTTTTCTATACGAAGGAACGACGGGTGCGGGTGATCTGAATGAAGCTGGGAACTATCGAACGATCAGCTTTCCCGGCGCCAAATACAACTTCGCCCACAGCACGATGGGGGGCCTGGTGGTTGGCAACTACGACAGTCCAGTCGATCACGGCACGCAAAATCTGCCGCTCGGGCCTGGGCACGCCTACATTTATGACGTGGCCACCGACATGTTCGTGACGGACATTGTCTATCCTGGTGCGCTCAGCAATACGGCTTACGGCATTTGGCACAACGGCGGCACGAGCTATACCATTTGCGGCGGCTATAGCCTCACCGCGGTGAACAACTTTGAGAATCGAGATCTGCCGATCGGCCAGGCCTATCTGGTCGACTACGATTCGTTGACGGGCTTGTTCACGAACTGGACTTCGTTCAGCAATCCGGCCGGCACCAACTTGATCACCCATTTTGAAGGGATTAGCAGCGTCGAAAAAGGGATCTACACGCTGAATGCCGACTCGGTTCAAACGGGCACAGGCAATCCTGTGCAGGGCTCGTTCGTGACCGTGCGTCGGAATGATGATAATTCGTTCGGGCAGGCGACTTGGGTCAATCTCAACTATCCGAACATCGACCCAACCACGAACGTCAGCAGTTCGAACTCGGTCTACGGCAATCAAGTCGTCGGCATCGTGCTTGGTGCCGATGGGCCGATTTCGTTTCAGGCGACAGTGAATAGTGAATTTCAACTGTCGAATGTGATCAGTGCCAACGGCGAAAACGGCATCAGTCTGTATGGTGCGGCCGATAATCAAATCGCGATGAATTACATCGGCACCGATGTGACGGGGAACGTCGACCTGGGGAATACGAAGGCGGGCATCTTGGTGACTGCGGCTTCCACGCGCAATCTGATCGGCGGCGAGGCGACCGGAGGTAACGATCCCACCAACGATATTTTCGCTCGCCCTCCGCTAGGAAACTTGATTTCCGGCAACGACGGGCAGGGGGTCTACATCACCGGCAAAGCGACGTTCAATCAACTGAGCGGCAACTTTATCGGCACCAATGCTTCGGGAAATGTCGCGCTGGGCAACTCGCTCGATGGTGTCGCTATCATCAACGCCAACAACAACTCGCTGATCGGTTGCACGCTGCGGGAAGATCCGTTCGTGTTCTATAACGTGATCAGCGGCAACGGCCAGAATGGCTTGCGGGTCATGAACTCCAACGACACCACCATCCAGGCTAATTTCTTCGGCATGGGAGCAAATAACGACACCGCGGTCGGCAACGGCTTGAACGGCGTGGTGGTTGGGGGCAATTCGACGCGAACCACCATGGGTGGCCCGATTCCGCTCGGCAATGTCGTCGCGGCGAATGCTCAGAACGGCCTAGTGGTGTTTGGAACGGCGAGCTACTTCACCACTTACAACACCTTCTGCGGCCTGGCTGCGTTCAGTGATAACCTGACTTTCGGCAACGCCAAGGACGGCATGTTGATTACGACCACCGGCGGCAACATTCTGATTCGCACCAACGTCATCGCCCGCAACGGAGACGACGGCATCGAGATTTCTGGCGACGCTTCGGATGTGCGCGTGACCGGCAACATCATCGGGCTCAACACCAACGGGCACGTTGTGATGGGGAATCTCGGCAACGGTGTGGAAGTGGGAGGAACGGCACACAATTTGGTTATCGGTGGGCCGCAACCAACGTTCAACATCATCCCGCAGAATATTATCTCGTCGAATGGTGAGAACGGCGTGGCAATTGTCGGCACGGCCAACAACATCACGGTCTCGAACGGCTACATCGGAACCGATGTGTCTGGCAACCATGCTCGCGGCAATGCACTCGCTGGCGTCTACTTGGGGGCTGGAACTTTCGAGAACACGATTGGATCTGCCGATCCGACCTTACCGACGGTCATCAGCGGCAATCTTGGCAATGGCATCGAAATGCGAGGCACGCGGAGGAATACCGTATTGGGGACCTTGATCGGCGTGAACGGCGATAACACCGCGGCCATGGCCAACGGGGCAAATGGCGTTTTGATCAACAACAGTTTTGACAATTTGATCGGTCGCCTTCCTGCCGCAGGCGATGTCAATTCGAACAATGCTGCCAATCTCATCGCGAACAACGATGCGAATGGAGTGTTGATCGAATCGGGACGTCGCAATTCGATCCTCGCGAGTTCGATCTATAACAATCACACCCTCGGCATCGACTTGGCCCCAGGTGCGAATCTGAACCAAGCAGCACCAGTGCTCAATTCGGCGCAGACGTTCCCGCTTGGACTGCAGGTTTTAGGCACGCTGGTCAGCACGCCGAAGTCGACGTTCATCATTGAGTTCTTCGCCAGCGACATCAGTGGTTCGTCGGGCCAAACCTCGCTCGGCACCATGACGGTGAAGTCGAACGCGAACGGCATCGCCCGGTATAGTTTCTTTGGGACGATTCCGCCCTCAGGGGCGACTTTCCTCACTGCCACTGCGACGGACGTAGAAGGAAATACCTCTGAGTTCTCGAACGTGCTCACCATGTAAAAGTAGAGGTAGTTGTATTTTGCTCGCCTGACGTTGGATCAGCGCGAGTGGCGGTTCATCCGTCGTTGATGAACGGCAGGTCACTACGGCAGCCAAGGAAACGCTATGAAGACAGAAGTTGGACTTCAGCATCGATCAAAAGCCGTTGCCAGGCGTCTGCTGAATACCGTGAGTCGGCTCAGACGGTTGCACCGAATAAAGCCCCTACACCTGCCGTTAGGGCCATAGCTAATGCTCCCCAAAACGTAACACGTAGCGCGGCCCTGATCACGGGCGCGCCGCCAGCGTGGGCTCCAAATCCTCCCAGCAGCGCCAGGAACAAAATGGAGGAGACGATAACGACGGGAATCAACGCGACTCGCGGCGTGAGCAGTACCACGAGGATTGGCAGCGCAGCGCCCACAGCGAATGTTCCGGCCGAGGCGAACGCTGCTTGAATGGGTCGCGCGGTGGTCAATTCCGAAATACCAAGTTCGTCCCGTGCATGCGCGCCAAGTGCGTCGTGAGCCATTAATTGCACCGCAACCTGTTTGGCAAGTTCGGCATCAAGGCCACGCTTGACGTAAATTGTTGCTAATTCTTCATGCTCGAAATTATTATCCGTAGCGAGTTCCTGGCGCTCCCGCTCAAGATCAGCTTGTTCGGTATCCGATTGGGAACTGACCGAGACATACTCGCCGGCGGCCATCGACATGGCTCCAGCAACTAGGCCGGCCACGCCTGTGAGTAGGATCTCGTTGCTCGTAGCATTCGCGGCAGCTATTCCTACGACGAGACTCGCAGTGGAAACGATGCCGTCGTTCGCGCCAAGCACTGCGGCACGGAGCCAACCGATTCGATCCGTGCGATGTGTTTCTAAGTGCAGTCGAGTCATTCTCTCGTCCTCCTGGAAATTCAGTGACTTTCCGCCAAAATGATTCGTCTTCAATGCACTTGGTGAAAAACGTTGTTCAGAAATTTTCGCCACATTTCAACTAAATTGTAACATCTGCCCCTTGGCATGACAGAACGGAATTGTCGGGGTGCAGCGATCCTTACGGTGCTCGTAATGCAACTCATAACTTGCAGTCTGAGTCCACTGATGTTGCTCGGCCGCTATAGTGCCAACGCTAAATCCGAAGAAATCGTGTTCTAGTGTTAGGCCATCCGCGCGTCGTTGATCTCTTTTTGGAAAGGGACAGCAATGGGCCGAGAGGCTGCAGCCGTACCTGGCGTCTGTTTCGCGGCAATGCTGAGCTTTACGATCTGGCGACTGAGTGGCTGAACGATGACTCTGGTTCGTTTCATCTTTGTAGCCTGGTGTCTGTTACTCACGACACTGATTCTGGGGGGCCAGCCGTGGTCAGTCTTCTGTCTTATACCCCTCATCGCCCACGCCCTCACCGACCTCCGCGCTAAATCGCTGGTTATCCTCGTACCGAGCCTAGGCTGGCTGGTGCTCTACCGCGTCACCGGAAACCGCGAGCTCTTCTTTCCCTACTCGATGTACTTGTCGACTTACGTGGCGCTATTGCTTTGCAATCGGACATTCTGGCTGGGCTCACTGGGAGGCTCGCTCGCCGTGAGCACCTTTCTGACCCTGCGATACTTGCAAGAGGCGCCACTGCGGGTCCTGGCCGTAGAGTGTGGCGTCGCCGTGATGATCTTGGCGTTCACTTTGATCGTTTACGCGCTCAGCCCCAGGACAATTTCGTCGCGAGCAGTCATCGCGGCCGGTGCCTCGCTCCTTGCCTACGGCTGTTTGGCGATTTGACTCGCCAAATAACTAACGCATGGCGAGCGGGATTGTACCGACAGCTCGTCGCGGCGCAGCGGGGCGAGTTAGGCGTCTGGAAGGCTAAACACGAGGGCTAAGCGCGCCTCACTTGCTCGAAGCAGCGTTGCGCGGGATCATCAGGTGACTCGACGGAATCACACCGTGGATCTTCATGACTTTTATCACTGAGCAGGAAATGCTTACTGCCTGCTCAATCCCGGACTCAAAAGTGCCAAGATGACTCGCTTCATGCTTTCGATCGTTGTACTAGTTGTCGGTTTCAAGATGGTCTCAACGGCAGTAGCCGCTGAGCAGGCAGGCGTAGTCGCTTTGCAACAGGATTCAGATGCGTCACCGCCGACAGTACTTAAGGATGCAAAATCCATAAGTCTATTCAACGGCAAGGATTTCACCGGTTGGCATGTCGATGTGCCGCAGTTGGACGAGAACCCGGACGCCCCAGCGACGTTTATCGTACGCGATGGGTTGCTCGTAAGCCTGGGCCAACCGGCGGGTCACCTAATCACCGATGCGAAATTTGAGAACTACCGCCTCGAAGTCGAGTACCGATTTGCGGCCAAGCCCGGCAACTGCGGCGTGCTGGTCCACGCGTCCACTCCGCGGGCGTTGTATAAGATGTTTCCCAAGTCGATCGAAGTGCAGATGAACTCCGGCCACGCTGGCGACTTCTGGTGCATCGGCGAAGACATCACCGTGCCCGACATGGTCAAGCGGCGTGGTCCGCAGGAGAATTGGGGGATCACTGAAGGGAAAGGACGGAGAATTTTGAATCTAACGGACGACTCCGAGAAGAAACCGGGCGAGTGGAACACGATGATCATCGAATGCGTGCAAGATGCCGTCAAGGTTTGGGTCAATGGCGACCTCGTGAACCACGGTACTAAATGCACAGTTTCAAAGGGACAAATCGCGCTCCAAGCGGAAGGTTCCGAGGTCGAGTTTCGCAAATTAGAGCTGACGCCGATTACGAAACTGACCGAATGAGTAGCAGCGATATTGAGACGACCTTCCCCTATCTCTTTCTAATCGGGAGTTCGACCTCATAGTAGCGTGACTCGGACTGCACCCCAGGACTGTTGTAGCCCAACACTCGCAAATTGCCCGCCCGCTCATACTCGGTGCCATGTTTTGATAGCCAGTCTTCCAGCCGCCGTTCTACGCTCGACAGTTTCTTAAGGTAGCTGTCTCCTTTCAAGCCGATGGAGACGGTCATCATCGCGGGAATGTCCTCCACCTTCACGCCCCCCAGTTTATTTCCTAACTTGCCGAGCGTTGGCTCGCTGTAGAGAAATGCCATGTCGGTTTGCTGAGGCTGCTTATCAGTCTCAGGTGTGCTGTAGGTCATTTCCACTGGTGCGGTCATCGCGATTCGGTTGAGTGTGATGTGGGCAAACAGGGTGAAGAATGCAGAGTCGTTCTGCGAGGCCGTGCGAGCCAGCCGATAAGCAGGATAGCTCTTCACTTGGATTTCTCCGGCCGGCGTAGGCTGCGGAAACCCCTCCGGCAGTTCGGCTTCTTCCTTCATCTTGAAAGTCAACAGGCTGTTTGCCGAACGCAGAGCCTTTTCGAATTCTGCACCACTGGTGGCTGCTAGAAGTTGCTCCGCGATGATCACGTTGTTGGGACACTTCTGGACGACGCCTTCGGCGACACTCTGATAGATTTCCAATTTCTCAACATCAGGCCGATCCTGCGCCCGTTTCAAAGCCTCTGCAATCATCCGGGCAGCTTGTGCATTCATGGAGCTTTCACGTTTCTCTGGCTCTCGGGCATGTGATTCCAGGGCGGCCGCAGCTAAAGCCCAGAAAAGGAGCAAAGCAGGAATGCGCAACATGAAATTTCCTTCGAGGAGAGTTCGCTCAGCAAATTGGTAGCAGCATCGTATTCTAGGGCAGTTGTCAATTGCCAGATTGCTCGAACGCGCATTCATGAGTCGATACCTTCTGCGCGATGACCCGCACGATCGGATGCAGGCTGATGGCTCAGATAGATCGCTAGCAGCGAAAACAGGGGCCGGCATACCAATTGCGTAGAATCAATTCGGCAAGTGCTTCTGATCGAACTGAAACGACAAAAGATCGCATAATTCTGCGCGCACAACCGTGCTTGGTGTGCGGAATGGTTGTTCAGAACGCACAAACGCACCCATTTCGATCCACTTGTCTGACAGTCTCCGACTGTCCAACTGCTCCATTTTCGCCCGACTGGTCTGCTAACACCAAGAGAAAACGATGATCCACGAAGTAGCCGGTGACATCTTGCTTACGAAAGCCCAAGCCATCGCCCACGGCGTAGCTCCCAACGATCACTTCGATCAGGGACTCGCTGCTGCACTGCACGAAAAATGGCCAAAAATGGTGAAAGACTTCCGGCATTACGCCCATCAGACTCACCCGAAACCGGGTGAACTCTGGACCTGGGGTGGGCACGGCGTTCGCGTTTTCAACTTGCTGACCCAAGAAGGAGAGCACCACCATGGGGCCAGGCCCGGCAAAGCCAAGGTGTCCGACGTCAACCACTGTCTGAAGCGGCTGCGGCATGAGTTGGAGAAGGAGCAAATCACGAGTGTCGCTCTACCGAAATTGGCAACGGGGGTGGGGGGACTAAATTGGAGCGAGGTACTGCCACTGATCCGCACTCACCTGGGTGATCTCAACATCCCGATTTATGTTTACACGCAATATCAGAAGGGAATCCAAGCGAACGAACCGGGAGTTTAAGCTGGTCGCAATCTGACAGCACCTTCCCAGTCGCTTCGGCCCACAGGGATGCGGAGCAGTTGAGCTACGCAGCAGCGCTCACGCGTTTACGCGCCAATATTAGTTCGTTACAACGAATAGCGCGCACGCTCTCGTCTCTCTCCCTTTTGCGAGGCTTGAAATGTTGCGCCATTTGATTGCTGCGTCGTCAATTAGCCTGTTGTTATCGTTGACCTTGCTGCCGAGTGATCTTTCTGCAGCTGAGCCAGACTAGTTCGAAGCAAAATCAAAAAATCTTAGTGCCGCAGTTTCTTGTACTTGAAGCGATGCGGCTCGTCGGCCGAAACTCCCAACCGACGTTTGCGCTCCGCTTCGTACTCCGCAAAGTTCCCTTCGCACCAATGCACGTAGCCGTCCCCTTCGAAGGCCAGAATGTGTGTGGCCACGCGATCCAAAAACCAGCGATCGTGGCTGATGACCACCGCACAGCCGATGTAGTTCACAATCGCTTCTTCCAGGGCTCGCAGCGTATCGATGTCGATATCGTTCGTCGGTTCATCGAGCAACAGTACGTTCGAGCCGCGACGAAGTAGCTTGGCCAGATGGACACGGTTTCGTTCACCACCCGACAGCACGCCCACTTTTTTTTCCTGGTCTGGGCCGCGGAAATTAAAGCGATTGACGTAGGCCCGAGAGTTGATTTTTCGGCCACCCATTTCGAGCGTGTCAGTCCCGCCGGAAATTTCTTCGTAGACGCTCTTGCTGCCGTCCAGTGAATCGCGCGATTGATCAACATAGCCCAGTTCCACCGTCGAACCGATTTTCAATTCTCCTTCGTCCGGCTTTTCCTGCCCCATGATCATCCGGAAGAGAGTCGTTTTGCCCGCGCCGTTCGGCCCGATGATGCCGACGATTCCTCCCGGCGGCAGGCGGAAATTGACGTTCTCGAACAAGAGCGTTTCGCCGAACGACTTGCTCACGTTCTTTGCTTCGACGACCAGATCCCCCAAGTGCTTGCCGGGCGGAATCTGGATTTCGAATTCTTCGGGCTGTTCCTCAAAACGCTCCTTCGACAATTGCTCGTAAGACTTGATACGGGCTTTGCTCTTGGCTTGCCGCGCCTTGGGAGACATCCGAATCCATTCGAGTTCGCGATTCAGCGTCTTCTGCTTGGCTTCTTTCTGTCGTTCTTCTTTTTCGAGCCGGGCCGCCTTTTGCTCCAGCCAGGAGGTGTAATTTCCTTCGTACGGGAAGCACAAGCCACGATCGAGTTCCAGAATCCACTGGGCACTGTTATCGAGGAAGTAGCGATCGTGCGTGACCGCGATCACCGTGCCTGAGTACTCTTTCAAATGTCGTTCAAGCCACGCCACCGCTTCGGCATCGAGGTGGTTCGTCGGTTCGTCGAGCAGCAACAGATCGGGGCGTTGCAGCAGGAGCTTGCAGAGCGCCACACGGCGTTTTTCACCGCCGGAGAGCTTGGAAACGTCTGCCTCGCGCGGCGGCAGATTCATGGCGTCGATGGCAATTTCGATTTCGCGGTCGAGATCCCAGCCGTTCGACGAATCGATTTGATCTTGCAGGCGTGCCATTTCATCGCACAACTTCTGCATCAAGTCGTCGTCCATCGGCTCGGCCAGCTTCACGCTGATTTCGTTAAAGCGGTCTACCAGCTTTCGTCGTGGCTTAACCACCTCTTCCAAATTGTCTGCAACTGTGCCGGGGGTTAGCTGCGGCTCTTGGGACAGGTAGCCGCGCGTGAAGCCATCGGACAAACGGGCTTCGCCGTCGAAATCCTTATCGAGCCCCGCCATGATCCGCATCAGGGAGCTTTTGCCGGAGCCGTTGCGCCCCAACACGCCGATTTTTGCCCCAGGATAGAATGACAACCAAATGTCCTTGAGGACTTCCTTGGTTCCGTGGCGTTTGGTGAGGCGTTCGATCGAATAAATGTATTGGCCGGCCATGACGTGTCTCGTGCCACTGCGGACTAGTCCAGCAGTGTTGAAAGGCAAAGGGGGCGGTTCAGCCGCGCGCCACGAGTGCGTGGGAAAACTAGCGGCTGCCGATAGATTCAGTTTAAAGACACCCTGAATTCCGAAAAGGGCCTTAGTCGCCGGGAATTACTAGCCAGACCCCATTCCCCGATCAAACGCATCGCCATCTCGCACTGCCAAGGCAAGGGTCGATTCAAACGTGCCGGGGGAAATCTGCCAGACTGGGTTTTCGTCCGTGTGCTGATTGCAATGCGTCACCAGCAAGCGATACAGGAATTTAAATAGCCGCCGCGGAACACGCAGCGAGCGAAATGCGTCAATCAGGCGATGGCTGGTGATGGCCGGGTCGAATAGCGATTGCAGCGCCGGCCCTCCTTCTTCTCCCGCACAAGCCCGAACGCGAGCAACGGCCACGTCGTAGAGGGCTTCCCCGGTCCATTCAAACGACGGAATCATGTTCTGCTTATCGAGCCGTGCCCGCTGATAAAAATCGCGGTCTTCGCGGTCGATAAACCGCGTCAGTTCGATCGGCAGCATGAGCTTGATCCCCATGCCGGGATGCTTCAGAAACTTATTGTCCAAAATCGGCCAGATGAGGAACTTCATCAGCTCCGCCTGACCGTTTATCAAATGCGGCTCATCCACCCGATCCAGCAGGACGATGATTCCCTTGAAACCAAGGGTCGACAGGAGGCCTTGGAATTTTAGGAGCAGTTCGTAGCGGTCGTCGGTGCTGTCCTTATTGGGCAACGGCTGCGATGACATTTCCGCCTTGGTGAACTGCATCAAAGCGTGGCGGAGTGCTGCCGGTTCACGATTGCCAGTACGGAGGCGGGCGAGGATGCCGCGCGAAGTCCACAGCACCTGCCAGGCCTTCAATAAGAACGGAACCCAGCCGGCAACGAAGAGAATACTCCACAGCCACCACAAACTGACGATGGTGTCCGACTTCTCCAAATTGAAATACAAGGCCAACAGCACGCCAATCAGTCCGACCGTCCAGCCGATACCGATCGCCAGTTGCCCCTGGGCTTTCCAGGTCCAGAACTTTACGCGTCGGCGGAGACGATTCCAACGTCCTTTGAACGTTTCGTTCGTCGATTGGTCGTAGCAGGCGGCGAGCAACAGCAGGTCGCGCGCTTGATGGCGGTCGAGTTTATTTACATCGGTTGAAAGCAGATCGCAATGGACGGCGGCCGAGGGTCGTTGTGTTTCGAGGACGTGGTCGACGAGCCCAGTGATGCCGATCGACAAAATCGCGTCCATGTGATCCCACAGTTTCCACTGCTTCAGAACGCGTTCTGCCCCTTGTCGTCTGCCGACTTTTTCGCGGAAGCGATCGAGGAATGGATTGAAGTCGTCGTAATGAATGACGAACAGCTTCTTCGCCGGATTCTTGCCATTGAATTCGTCCAGATGCTTGGCGAGTTGCAAACGCATCGCCGTTTTGCCGGCCCCTTTTTCGCCGAAGACGATCGAACTGGCTGGCTCGGAAGGATCGCCGTAGACCTTGTCCCAAGTGGGATGATAGGTGCTTTCGATGCAGTGCTCTTTGAAGACCGGGTCGGTTTGGGCGTCTTCTTCCGCGAACGGGTTGCGGACGATGCCGTGATGCTCAAGAAACTGGTTGACGCGCATGCTTAGTTCCAGGCCGCCCGCAGAGTTGCCGATCAAGGAGCAGGGAACGCCCTGCCAATCCTGGAATTATAGCTTTATCGCCAGGAACTGCGGACGGATGACAGGCGTTATAACCGGTGCAACTGCTACGAATTCGGGCCGCCGTGCACGGGCTCAACAACCGTCTTCGAGGCTGCCACGGCAGTCGGGTTTAACGTCGCTTTACCCCAGGCCACATCGAGCGGTAGGCGGGAGAAATCGACAATCACGCCGTCCCGGCTGTAACAGCTCAGGTCGTGAGTCGACCCCATAAAGATGCAGTCAACCGGGCAAGGCTCGACGCATAAAGCGCAGAACATGCACTTCGAATAGTCGATCGCGTACCCCGTGATTTTGAACCCCTTGGCCCCCTCAACCCGCTCTTTACCGATGTAAATGCAGTCGACTGGGCAGGCCTTAGCGCAAGCATCGCAGGCGATGCAGGTCGTCAAATCGAAGCGATGAAAGCCCCGATAGCGGGCTGAAACTGGGACCGGCTTTTCCGGATACTCAAACTGATCCGTGAAGGTCCCACGCTCCGGATTATAGGTGATGAACCAAGCGCGCAGCGTAACCGCCATGCCTTGGCCCACCGTGAGCACGGTTAAATAGATGTTCCGCAACCAGTCGAACATGCCAAGTTTCTCGCCTTCCTGGGCCACAAATTTCGTCGCATTATAAGACACCCCTAGGAGTCTGCAAGCGGCCGAAAATGTGTCCACAGGGGTGAGATTGGGGTGCTGTTTGCGCAAAAAAATGACATAAGTGCTTTAATTGAATAGACTTGCGACAAAACAGTGATACCCCATCCACAGAGTGTGTCATGTCGACTTTTCTCTTGAATTTCTGCAGAAGAAGTGCCGCCGATTCTTGACTCTTGCATATTCCGGTCCAAAATAAGGGTGTGAGAAAAACTATCCAGTGGATGACTACGGCAACGTTCCGCCTCGAGCGGGGGATATAGGATCGCGAAAATCGGTGCGTCGGCTGCAGACAACCGAACTAGGAATCGCAGCAACGAGGGATCTGTCATGTTGGTGTTGTCGCGCAAGAAGAACGAAAGCATCGTGATTAATAACGACATCACCATTGTGGTGGTCGAAATCCGTGGGGATAAAGTACGGCTGGGTGTGGAAGCACCCAAGGAAGTGCCTGTACATCGCCGCGAAGTTTACGATGCCATTAAGCGGAATGAAAATGAAAGTGCCAGCGACGGATCGGCAACCTCTGCCAATTCGTAATTTCTGTCGGCTGTTCATTTTCAATACTTCCGCGAGCTGAATTCTTTTTAACAACGGACTTCTTGATCGAACTCCTGTTCGGTCCCTCTTTGTCCTTCGGTCTGGCGTAAGAACTGAGTTGGCGATGAAGCGCTGGCCCCAAGCTTTGCTCATCGGCACCTTTCTCCCCTGGTGTTGGCTGGCGATGCAGATCTTGCATGAGCTGGGCCATATCTTGGCTGCCTGGCTGACCGGCGGACGTGTGCTGCGCGTGGTGTTGCATCCCCTCGCGATTTCTCGCACCGATGTTGACCCCAATCCGCATCCCCTGCTCGTTGTTTGGGGCGGGCCCTGCCTGGGAATCCTCCTCCCCTGCGTCGTGTGGCTAGCGCTCCGCGGGCTTCAATCCCAATATCTAAAAAGTGCTGCCGGTCTTTCGCAATTTCTGCTTGGTTTTTGCCTCCTTGCCAATGGCCTGTATTTGGGAATCGGAGCCTTCGACGGTGTCGGCGATGCCGGGGATTTGTTGCGACTCGGGGCGAACGCGTGGCTTCTTTGGCTCTTCGGAATCATCTGCGTCCCCTTAGGACTTGTGGCGTGGCATGGATTAGGGCCCACGTTCGGACTGGGAAGCAATGCCCTGCCAGTGACCGCTGGACTGGCTCTTACGTCCCTGGCGTTGCTCTTGATCACGGTGCTGCTGGAATTGAGCTTCAGCCAACGATGGTAGCTAATGGCCTGGCGTGGATAAGGGGCGACTTACGGCCTGGGAAGCAACGCTCGGTGGATTAAATTTTTACAGAATGCTTCGGCTAGTTTGAAATACACCACCAGCGCGAAATACACTTGTTGACAAATCATCAATAAATCGGAACAATTATTGCATAACTTGCGGAGGTCCGTGAGGCAGCGCGAGGCTGGTTGTGGGCGGGGTTCAAGCCATTGCACGCGTGTGCGGCGACTTTTTCCCAGCCGATGGCAACCTGTTCAAACCCAAACCTTACCCCCCACAGGAGTAGGTAGCAGCCAGTTTTTCACTTTCGCCATCAAGTCGTTGAGGCACAAGGCTTAACGACGATTCAAAGGTGAAGAAACAGGTTTACAAAACGAGTGCTAGCAGCCCCTGTTCACCCGCGGTGCGTACGGCATGTTCGGGGAGCACGGTCGCCTGCCGTAACGGAATTCTGCCCACGAATTTGGGACCGAACCCAGCGGTCCTTAGTGCTGTCCTTCCTTTAACCCGCCTCCCCCGCCCCGACTGCCGTCGACTTGAAACGCCCGTTGGCCGTATACTTCGCCCCAACAGGCACGCCTGCACCGGGTTGCTACCACAGCCCAAAAACGAGAAATTGGAAGTTTAGAGCTAGACTCTCACCGCGCGAGACAACCTCGCCTTAAGACAATGACCGAGACCAAAGTCAGCAAAATTGAAGGTGTTAAGGGCGAAAGCCGGTTCCTCCGCGGAACGGTTCCCGAAGAACTTGCCGGGGGAGTGGACCACTTTGACCACGACAATGAAGTGCTACTCAAGTTCCACGGCACTTATCAGCAAGATGATCGAGACGAACGGGGTGCCGGCGGGCTGACCGAAGATGGCAAAAAGAAGAAGTCTTACATCTTTATGGTGCGGACGCGGATTCCATCGGGGAAGCTGACGAGCCATCAGATGTTGGCTCATTTAGATCTCGGCGATGAACTGGCCAATGCCACCCTGCGGATTACTTCCCGGCAAGGGTTGCAGTTGCACGGCGTGCTGAAAGAGAATCTGCAGGCTTCGATCCGGCGGATTAACGAAATGCACCTCACCACGCTGGGTGCGTGTGGCGACGTGAATCGCAATGTGATGTGCTGCCCGGCCCCCTATGGATCGAAGGTGCAAAACCAGGTCCACGACCTGGCCGACCAGATCGCGAATCATTTCGCCCCCCGGACTGCTTCTTATCACGAACTATGGCTGACCGATGTGAGCACCGGGCAGAAGCAATTGGCCGGTGGCGGCAGCGACGATGGCTTTGATGTGGAGCCGATTTATGGCAAGCATTACATGCCGCGTAAATTCAAGATGGCGATTGGCTTTCCCCACGATAACTGCATCGATGCCTACACCAACGATCTGGGGTTGCTGGCGATCACCGAAGGGGACCGCATTGTCGGTTACAACGTGCTCGTTGGCGGCGGGCTGGGTGTGACTCCTTCCAACAAGAAGACGTTTCCTGCTCTCGCCAAGAAGCTGGCGTATGCGACGCCGGAGAACGTGCTGCAGGTGATTGAAGCGGTCTTCAAGGTGCAACGGGATTTTGGCAACCGCGAAGATCGGAAGCGAGCACGCTTGAAGTATGTTGTCCACGACTGGGGGATCGAAAAGTTTAAAGCGAAAGTGGACGAGTATTTTGGCAGCTCTCTTCCCGCTCCGCACGAATCGGATGTGCACGGTTTCAATGACCACATGGGCTGGGAACAGCAGGCCGACGGCAAATGGTTTTATGGTTTAAATGTGGAGAACGGGCGCATCAAAGACACGGATGAGATGCACCTGAAGACGGCAATTCGAACCATCTGCCGTGAATTGACGCCGAGCGTTCATTTGACCGCCCACCAGAGCATCCTGTTCGGTGGAATCAACGAAACGGATCGGCCACGACTCGAAAAACTGCTCCGCGATCATGGCGTGCTCCTTTCGGAACAGATCAGCGAAGTCCGCCGCTGGTCGATGGCTTGCGTGGCCTGGCCGACTTGCGGGCTGTCGATCACCGAAAGCGAACGAGCTTTGCCGAGTGTGATGGATCATCTGGAAGCAGAACTCACTCGCCAGGGGCTCGACCGCGAACAATTCACCGTGCGAATGACGGGCTGCCCGAACGGTTGTGCCCGGCCTTACAACTCCGATATTGGCTTTGTTGGTAAGGCGCGGGGCAAGTACACGGTGTTTATCGGCGGGCGGCTGCTCGGCAATCGCCTGGGGTTCATTTACAAGGATTTGGTGCCAGAAGAGGAAATTACCGCGACTTTGCGTCCCCTGTTCGCTTATTTTAAAGAAGAGCGACAAGCGGGCGAATCGTTCGGCGATTTTTGCGACCGCAAGGGTTTGGAAGACCTGCAGCAGCGGGCGATGGCAGCGACGGCGAGCTAGTCGCCGGGTCACCATCACCAGTCTGCCGACGACAAGTCGCAAACCAGCGCGATCGCGCCCGAAACGGAATGAGGAACCAATGCCGCACAGTGCGATCGCGAAAATGATTGCCGGCCTATTGCTCGCGGGAGTGTTTGGCAGCTTTGCTTTGGCGGCCGAAGTTGCTCCCGCTGCCACTCCCGAAAATCTCGCAGAGTGGGCAGTGCAACTGGACGCCGATGATTTCTTTGTTCGACAAAAGGCGACTCAGAAACTGATCGAAGCGGGCGAACCGGCGATCGCGGCGCTCAATTCGGTGCTGGAAAGTCAAAGTCTGGAAGCCACCACGCGAGCGATCCGCATTTTGCAGGAGTTGGCCCTCTCGCCAAATTTGGAAACGGAAGAGGCAGCCCGTAAGACGCTCAAAGAAACGTCGACCAAGCGGTTTGGCGCCGTTGCTCGACGGGCAACTTCGGCCTTGGAAACGCTCAACGATTTACGCCGCGAACGGGCCTTGGTTGATCTCGAAAAACTAGGTGCGACCATTCAGCGCGAATCTGTGCACAACGGCTTTACGGTGATGGAAACCGTGGTCGGCATCGAAATCGGCCCCACTTTCACGGGCAAGCCAGAATCGCTGCGGTTGCTCGGGTGGATTGACCTTCCCAGTTTTCAAGTGACGTTTTCTGGACCGCAAGTCACTAATGAGTTTCTCGATTATCTGCCGGCGATGAAGACCTTGACTTCGTTGCAACTCAAACGGACCTCCGTCACCGATGAAGGGCTCGCCGTGTTGCCCGACGTGCCGCGCCTGGCCGACCTGGCCATCATGAATACTGCCGTCACTGATAAGTCGTTCGAGCGACTCAAGAACTGCCAGGGGTTGACGAACGTGCGGCTTTACGGCACGAAGTTTACACGGGATGCCGCCCAACGACTGCAGACGGCGCTCGGCATTGCGAAGGTCGATTTCCGCATTGGTGGCTTTCTCGGCGTGGGTGGTCAGCAGACGTTGCAGGGTTGCCAGGTGGGGATCGTGCAGGACGGAACGGCAGCGTCGAAGGCCGGAATTCAGGTGGGGGACATCATCGTCCGGGTAGGCGAGAAAAAAGTCGCCGATTTCGAAAGCCTGACCGAGATCATCGGCGAGTTCGCCGGCGGGGAATCGACAGAACTGGAGATCCTGCGCGAAGATCAAATGCGGAAGATCAAAGTGACGTTTGGGGAGTGGGAGTAAAAGTACGATGGCCCTCCGAGGCCGTCGCCCTGCGGTTTCAATCCTGCTGTCGCTTTCATCTTCAGCTGGAATGCTTCGCTGCCTGCCACTTGCTCTTGAATCACCATCGACGACCTCAGCAGGCCATCTTACGGTTTACTCGACCGAAATCGCCACCCGCGCCACGCAGGAATCCCCGGCCGGAAGTACGCACAACCCGGCGTCGATATCTTGGGGTTCAAACACGACCGCGCCTGGCAGGCAAGTGTAGGGCTCGATGCAAATTGCTTCGCGATGCGGCGGAGTGAAGGCGACGATCTCCCGAAAGATTGCGTCGTATTCGATGTGAACCTTGCGACCCGCTTTCTGGTCTTCAATTGTTGAACGTCCACCCGCCGGTTCGTAAACGAGTTCGGTGAAGACATTATCGAGAGTCAGATCGGTGAACGCTCTGCCCGCTTGCCATTCGTGCGCGTTCGCCAAAGGATGCTTCTTCCCGGTGGGGAGCATGTCCTTTAACTCCCATTCGGCAGCGATGGGCAAGGTGATCTGGCAGTCGCTGGGCGCGGATTGGCTGCCGAGCGGGAGCTTGAAGTAGGGATGCAGCCCCAGGCCGAACGGCAGAGGCGATGCACTCGGATTGTGAATGGTGAATTCCATCTCCAGCGTATCAGCACAAAGTTCATAGCGCGCGGTTAGCACATGCGCGGCGGGCCAGCGCTCTGCGAGCGAAGCGTCTTCCCGCGAATCGAACTGTGCAATGGCCACGTTGTCTTCGTGTTCCAAAACCTTCCAGGCATGCTTGAACGCAAACCCATGAATGGCATTACCGAATGGATCGCTGGGCTCGAGATTGTAAGTCTTCCCGGCCCACTCAAACGTGGTTCCTGGAATACGCCCGGGAAACGGAAATAGGATCGGAATCCCGCACCGCGAAGGGCGCACCGTTCCACTGGCAAATTCGGGTGTGGCCCAGATTACCTCCACAGGTTCCCCTTGAGCCAGCAGTTTGAGCCGGTGGCAGTTGAACCCCAGGCTGACCAGGATTTCGGCTTCCGCGCCACTTGCCGCGTGCTTGAGAGTGATGTTGTGGGCGGTCATGTGAAATCCTTTCCGCTATTCAGTTTCAAAACTCAGCCGAACCAACTCAACTTAACGAGTCGCCAACTGCCACGAAACGGTCATGAAGACGACGGTTGCAGTAGCCGTTCCCATCGACATCAAGAGCGTGCGTCGATCGGTTTGTCCGCTGGCAATCATGGCCAGAATATGGAGCAACCACAAGGCGGTGGCGAGTCCGGTCAAAAACATTAAAGAAGCGATGAGATGCCCCCCCATTAATTTCGATTGGGCCGAAGTTCCTAGGTTCATCAGCAGCCACAGCCCGACGGGAATCTGTAACAGCGACGGAACGAGCGCGGCTCTGGCACCCCAAATCGCGGCGCGGTCGGCAAGCAATAGCTGCTCCGGTGAATCTCCTTCTCGTCGCAAGCGAAGTGCAAGTCCCAACAGTGCCAGCCCACCCATCGCCAGTGATGCCAACACCACATGCACGGCCAATTCGGGAATCGGCGACTGAACGATGAGTGAGCGAAACAGTGGGGCAGTGATCGGTTCGGTACCAGGATCGTTGACCAGGTGCCGCAACACCAGAAACAAAAGCGGGAAGTGGTACAAGAGATTGGTTGCGTTTAATAGCGAAATGCCGCCCCGAATCCATCTTTTCCAGGGTGGTGTAGGGAGGGAATGAATGCTCTCGCTCCACATCCAGATCGATAGGCAGCCCAGCACCAACGAGAAAGCCAGTTCCGCGGCACCCCAGACGAGTTTGTATTGCAGCCGCGTGACGGCTGCTGTGTAACCGGGCGAATTCCAGTGCCAGGCGAAAAGGACCAACCCCAACAGCAAGCCCACCAACAACATCACGACTGCCGCGATCGACAAATACCGGCCGCTGCGCAGCGCGAGATCTCGATTCCGGCAGTAGCCCCGTTCGCAAAAGACCACCCAGAACGGCGCGCCGGCCGCAATATTCACCGCCAAGAGATGGGCTGAGAGGATCAAGCTTAAAACAAGGAGCATCATGCTTACGAACCGTTCGGCTTCTTCGGAGACGGTGGCTGATCAATGACGGTGTCTCGATTACGATTGCGATGCATGCCGGGGATGATGTTGATCCCCAGTCGTGCCAGGCAGGCAATCAGAATCCCTGTCACGAGGGTTTCATCGAGATTGCCGATGAGGGGTAGGTTATCTGGAATTTCAAAGAACACTCCCCATCCGGGGTTGGCCAAGAAAACGAGGGAGGCAATCGCTCCCACTAGTGCCAGCCACCAACTTGTGGACGATTCTTTGTTCAACGAGAAAGCGGGAGGAGGTGTTTCGTTCATGGAGCAGGATCGCTATCCGTGTTACAAGTAAACGCGCTTGTTGTAGATATACCATTCAAACATTAGCACACCCAGCGCGAGAATCAGCATCCAGCGCCACAATTCGATTCGCGTGGCCTGCCGCGTGGTTGTCGCCTGCACGGTTTCGTAGCCAATCTCCAAAGCATCCCGCGGCCGCAGGTCACTTTCGCGGCTATCGAACAGATTCACTGCAAATTCCTGCGAGACTTTCTCACCACTTCCCTCGCGAACCTGGTAGATGCCTTGCACGTCCGTGTGATTGAAGACGAACGTATTTTGTACTTCGCGTGGCACCAGAAAATCTTGCTCTCGCGGCGAACGGATTTTAAGTTGCTCGACGGCCGTGGCGGAACGAAGCGTGTACGGTTCGCCAGGTTTTACGGAGGCTCCCGTCCCAGCCGAGCCGACTCCGCCGAGGTACTTCACCGCATTGAGGACAAAGACAGGAAAGCTTCGACGGCGGGTCCAGTCCGTATTCACTTCCGTTTTTGTACCGTCGGCGCCGACGATTTCGAAACCAAGTACGGCATCTTCAAAGCCCCGCCGTGGTGCGACGGCGTAGAGCGGACCTAGATTGGCGTCGATCAATGTCGTCGCGCCCTTGGGGGGCTTTAGCGGAGTGCAATCGACGATCCGCACGTTATTCATTGCCACGAGTTGCGTCAGGGGGTGAACCTGGTCGACATCAATGATGAACGGCGGCCCTTGCACCGGATCGGCTTGCCATGCATCTCCGGGAGGCAATTTGCCTATGAACAACGTATTCGCTTGCGGCATCTGCTCCGGTGAGCACTGATCATAGATAATCAGATCATAGGTTCCGTCGACCGATTGGTCCTTGTATTCCTTGGTCTGCAAATGTGCGGGCTCGGCAACCGAGACTTCGGTGATCTTCTCTGCCTCCTCGGTGGTGAGCGCGAGCCGCAAATTGTAATTACCCGGGGTGACGAGCAGCACCTTAGCCCGCCGCGAATATTGAATGACCGCGTACGCCCGGTTATCAACAGGAAGTTGGTCCTGCGCGTCAATTTCTAGCCTTAGCAAACCCTCGTCGAGATCCTCCATCGGAATCGAAATGCCTGCATTCCCTGGGAGGTCCCCTTCGCGGCCGGGAATCTCCACTCCGATTGCGTCGACCAAATTGTCGTTGAGAAAGAGAGACACATTCGCGGTCGCCGCTTTCGCGCCAGAGTTCTCTACCCGACCATAGACAAACAATTTCCCTGGCTTGTCTGGGTTGCGGCTTGTCGAGAACGACGTGATGGCCAGATTGGCGGGCTCATCCGTGCCGATCTTGCGGTAATCGGGAGTGAGATTCCCCAGCCGAAAACTGGGCACATTGGAGATGCCGCCGTCGCTTAGGATTAAAAGCGTGGCCGGTTGAGCTTCGGCTACTTGAACATCTTGCGCGTTTTCGCGATTGCTAGATTGTCCCGGGTTTGCCAGGCCTGAGGCCGTGCGGAGCGCTTCATTCAGGTCGCTAATTCGCTCTGTCTGTTCGATGGCTGTAATTCGGTTGCGCAGCTCCCGGCGATTGTCGCTGAACGGCTGTTCAACTTTTGCGCTATCGGAAAAGCTGATCACCATGGCCACATCGCCAGGCTTCAGTTGCTCGACCAGTTCCAGGGCCTGCTTTTTGGCAGCATCGAGCCGCGTCGGTTCCACATCGGTCGCGGCCATGCTGGCGGACGTATCAATCAGAAAGACGAAGCGATCGCCGATCAACTCCGTTCCCTGCCAGCCTGGCCTCAAAAGCGCCAGAATGACGCCCAGGATCACCAGCAGTTGCAGAAACAACAGAAGGCTTTGCCGCAATCGCTGCCACAGGGAATTGACGTGCAAATCCTCGATCGCCCGCGACCACAAATAGGTGCTCGGCACTGCTAAGGGTTCGCGTCGCAACTTCAAGAAGTACAGCGCAACGATAGCCGGCGGGATCAGTGCCAGCAATCCCCATTGCCAAAGGTAAAGCGTATTCAGAAAGCCCATGAATCAGCGCCGCGACGAGTGGTTTTCCTTGAGTCTAGTGTGTCGCTAATGCAAAGCGTAGGGCCGATGGGCTCGCCAGTGCTATTTTGCCGGACCTTTCCCAAACTTTGTCCAGAACAACTCGTGATACGGATTGACTTTGGGACCCACTACTTTTTCGTTCACCATCATCGGCAAAGTCTTTTCCCACCAGGCATCGTAGGCTTTCCGTAATTCGGCGACGACCTCTGGATGTTCGGCCGCTACATTCGTTTTCTCGCCGGGATCGCTCGTCAGGTCGTAAAGTTCTTCGTTATCAACCAAATGGTAGCGCTGATTGCGAATGGCGCATTTCTTGAACTTTGCTTCCTCTGCTTTGCCGAAGTCCCAGCGTCCCACATGGCTGACCAGCATTCGATCGGCCCAGGGCGCTTTGGGGTTTTTCAAAAGTGGTAAGAGGCTCCGGCCGGCAACCTGTTCCGTCAGTGCGCCGTCGAGTGGCTGGGCCGTAATTTCCGCCAGAGTCGGCAGCAAGTCGATGTGGGCCGTGAGCGCCCCGCAATCTACATTCGCAGGAAATTGCTTCGGCCAGCGCCAGAACGAAGGTGCATGTGTCCCGCCGTAATAGACGGTTCCTTTCCCGCCACGGAAGCCGCCACTAAACAACTGCGTATGCGTGCCGCCATTATCGCTGAGGAAAATCACCAGGGTATCGTCCGCGATTTTCCATTCTTCAAGCTTGTCGAGCACTCGTCCCACATTGTCGTCGATGTTAGTAATCATCGAGTAATAGGCGATATCCTTCTCGGCCAGTTTCTTTCCTCCAATTGACTTACCGGCATACAGCGAATCATATTTCTTCCCAGGACTAATCAACGGTCCGTGCGGAGCATTGGGGGTGATGTACGCGAAGAACGGCTTACCGGCCAGTCGCTGTTCATCCATCCAGCGAATAGCTTGTGCGAAAAACACATCGGTGCAGTAGCCTTGCGTTTTTTCGATATCGTTGTTGTGCAGGACATAGGGATCAAAGTATTTGTTGTTCGGAAAGTCGCCGCAACTTCCTGGATAACTTTGCCCGATCCCTCCAGCGCCATGAATAAAGACTTCATCGAATCCGCGTTGCTGGGGCTGATAAGCCTCCTCGTCTCCAAGATGCCATTTGCCAAAAATGCCACTGGTGTAGCCGGCTCGCTTGAGTATTTGCGGTAACGTAACTGCGCTCAGCGTGAGGCGTTCTCGCTCGTGGATCGTATGCGTCACACCGTTTTGAAACTCATGTCGCCCAGTCATTAACGCCGAACGCGTTGGGGCACAGGTTGGGCTCACATGAAAATCGGTGAACCGCAGGCTCTCGCGATACAGCCGATCCAACTGCGGCGTTTTTATCAGCGGATTGCCATGTGCGGCAATGTCTCCCCAGCCCATGTCATCGGGCATGATCAGAATGACATTCGGCGCACGCGCTGGTTCTGCCGAATACACGCGACGTTCCGCGGTGATAGCGATTGCTACGAAGGCAATCGCACAGAACTTGAACAGCAGAGGTTGATGGAACTTCACTAAATTTGGTCGCATAGTTGGAACTCCAGGTAAGGAAGCACCAGTATCGATGAGCAGCGAGACGGGGTCAACAAGTAAGCGAGATTGGAACACTGCTTCACTGTTGCCTGGCAGAAGTAGCTACGTGGCACCTCAAGACTATTTACCTGTTTGTGGGCCAGTTGGTTGATTCGGTGAGGTGGGGAGTCGGTCGATTAGCACTCGTAATTGCAACTTATCCGAGACAGCTTTCCCGGCTCGGATATCCTCTTCGCGAAACGTCGCCATTAGCACCTCGCCGAGCGGCGTACGCTGGTGATCGTAGATGAGATAGATCGTGCCGTCATCGGCCTGCACTCCGTCGGGGTAGGTCACATCTTCGCGTTCGTCAATCATTAAGCCACCTTGCCAGGACTTGCCATCGTCGTCTGAAATGTAAGCAGTCAGTTGTTCGCGACCGATACGCGCATCGAGTGGGCCATGCTTCACCAGCAGCAGGGCGTCGGATTGCAGACGCCGTACGAAAAATCGCGAGGTGCAATGCTTGATCGCAATGCGTTCGACGGGGGTCCACGTTTTTCCACCGTCGCTGGAGATCGTCTCGGCCAGACCTTGCATGCGGACCAGCATCCACAGAGTGCCGTCCTTGCGTTCGACGATCATCGGTTCGTCAGGGCCACGTCGATCTGGATCTGCGATATTCGCAGTACCGCGAAGCGTGAATGTCTCCCCCTTGTCCGAACTCGCATACACTTTGATGCTGTTGTCCGCCTTCCACACCGAGGAGGTGAGTAGCCAGTCGCCGTTCTTGAGGACGGTGGGCTTATTCATCAGAATGCCGTCCCCAAGGCGTCGTGGTTTGGACCATTTTGGATCGGCCGCATCGGGTTCATCGCAAACCATGGTCCAAACGCCGAACCGCCCATCCGCCTGCCCGGCGCTCTGCCCCCAGAACAACCACAAGCGCCCCTGCGGATCGATCCACACGCTGGCAGACATCGCCCGCGTTCCTTCGCGTGGCAAAATCATAAGCCGCACTTCCGACCACGAACGTCCGTCGTCATCGCTGCTGCGTACTATTTGAAAATTGCGAGTGCTCTCCACATCGCGACCGTAGACAACCCACAACCGGCCTTTCTTCGTGCGCTCGATGCCTGCCACCCCCTGTCGCTTCGTCGGCGGAATGTGCTGCTTCCAGGGCGCGACGATCACATGGGCGGGTTGGAGTGCGATGTCGATCGTTGTTGAATCTCCTTCAGCGGCGGGGAGCACTGCCGGCAGAGCCAGTACCAGGGTGATAACGAAAGCAAGAACTGTTTTCATAGTTGTCGAGCATAGCACAGCGAATCGAGAACTGCCGTTTCATCCGCCCAAGGCCCCCTGTTGATTTTCCTCGACGAGGACCAGCCAATCCTTGCCAGAGATCAAGCACCATGGGCGCCGAGTATTGACGCGAACGCGAAGCTGATCGTCAAACAATGCAACGACGAAAGCGTCGGGGCGATTTTCTTTTCCAGAGAGCTAATAGCCCATGCTGACGGCAGGCATGTGACGATCGGTCCGGCGCTTGAACCACTCTGGCGTAAGGAAAGTACGGATTGAGCCCAGAAATTGGGGCGGATTCCCGCGATGCAGCGTGTAACTGTGCGGTTATGACCTACTGTTTATAGGTCGCCGAGGCTTCGCCGAAAGGGGGTGGGGGGGCCGTTTCCGGGATTAGCAGTGGGCAACCAACGAGGTAAAAAAGATGCGAGCACTTGTCGTCGAAGACGAATTGGCTGTGCAAAGATTATTGGTACGTAGTCTGATTCAGCAAGGCTTTCAGTGTGATACCGCTACCGATGGGAATGAAGCCGAGCAGAGAGCCTCTAAGGTGCGCTACGATGTCGTGATTACCGACCTCAAAATGCCCAATCGGCACGGCCATGCTCTGGCAGTCTATCTGCTCACTCTAAAATCACGCCCTGCGATTATCGTGCATACCGGCGTAGTCGAGCCAAAGCTCGCCAAAGACCTGTTGGCACGGGGCGTAGACGACATTGTTTTCAAGCCCTTTGACTTCCACCTCCTGGCCATTAAGGCGAAAGCACTAGCTGAACGCAGGCTCGCTCCAGGCGATGGATTGCAAAAGCAGCCGGTTGCGCGGAAGGGGGAGTCGCCGTCGACAGCCCCCGAGAATGTCCCGGTCAGGATTCCAATTTCCCTCGCCAGCATTGAGAGTCGATTGTCTGGACTCTCTCGGATTTTGCCCATCTCTTCGGCCGGGCTGGATGTCTATAACATGACTCGCACGGATGCCTGGGAGACGTCGCAAATTGCGGCGGCAATCCAGCGGGACGCCACCTTGGCCGCCGAAGTCCTGCAACTCGCAAACAGCGCCTTCTATAACACCTCCGGCCAGCGAGTCGTGCAACTTGAGCGCGCCGTCGTTCAAATTGGGCAGAAGCGCATCGGTGAAGTGGCTTTAGCGACGAACGCGCTGGCATCTTTGGCGCACGGCCTGGTGCCGTGGATGAACGTCGGTCTGACCTGGAAGCGAAGCATGGCAGCGGGCCTGGCTGTCGAAATGCTGATTGCCGAGGGGAAGTATCAGCAGAATGAGCAAGGCTTGCTCCTGAGCGCGATCATGCACCCCTTGGGACGCGTCATTATGGGGACCCTGTATCCCAAGCAGTATGACGCGATGGTGGAGGCCTGTCAGGCCAAGCATGAAACTCTGTTCAAACAAGAGCGAGCCATGTTTGCCATCAACCATGCGGAAGCCACAGCTCTGTTGCTGGCGTCATGGGGAATTCCCGCTGATATCCACCTGCCGCTCAAACATCTATTTGCCGACTCGACATCACTGGGTAAAGTTCCTGAGGCAACTAGCAAGAAGGTCGAACTTCTCAGGCTGGCAATCACTTTAGGCAACGTGGCGATCGGGGAGTGGGAAACATGGGATTCGGTGGAAGTACCGTCGGACGCACTCTTGAGGAAACTCGACGGCAAGTTCATCACGGGAATCATTCGACGTATCAAAAGTGAAATCGAGCAACTTGCTGTAGCCCGCAAGGATCGCCCCGGCGCCAGCAAACCACATCCGCCTACGCCGGCGTCCCACCCGCTAAAAGAACTTGCCTATTGTGATTTTTCCGGAAGCTCTCTTGATTTCCTGGGCGAAACTATCTCGTCCATGGGAGTTAAGCTCGTGAAATACACCCCAGAGGATTTGAATGATGGTAAAGCAGGTGTTCTGGTGAATTGTGTTGGTATCGCTCCCCACCGGTTCGCAGAAAGAGCCGGACGTGCCGCGCGCCAAACTCTCACGATAGTGACGGAAGCCGAACGGGTCGAGAAGTATGGCGACTACGGACAAGTGCTCGCCTTGCCGATTAGTTACGGTCGGCTGCGTGCGGTCTGCCTGGAAGCCCCACAGGGCATCATGCAGCCACAGTAATCTGCCAATTCAACTTCGTCACTCTTTGCCTAACGTCTTCATTGGTGAACCATGACCGACAATGCAGACTATGATCCCCGCTTTCTCAAACTCTTAAGCGCATTCGAGGTCAACTCATTGCAAAACGACGGCGGAACCATCTACGGGCTTTGGCCTGACCTGACGTTGGCCTATTTCAATAAGGAATGGAAGCGATTTGCGATGCTCAACGGTGGCGAGCCCCAAATCACTTCCGAATGGAATTTGGGACGATGCGTTTTGGAGGCGATGGCCCAGCCACTTCGCCCGTTCTTCACTGACAACTATGGCCGCTGCCTGCGGGAAGGGCGACCGTGGGAGCATCTCTACGAGTGCTCGTCTGCCGACCTATTTCGACAACTTCACATGACGACGTTTCCGCTAGGCGCTGCCGAAGGGCTACTTGTCGTTAATTCTTTACGGCTCGAGACACCACATACGACAGTCGCTTGCCCACCGCTGGACGAACTGTATCGAAACGAGCATCACATCGTTGCCCAGTGCAGCCATTGCCGACGGGTGCGTCGTGCTAAAGGCATTCCGACGTGGGATTGGGTGCCAGCTTGGGTCAGCAACCATCCGCCCAACACGAGCCACGGCCTTTGTGAGCCGTGCATCGGCTTCTACTATTCGCCTCAGCACACGAACCGTGCAGGTTTTGCAAAATCCTTCCGCACCAGTGCGAATGGCCCGCCAGCGAGTGAGGATTAGAGGACGGATCGAGTTCACGCAACTGGTGTGATCGTGTCATCCACGCGGTTGGGCTTGTGAATGCAGCGCGAGTTGCTTCCGCGTCTTGATCACCAAGCCTGGCGTTTCAACGGCGGATCACCTGCCAGGGGCAACTTCACCGTCGTGCCGGTTTGCGCGGAGTGATAGATGGCTAGGGTTAACTCGACGGCGGACTGCCCTAGTAACTTCCTAGGCACGCCGACCCAATCTTTGCCACCGTTGCGCCTAGCCTGCCAACTTTCGGCCGCTTACAATGCCATCATACTCCAAGCATTTAGGGACCACACATGAGTATTGAACTTACTACTCAGCAGCTGCAGGCACTCGATGCGGGAGGCGAAACTCCGCCCCGCGTCGTGGACCCGCGCAATCACGAAGCCTACGTCCTCATTCCCGTGCCGGAGTACGAAGCCGTTCGTGAGATCTTGGACGAAGAAAAGCGTCAGAATGCCATTCGTGCGGTCGGACTTGTGAATGCAGCGCGACGAATGGAGTCGGAACCGTGATCCGTCCCGGCGAAGTCTATCTAGCAGATTTCCCGGAAGCAGGACCACATCCGGTGATTGTCGTTTCAAGAGAAGAACTCAATCGAGGTGCATACGCCGTAGTTGTTGTCTGCACTTCGGCTCGCTTCGCGATTCGTAGCAAATTGCCAAACTGCGTGCCATTTAAGGCCGGGCAGTTTGGATTTAACGTCGACTGTGTAGCCCAGTGCGAAAACATCCTATCGATTGAAACAACGAGTATCGATCTTGCGAGTCTCCTCGGAACGCTTGATGACATAGCGATGCGAGACGTCATTCGAGCAATCGGTTACGCGATTGCTTCAGACTGCGAGCCCGTTTGACCGCAAGTTATGTTGATTTGCTTTGATAAGGCTATTGCCACGCGCTGCGTTTCAACGGAGGATCACCTGACAGCGGCAACTTCACTGTCGTGCCGGTTTGCGCGGCGTGATAGATGGCTAGGATCAGTTCCACGGCGCGGCGGCCTTCGCGGCCATCGATGAATGGCGGTTTGCCGGCGGTAATGGCCTGCAACGTGTCCTCAAATTGCTTGCGATGCCCGTGATGGCCAATGGCTTTGGGATCGGCAGCACCGCCGCCAGTTTGCGTGCGGTTGGCCATGCGGGCGAGCAAAGCATCGTCTTCGGGAAGTTTTTCAGCGAACTCCCAACGGACGATATCTTCTTCGCGCAGCGCGGCACTCCCCTGCGAGCCATGCAGTTCGATCCGCTTCAACTCGCCTGGGAACGCCGCGGTGGTGGCTTCGATCACGCCGAGCGCGCCGCTGGCGAACTTGATCGTCGCCACGACGGTATCTTCAACCTCGATCCGTTCGTGAGCCAGCATGGCCGCATGCGCGGTGACTTCTGCCGCCGGGCCCATCAGCCACAGGAGCAGATCGACGCTATGAATCGCCTGGTTCATCAGCGCCCCGCCACCATCCAGTTCCCAAGTGCCGCGCCAGGCTCCGCTATCGTAGTACTGCTGCGTGCGGAACCACTTCACGTACGCATCGCCGAGTGTCATGCGGCCGAAACGTCCGGCATCGACAGCCTGTTTCAAGAGGCGGGCAGAATCGTGAAAGCGGGAGGGAAACGTGGTCGCCAAGACAACGCCGTTATCTTCGCAAGCCTGAATGATCGCATCGCAGCGGGCGAGGGTAATTTCTAGTGGCTTCTCGACAATCACATGCTTCTTCGCCTTCGCGGCCGCGAGGGCTGGCTCCAGGTGCGAACCGCTGGGGGTGCAGATCGTGACGATGTTCACGGCCGGATCGGCGAGCATCGTGTCGAGATCTTGATAGGGGGTGCAGCCGACCTCGGCCGCAAATTTCTCTGCCGAAGCGAGCGTGGCACTTTGACAGGCAACCACTTTCGCATCGGGAATCTCCGCGATTGCCTTCGCATGGAAGCGAGAAATCATGCCGCAGCCGATGATGCCGAAACCTGCCATAGAATTAGATCCGAATGAAAAGAACCAAACTTCAACCAATGCCAATCGCCAGAATTTTTGAATTTCAAATCGACGAGCACGGACGAACACTAGGTTGTCGACGCGGCCGGTTTAGGATTTCGCGTATCGACCCATTTCTCTTTCTTGTAGTGCTTCCCGTACGTCCCATAATCGTTGAAGAAAAAGTGTTTTGCCAAACGATAGGCCCACGATTTCTCTGGCACTTCCTGCCCTGGATTGTACTGGCTGGGTCGCGCTTCTAAACCCTTCAGTTCAATCAACGCTTCTTGCCGAGCGGTTGTATCTTTCGCGCCGTGTCTCGCCACCAATTCTTGCAACAAATCCGGCCGTTCGAGAATGATGCAGCCGCGCGTATGCTCGGCAGCGGTCTCGCGGAAGTCTCGCAAGAAGGCAGACTCTTGAAAAACCTGCTTCAGCGGCCGTTCGTCGTAAATTGATTCCTTCGCGAACTGAATCACAGGGCACGGTTCGATATCGCCCCACGGACTGATGTGATGGGTGAATCCGGTGGCCGCAGGGCAAAGCGCCTGGCCGTTGCCGTCGTAGTAGGCGTCGATGATGACGATCGGCTTTTTACAGCGCATTTCGACGACGAACTTGCGGCACTGCAGTTGTTGTTCTGGCGTGAGCGCAAGTTCCGGCTTGGAGTCCGGCCCGACGACGCGATAAATGTGAAACCACGTGTACATGACCCCCATCTCGATCAACTTATCGAGCCACGTTTCGCTCAGCAGATCGAAATTGGTCTGGCACAAGCTGGTGCAGACGCCGGTCATCACTTTGTGCTTCAGGCAGTTCTGCAAGCCTTCCATCGTCTTGGAAAAAACTTCCGGTCGGCCGCGGCGTTCATCGCTGACGATCTCGTTTCCTTCCACGCTGATGAGGGGCGTGACGTTCCCCATCTTGCGCAGGCGGCGGGCGACCTCATCGGTGATGAATTGGCCGTTGGTGAAGACCTGGAAGTAGCAGTCGGAATGCTTTTCGAGAATGTCGAGCAGTTCGGGATGCATGAACGGCTCGCCGCCGAGAATGCCGAAAAAGCAGTTTCCCATCTCCTTGGCTTCGCCGATCAGTTTGTCCATCGCGGCCGGTTCGATTTTTGATTGCTTGGCGGCGACATCGACCCAGCAACCTTGGCAGCGAAGGTTGCAGCTATTGATGATCGAAATGTAGATGAACGGCGGGAAGAATTCGCCACGCGCGAGGCGAGCTTTGTGCTTTTGCACCGCCCGCATTCCCTTGAAGCCAAAATTCCATGCCGCCTTCCAGACGAGGCGTTTGTCGGCTTCAAGCAGGAGGCGTTTTGCGAAACGGAAATACACGATGAAGCTCCAGGCTAGTTTTGACAGGAACAGTTTATTCTAGCCAGAAAATGCAGCAGTGGGACCTTACACCAGCCGCACCGTCCCCGCCATCACGCGTTCCAGCCCTGATTCCGTCAGTACCAACAAGGCCCCGTAGTCGTCGATTCCCGTGCAGCGGCCGGTGAAGTTGCCGGCCGGCTGATCCACGCGAACGACCTGCCCCGTCAACACACAGTAGCGTTGCCACGCGGCTGCGACGGAGGCGCGGCTGAGTTGCAATTCGGTTTGGCGTCGCTGCCAATGTTTGATCAGGCTTACGAGAATGGCCAAGCGATCTTGCGGCAAATGCAGTTCGTCGACCAGGCTCGTCGCGGTTGCTTGCAGTTCTGCGGGAGCGCTGCGAAAGGAATTGTTCACATTCAAGCCGATGCCGACGATCAGGCAGGGCTGCGGAGTAACGACCGATTCGATCAGAATGCCGCAGATTTTTTTTCCGCCCAGGAAGACATCATTGGGCCACTTCAGACCAACCAGCGCCGCAGGGGCTAAGGCTTCCAGAACTTCGCAGACGGCCAGTCCGCTTGCCAACGATAAGCGGGGCCATTCGGTCGGCGGAACGATGCGATCGCCGGGGACTAGGAGCGAGAAGGTCAGCGAGCCGCTGGCCGACCACCATTGATTCGCGCCCCGACCACGTCCCGCGGTTTGTTCCTCGGTAAAGATCAAGCGTGGTCCGCCGAGGGTTTCTTTTCGCGCGACTTCTAAGCCCCGATTATTCGTGGAATCAAGCTGCGCGTGATATTCAATTTCGACTCCTTCCAGCGCAGCTTCCAGGCGAGCTAGTTCCTCGTGCATCACGAATGGGTCTCCTGCCACCAACGGACAAAGTCCTTCACCCCTTCTTCGAGTGTGACCCGCGGAACGTAGTGCAACAGTCGCTGCGCTTTCGTTAAATCGGCAAACGTCTCCGGCATCTCTTCCGGCCGAGTTGGGTAGTGCTCAATCTGTGCAGCCTTGCCGGCCGCGGATTCGATCAAGCGAATCAATTCACGAACCGGTTGGGGGCGATGATTTCCCAGATTGATCGCTTCGCCGGCAACGTTCTCAGCAATGAGTGCCGCATTGATTCCGTCCACCACATCGTTGACGTGCGCAAAATCACGACGCACGCTTCCATCGCCATAGAGCGGGAGCTTTTCACCCCTGCATATCGCACGAGTAAACACCGACAGCGCCAATTCCGGACGCAAACGAGGTCCGTAAACATTGAATAGCCGTAGAACGACCGCCGGCACGCCGTGCAGCAAATGATACGTCTGACACAGCAACTCGGCCGACCGTTTCGAAGCGCCGTACGGACTGTAAGGCACTCCCAACGGAGCATCTTCCACAAACGGAATCACAGCCCCTTTCCCATAAACGGTCGAAGAGGAGGCGAACAAGAATCGCTTGACGGGGGTGCGTCGCACCATTTCCAGCAAAGTTAATGTGTTGTCGACGTTGTTCGCAAAGTAGCGTGCTGGGTTCGCCACGCTTTCACGCACGCCGGGTGAGCCGCCGAGATGGATGACGTGGTGAATGTCTTCCGCAGCAAACAGTCGCTCCAGCAGGGCCTGGTCTCCAAAACTTCCTTGGACGATCTGGATGCCAGCATCAAGGCTCCATGCTGCTGCGTGCCGTTGCTGGAGTAGCTGATCGTAAACGGCGCTAAAGTTATCCAAAACAATCACGGAGTGTTGATCTTGGCGCAAACGTTCGACGAGGTGGCTGCCGATAAAACCTGCACCGCCGGTCACCAAAATTGCCATAGAGTCACATCCACAAGAACTGCACCAAAATCATCTCTGCTAGGCGCGACCGCCAGCAGCACTGCGTGGCCTCATGATATACTCCCGTTCGCACTCACGCCGACCTACTTCACCCATGGATTGCCGATGAATTACCGCTTCGCTTGGGGGGCGCTGTTGCCCGTCGTGGCGGCCCTGTATTGGATTGCCCTGTTCATCGCGACACAAATCCCTCGGCAGTTTCAGTTCTTGGAACGTGGCCGGGATAAAATTCTGCACTTTGGGGCGTTTGCCGGGCTGGGATTTCTGGTGGCGTTGTGCGCGGCACAATGGTGGCGGCTGACCTGGGGAAACTGCCTGCGAATCATCTGCGTTCTGGCCGCTTATGGAGCCCTGGATGAGTACCTGCAAGGTGTTTTGACAACCACGCGAAAGTCCGATTGGAAGGACTGGGTGATGGATGTGGCAGGGAGCATTGCTGGAGTGCTCCTCGCCGCTGCTGTGTCAAATTGGATCTTCCCATCGGCAGATGTGGCACAAAACCGCTCGATTGACTGAGCGTTGGCGGATCGTAGCGCAAAAAATCATGCCTCTTGTGGCCCAAGAATTTCGCGGCGCACGCGATTTGGGTTAGAATGTGGGGGTTGATTCCCGCCTCACGTTCCGCCTACTTTCTTCCTGCGGAAGGATTCTGATGAACGACCTGCGTTCCTTCTTTGTTGCTACTCCCCGGCGACTCTTACTTGCCGTGGCCACAATAGCCGTCACAGTTTTTCTGCCAGCCATCGGTTCTGCCCAAGGCGAACGGTTGCAGTACAACGAAGACATTCGGCCGATCTTGAACGAACATTGTTTTTCTTGCCACGGTCCGGATAGCGCTTCGCGGCAGGCCGATTTGCGACTCGACCAGCGCGAGCCCGCCATCGAGATGAAGGCCATCGTCCCCGCCAAGCCGGACGAGAGCGAAATCATCCGCCGAATTCTTTCGGGCGATCCGGATGAGTTGATGCCGCCGCCGAAGAGCAAGAAACCGTTGAGCGACGCTCAAAAAGAATTGCTGAAACGTTGGGTCGCTGAAGGGGCCGAATATCAACCTCACTGGAGCTTCATTCCTCCCACCCGACCTAAAGTTCCTGCCGTGCAAGATCAGGCCTGGGTGCGCAATCCTATCGATGCCTTTATTTTGTCCCGTTTAGAAAAGATGTCGTTAAAGCCGGCTCCCGAAGCCGATCGCCGCACATTGCTGCGACGCGTGGCATTCGACCTCACCGGCTTGCCTCCCAAGCCCGAAGACGTAGAGGCCGCCGCGAACGACAAGGCGCCGAACTGGTACGAAAAGTTTGTCGACCTTCAAATGAGTTCCCCCGCCTGGGGCGAACATCGGGGCCGGTATTGGCTCGATGCGGCCCGGTATGCCGATACGCATGGCATCCACTTTGATAACTTCCGAGAAATGTGGAGCTATCGGGAGTGGGTCATTCGGGCATTCAACGAGAACATCCCCTTCGATCAATTCACGATCGAGCAACTTGCCGGCGATCTGCTTCCCAATGCCACGCTCGATCAACAAATAGCGTCCGGTTTTCATCGTTGCAACATGACGAAGAACGAAGGGGGGATTATCGACGAGGAGTACATCGTTCTCTACGCACGCGACCGAACCGAAACCACGGCCACCGTTTGGATGGGACTCACTGCCGGTTGCTGCACTTGCCACGATCACAAGTTCGATCCCCTCACGCAGAAGGAGTTTTACGAACTCTCTGCGTTCTTCAACAACACCACGCAAGGGGCGCGCGACGGCAACGTGCAGAACACGCCCCCGATCGTCAATGTCCCCCGTGGCGAAGATCGCGACCGTCTCACCCAACTCCCTGGCTTGATTGCAGCGGCGAAAGAACGGCTGGAATCTCGCAAAAAAGAGGCAACGACAGATTTTGCTACCTGGTTAGCGGCAGCCACGGTTGAAACGGTTGGAACGGGACTCCCCCAGCAAGGAGTCGTGTTCGAAGCACCGCTGAACGATGGTGAAGGCAAGACAACGAAATTTAAGGTGAATGGCGAAGAGCGCTCTTCAGCCGTCGCCGAGAATGCTACGTGGGTCGATGGGCCCCTGGGCTCAAAGGCTTTGCAGTTCACTGGCCAGGTTCTCGAACTGTCGGATGTCGGCGACTTTGGCGGGGAACAGGCGTTCTCATGCAGCGCGTGGGTGAAGCTGAATGCGAACGACAGCTCCGGTGCGATTTGCTCCCGCATGAACAAAGATGCCGCCTATCGCGGCTGGGATTTCTGGACGCAGGGTCGTCGCGTTGGCACGCATATCATCCATAGCTGGTCGGACAACGCTTTAAAAGTCGTCGCCGCCGAGCAAGTTCCTGCCAACGAATGGACTCATGTGGCCTTCACTTACGATGGTTCTCGGAAAGCATCCGGCGTGAAAGTCTACTACAACGGGAAAGAACAAAAGACGAATGTCGAGAGCGATAAGTTAGGCCCGAAAGCAGATACGCATATCGACGTCCCCTTCAAAATCGGCCAACGGCACAACAGCGATCCGCTGAGCAACGGCCAGTTGCAGGACCTCCGCATTTACAACCGCAACTTGCAGCCGGGAGAAGTCTCGGCCCTGGCCAACGGTTCGCAATTGGCCTCGGTGATTGCCAAGAAGCCGGAAGAACGCACAGACAAGGAAAAGGAAGAACTTTTTCAGTGGTGGCTGACGAATAAGGATGAAAGCACCATCGCGCAGCAAAAAGACCTCGCCGCACTCGAAAAGGAGAACGCGGATCTCAAGGCCCGCGGAACGATCGCGCACGTGATGGCTGAAAAGAACGCTCCCGCGATGGCGTTCATTTTGTCGCGAGGCGATTACGATAAACGCCTGGAGCAAGTCTCCCCCGGCACTCCGGCAGTCCTCCCGAAGTATGCCGACGAGTTGCCGAAGAATCGTCTTGGTCTGGCCAAGTGGCTCCTCACGCCGGAGCATCCGCTCACCGCCCGCACTACCGTGAATCGCTATTGGCAGGAACTCTTCGGTACAGGAATTGTGCGTTCGACCAACGATCTGGGAACATCCGGCGAATTGCCCATCAACCAGGAACTGCTCGATTGGTTGGCCGTCGAGTTCCGCGAGTCCGGCTGGAACATCAAGCAATTCTTTAAGCTACTGGTGATGTCCAATGCCTATCGCCAATCGGCCGTAACCACGCCGGAAAAGCTGGCGAAGGACTTGGAAAATCGCCATCTCTCGCGTGGGCCGCGGTTCCGCATGGATGCCGAAATGGTTCGCGACACTGCCCTGACCGCCAGTGGGTTGCTTGTGCGCAAGATCGGCGGGCCAAGTGTTAAGCCGTACCAACCAGACGGCGTGTGGGATGCCGTGGCGATGCCGGGAAGTAACACTCGCTTTTACAAGCAGGATAGCGGCGAAGGGCTCTACCGCCGGAGTTTGTATACCTTCTGGAAGCGCGCTGCACCGCCGGCCTCGATGGAGATTTTGAACGCGCCCAATCGTGAAGTCTGCACCGTGCGACGTGATCGGACGAATACTCCGTTGCAAGCGTTGCTCACCTTGAATGACCCTCAATTTGTCGAGGCCGCACGCAATCTGGCTCAGTCGGCACTGCTTCACGGCGGCGACAAGTTTGAAACCAGGCTGGAGTACATCACGCTGCGGCTGATCGCCCGTCCGTTCCGGTCGGAAGAAGCGGCCATCGCGCAACATTCCCTCGCAGAGCTTGCGGCCTTCTATAACGCCAATGCGGAGGCTGCGAAAGCACTTCTGGCTGTCGGCGAATCGAAGCCGGACGAGAAAATCCCTCCGGCCGAACTGGCCAGTTGGACGATGCTCGTGAACCAGTTGATGAACTTAGATGAAGTGCTCAACAAGTAGCGTGAACGAGCCGTACGACGGCCCTCCGAGGCCGTCGATTGTGCTCGGCCGTACTAGAACACAGTGATGTTTACCTTATTTCAAAAATCCGAATCCACCCAAAAGCGAATCCACAATTCAACGACCTCGGAGGGCCATCGTACGGAGAGCTACGAGCGCTTCCAAAAATTAGAATGTCTTCAAAAGTGAATTCATAACTCGACGGCCTCGGAGGGCCATCGTACACGTTTAAAAAGCCGAACCAGAAGAAGTTCCATAACTCGACGGCCGCACAGCGCTATCGTACAGAGGAAACCATGAACCACGGAATCGACCTCACTCGCCGTTATTTCTTCAAGCAAGGTTCCCACGCGATTGGCTGGGCGGCGCTCGCATCACTGATGCAGGGGGATAATTTCCTGCTCGGTGCCGAAAATACGCCGGCGGATAACACCAACACGGCACTCGTCGGCAAAACTCACTTCCCTGGCAAGATCAAGCACGTCATTCATCTGCACATGGTCGGCGGTCCTTCGCAAATGGACTTGTACGACTACAAGCCAGCCATGAACGACTACTACGATAAGGACCTTCCCGATTCGATCCGCATGGGGCAACGGCTTACCACGATGACCAGTGGTCAAAAGCGATTCCCCATCGCGCCGTCGATGTTTAAGTTCGCCCAGCATGGTCAAAGCGGCATGTGGGTCAGCGAACTCTTGCCGCAGACCTCCAAAATGGTCGATGAACTCTGCTTCATCCGCAGCATGCATACGGAAGCCATTAACCACGAACCGGCCATGTCGTACATCATGACCGGCAATCAAATCACGGGGCGTCCTTGCTTGGGTTCGTGGATGTCGTATGGTTTGGGCTCACTCAACGAAGACCTGCCGACCTTTGTCGTCATGGTGGCCAAGCCGACCAATACCGAACAAATTCAAGCGATCTCGCAGCGTCTGTGGCATTCGGGCTATTTGCCAGGAGAGTATTCAGGCGTTCCATTCAGAACTTCCGGCGACCCGGTGCTCTACGTCAATAATCCTCCCGGCGTCCCGCCTGCCGTGCGTCGTCAAACGCTCGACGGTTTGAAAGCCTTGAACGAACTCACACACAAGGAAATCGGCGATCCCGAAACGCTGCTCCGCATTCAGCAGTACGAACTGGCCTTCCGCATGCAATCAAGCGTGCCGGAACTTGCCGATTTGAGCCAGGAAACCGAGGAGACTTTTAAGCTCTATGGCGACGAAGCGAAAAAACCGGGCACGTTTTCCAATACGGCCCTCACCGCGCGTCGTCTCGTCGAGCGAGGGGTTCGTTTTGTGCAGATCTTCCTCAACAACTGGGACCATCACGGCAATGTGGCCGGTCGGCTTCCGGCGCAATGCAAGGACATCGATCAGGCCTGCTACGGTTTGATTCAAGACCTCAAGCAGCGCGGCTTGCTCGATTCCACGCTGATCCTCTGGGGAGGCGAATTCGGCCGGACCATCTACTCGCAAGGTGGGCTCTCAAAGACGAATTACGGTCGGGATCACCATCCGCGCTGCTTTACCATGTGGATGGCTGGCGGCGGCGTGAAGGGGGGAACCATTTACGGAGAAACGGACGATTTCTCTTACAACATTGTGAAAGACCCGGTCCACATTCGAGATTTCCACGCGACCGTCTTGCATTTGATGGGTTTCGACCACGAACGCTTTACCTACAAGTTCCAGGGCTTGGATGGAAAGCTGACAGGGGTCGAACCGGCGCGGGTAGTGAAAGAACTGCTGGCGTAGGGGTCGTACCGCAGTGCCTGTTCGCTGGCTGCTATGGACGTAATCTCGAAGTCGGACGAGCACCCCACGGTCCGCTATTCTCGCCTGCAGGCGCAGGCGTTTCTTGGGCGCTGTCAAACTTGAAGTGTCCGCTATCAGCGGCTGAATTTACGTGAAGATCCACCGCCGGGAGGTTTGAATGAGGTTAGTTCCACAACTCTTCAAACGGAGTCCCGGCGATGGAAAAGCAACGGCAGTATCATCAT
>JBGSNR010000124.1:0-1556 GCA_041739545.1 Pirellulaceae bacterium | reverse complement strand
TCGTAGCGCGCTCGATTCCGCAGGACGCGGCGAACATCGACGCTATTGGCGGCTTTAGCGGACAAGCCATCGGCGAAGGCCCAGTGCCGTCGATTCTCGTCACTGGTCACCGCTGCGTCGTAGCGGGCCAGTAACGCCCGAGAGGCGGCAGCGGTGCGTGGCACCGGCGCTGGTGGCGTGGTCCACAATTTGGAAAGCCAACGGAGCACTAGACCGTTCCGGGAGGCACGAGCTTGTTAAACTGCAGGCCGCGTCGTTTCTGTTGCAGCGCCTGTTTCGCAGCCAGATAGCGATCGGCTTCGATCTGATCGGTGAGACTGTGTTGTTCGACGCTACCGGCATCGCCCGCCGCCTTGGCGGGACCAGTGGCGTTGTCGCGGATCGTTTCTTCGAGGGGCGTGTTGCTCACCAGAGAGTCTCAGCAACAGGAAGGGGCTGACGCTATTAGTCTCCTACCGGAAAAAAACGGGCGGAGGCGGGAGAATTTTTTATCGGCAGCCAGTTTGTGCCGATGTTCAACTGGCGCGACGGCGCAGGTCAGAAAGTTTGAGGCGCGAACGCGGCGTTTTGGGCGTCAGTTCCGCGCCCATCAACGTGCAACCCTGCATCGAGGCCGCGACAGCGCAGCCCACCAAGCCATCGAGCCAGTGATTGTCAAACCGCTGCGGACGGAGTTTCCATTCGTCGACGGTTCGCCCCCGGCCTTGCGTTCGCACCCGGTACTCGGCGGTGAGATGTTCGGCCAACAGGCGATGCTGTTCGACTTGCGATCCAAACAGTGAGAGTGCTCCGGGATCACCTTGCGCGACCGCCAGCCGCGCGAACACAAACGACTTCCAGAAGTTGGTATCGAACAACACGTGTCGAATGGCCCGCTTCCCTTGCACATTGGGGATCCGCCAGTTGTAGCCGACGCGGTCTCCCAATCGCCGCTTGTATTCACTGAAGGGATGGCTCGAGGCGCCTACGAAGCGTCCATGGCTGGGAAGCACCACTGCCGCATGCTTGGATTGGCGACAGTATTGGTAGACCACGTCGGTGGAATGTCCCCAGTTGGCATCGATCAGACAACGTTCAATCTTCAGCGCGGCCCCATCATCACGCTGCCAGTCGCGCGTCAGTTGTCGCTCCAACAATGCTTCCAGTCCCGCATAGATGGCTCCTTCGAGCCCAGCGTGCGGAAAGGCTTGCGACAACGTGGGCTGCGCTTCCCGGAGCGTGAAGTAGGCGCGGTGTTGATCGGGAAACGTACCATAGTCGATGACATAGCCGGAAAAACGTTCCTCCCAAGCGACTACCATGTAGTACAGCAGCTGGCCTTGCACGTCCACGAACATCGTGACCTGCGTACAACCCAGCGGCACGATCCCGCGGGGCAAGCGATTGAGTTTGGCCAGGATCTGGTCGACGGTTAATTCGTCTTCGTCCGTTGCATCGACGGACAATGGTTCATTCTGATACTCGGCAAAGAAGGCGGCTTCGTTTTGCAGTCGCAGATTCATGGCATGTTGGATCGCCGAGAGTTCATCGTGGTTTTAGCGCTCGGACCAGGCGAC
>JBGSNR010000066.1:0-9432 GCA_041739545.1 Pirellulaceae bacterium | reverse complement strand
CTCCGGCAGATTGTTTGTCGTCAAGACTTCTGCCGAGTTATCCGCCCCTGCCAACCCATCCCCCAGACCAACCAATTGGCTCGTGCCCGCTTGAATCAAGTTGAAGCTCAACGTGTTCGTCCCGGCGTTGCCGTTGAAGAGGACACTCGCGGTGCCAGCGATATTCAAATTATCAGGCCCACCGACTGGGCTACTGCTGAACATTGGCAGTCCGTTGACGTCGTCGATCGTCAGTTGTTCGGCCACGTTGTCGGTGTTGCCGTTGACGGTTAGCGAAAGCACCGTCGCCAGGCTGCCGGAGAGCAACAGCGCGCCGATGGTCGAGCCATTGCGCAGCTCAAAATTGTCCCCCGACGCATCGAGCATCAACACCAAATTGCCTGCCTTGGTCGCATCGTTGTTGTAGCCCAGGTGATAGTTGCCGGTGATGTCCAGATTTTCGATGCTGCCGAAGCGCACCGGCAGTAAACCGCCAGCAAAGGTCCAGTCGCCGGACCCGGCACCCGTGAATACTGAACCGGGAGCGCTGAGCGTCGCACCTAATCCGGTGACGTCCATGCTGAGCACATCGCCGGGTGCATCGGTTGGGTCATCGCCAAAGATGCGGAACTCGGTCGTGCTCTGCGGAGCGAGTTCGAACGTATCGGCCTCGATATTGCCGTTGAGGAACGTGTAATTCCCCAGCGGCGTGGTGATGGCCGCGTTGATGGTGGCCGTCGAGCCCAGCGTGTCAGCAGAAAGGTAGTCAACGTTGATGGTGACATCGGTCGCCGCGGTGATCGCCGCGTTGATGGTGGCGTTGTCGCCGGCGTTGAGGAAGACGTCTGCCGTGGTGGATTCCACGGTCGCGTTGACAATCAAGTGATCGACGTCGTTAGTGGCAGAATCACTGGCCGTCAAAGTCACGGTGCCGGCTGCGATGACTGGCGCAGCAATCGTAAGCGGACTGCTGTTGGTAATGGTCAGCGCCCCACCCAGGTTCCTTGCCCCAAAGCCGGCCGAACCAAGTCCACCCAGATCGCTCACGGTGAGGAGCGCACCTGCGTTGCTGTTCGCCACGTTCACCACACCGCTGGTAGTGTTGTAGACCTGAATCGCTGCAACCGCCGTTTCGATCGGATCGCCGGCAGTGCCGATGCCGTTCACTGCCCGCAGGTAGATATTCGTGCCAGTGATGTTGGTGTCATCATCGTTGTCGATGATCGCATCGCCGGCAATGATCGCTCCACCACTCGAACTGACATTCGCAATCGCTGCCGAGCCGGTTGTCGTTAGCGTGTTCGCACCCAACGCGAGCAAGCTATCGTTGCTTCCGACGTTATCTCCCAAGCCGACATACGCCGAGATCGTTTCGCTGGTCAGCAGTTGCAGCGTCGCCCCCAGGTCGACGGTGACTGCCCCTGCGTTATCGTCAATCGCCGCCCCATTCTGCAGTTGCAGCGTGCCAGCGTTCACCGTGGTGGTGCCGAGGTAGGTGTTGGATCCGCTGAACGTTAACATCCCTGCATCTAGTTTGGCGACACTTCCTGCGCCCCCGATCGCAGAGGCTACCGTCTGCAAAATGTTGCCGGCCCCGACAAACTGCAGTTCAGATCCGGCAACGGCATTGGTAATCGCGCCAGAAAGAGTGAGGCTATCGGCGGCCGTGGCTGTCCCCACGGAGTTCGCCGAGGTAGTGGCCGGGGCAAACGAGAATGCTTGGACTTCAGCCAGCGACAGATCTTGTCCCGCATCGTTACGTTGGACGCGCAAATACCGCCCTGAGGCGTAGATGTTGAGCGTGGCCGATGGATTAGGCTGGGTTAATTGACGATTGTTGTAGGTATTGGCTCGAGCCGCGAGGATGGCCGGGGTGTCGGTGCTTTGGAAAGGAGTGTCGGACAGGAAGACCCAGTAATCAGCGAGTCGATCACCGCAACAATCCGTCCGATTCCAAATATTGAGGGTGGTCAGGTCGAACGTTGCGCCTAGATCGACTTCCCACCAGCGGACTGGGCCCCCTGCGGTATGAGTGGTTGATCCGGAATTAAAGTTTCCACTGGTGTTGCCATCCACGGCCTTGCCGGCAACCGGATTTGCAGGGTTGCTTAAAGTGCTAACCTGCGTCGCTGCTTTTCCGAGCGACACATTCGTTTGAGTCGTGGCCTGGCTCTCGATGGTGATGGGGCCTGCATACGAACTGGCGCCGTTCCGTGCGAGCAAAGCTCCAGCACCGGTTGAACCCGTGCCGGACAAGCTTAGCGGTTCAGCTGCGGTGTAGTTAGTGCTATCGAGGATCAGGGACGCCGACGGGAGAACCGTAGTTCCCCCCACCGTCGTTCCCAAAGCACCCGATGTTGTAACGACCAGTTCCCCGGCAGCGATAATGGTTTCGCCCCCGTAGGAATTCGCGCTGTTGGTTATCGTGAACGTACCTGCACCTTGCTTGATTAGTTCCAGCAAACCTGCGTTCGTCCCCGGCCCGGCAATTCCCGTATCGGTTATGAGTCCATCGAATTGTGAACTTCCTCCTGCCACACCCACAAACAGTCTTTCGGTGAAGAACGCGGCACTGCTGCGATCGCCCCCGTTGCCAAACGTATTGCGTACCGTCCCCAAGCCCGTCAGGTTGTTGACATAAACGGGGTCCGCGAACAGATCCAGCACCGCACCGGCACTAATATTCATGTTGGCGGTGTTGCCCGACCAATTCACGGAGTTGTTGTTGTTTTGCAGAATCCCTTGCTCGATGTTGATCTGGCCGGTGGTGGTGATTCGTTGATTGAGGCCATTGAACTGCAGCGTCCCCGCCCCCTTCTTGTTGAAGGTGCCTGAGCCTGCAAAGGGCTGCGCGAAGGTGGCATTGACGGCGATATCGGCGTCGACAATCGCGTTGTTGATCAACCCGCCATTCCCCATTCCCGACATGGAATTCTTGAAGATCAACTTGCCCGCACTAACCGTGATGCGGCCGATCTCGTTGACGGTGCTACTCAGTTCCATCGTCCCTGGGCCGGTCTTGGTCATGAAGCCCCAAGTGATACCGTTCAGATGGCCGATCTTGCCGGGCACCGCGAGGTCGATTCCAGACGGATCCCCGGTTGAGGCAACCTGGAAAATGCGATCCTGGTTGTTCCCCACGCGCACGTCGGCAGAGATGGTGGAAGTCGATGTTCCGCCGACAATAACGGCCGGACCCGAGTTATAGTTCAACACCCAGTTGCCGTAGGTGCCGTTGCCCGCCACCGTCGCAGCCAAGGTTCCGCCATTCAGGAAGAGTTGGCCGTTGACGTTGTCCGGGCCAGAGCTGTTGGTCATCAAGCCACCGGCATTCACGGTGAACGGTCCGACCATCGAATCAATCGCGTTGCCGGCAGCACTATTGAATGTGCCCCCGTTGTTGATCGTTAAGGCACCCCGTCCGACGTTGGCCGAGGCAAAAGCCAGCGTTCCGCCGTTGACGGTGGTCAGACCGGTGTGGGTAATGTTGGCCCCACTGAGGGTCACGATGCCGGACCCGTCTTTAATGAAGTTCAACAACCCAGTGCCGCTGCCCCCGGCGTTATCGCGGATGTAGCCATTGAAGTTGGAGGCCGCGGCTCCATTAACCGTGAAGGTTCCCGAGGTGTTGATTCCGGCCTGAGCCTGGCGGTTTTGAATTACCCCCAGGCCTGCCGTCGCGGTAATGCGGGCTACGGTTTCGTTGCGCCCCAAAAGCGAGAGGTGCATGTGCCCGACCGTTCCGAAATCAACTTCGGTCGTATCGGGAAGTTGCTCATCAGCACCCCATTCGATAAATCCGCCGGCCGTGCCCAGATTGACCAGGTTCCCGCCGATCGCATTCACCCCGGCGGTCTTGTTCAGCACCACGGTGCCCGCGCTAAAACCAAAATCGCCAGTGAAAGTATTGGGAGTCGCACCGCTGAGGGTGAGAATGCCCGCGCCATCTTTGACGACGCCACCTTTGACGGCGGTCGGAAGGATGTCGGCAAAGCTATTCGTTGGTACTTGCCCAGGGTACGTCGCCCGCGAGACAACTCCACCTGGTGCTCCCCCGTTGTTGGCCAGGATTGAGATCGTGAAATCGGAGAGTCGATCTTGGCAGCAGCTGTCGTTCCGCTGCCAGACGCGAACGCGTCCAATGTCGCGCAGCTGTCCCAGCGTCATGACGATATTGTTGCCTACCGCCGGATTAAGGTTGAAGGACGTAGCCCCACCCGCGAGTACCCCGTTATTGAGTGAAGCGGTGGCTCCGTGTGCAATCGTTCCTGGGCCGGATGAAACGTAACCCGTCCCGGCAATGGTATTCAAAGCGACGTTGTTGGCCGGATCGAGCCCGCCCGCGGCAGCGACTCCCACCAGGAACGCTTCGATTTCCGAAAGCTGGAGGCTGCGGCTGCCGGTCCCGTTGTTCGTGATCTGCACGAATTGGCCGATGGTGGTGGTCGTTTCGGTAATGGCTCCGCTGATGGTGACATTTCCCGCTCCACCGACGTAAAGCTGGGCCGATCGCAAGTCGACGGTATTCGTGAGCGAGAGCGTACCCGCTTCGGAATTCACGCGCACATTGTTGGTAGAAGCAATCACAACATTAATGGCGCCAGTGACGCTATTGTTGTTCGCGGTATTCACCAGCGCACCGGCATTCGCAACCCCCGTTCCCGCCAGGGTGAGCGTTTCAGCAATGGAGAGCCCCGAACCGGTGATGCGGAGTGTAGCGCCGTCAGCAACGGTTGTCGCTCCCGTCGTCGAACCTAGCGCTGTACTGGTATTCACCACCACGCTACCGGCGCTGATGGTGGTTGCACCATCGTAGGTATTTGGACCGCCGAGCGTAAGCGAGCCGGTATCCAATTTGGCAATGGCTCCTGCACCGCTGAGCACATTGCTCGCCACGTGCGTTCCCGCCCCAGCAAATTGCAGGGTGGAGCCGGCTGTCGGGTTGGCAATGGTGTTCGAAAGCGTGAGAGAATCAGTGCCCGCAGCGGTGCCGATGGTCGTGGAAGAAGTGGCCGCAGCGATGGCTGAGAAAACTTGCACTTCGGCCAGCGAAAAGACGGTGCTCACACCGACTTGAATGCGAAGATAACGGCCCGTCGCGCCATTGAGGGCAACGCTGGAGACATTCGCCGGCTGCCGCTGTTGGTGGTTGGCATAAGTGTCGGGTCGCGCGGCGAGAATGGCTGGCGTATCGGTCGCCAAGAACGGCGTGTCGGAGACGAAGACCCAGTAGTCCGCCAGCCGATTGCCGCAGCAATCCGACCGATTCGCGATGTTCATCGAGGAGAGTGGCAAGCTGCTCCCCAGATCGACTTGCCACCAATCGAATCCGCCGACACTGCCGCCGTTGGTATGGGTGACATTGGGAAATCCGGTTCCCGTTGCGCCAACACCGTCCACTGCAACAAATGCACCATTAGCTGCGGCATAATCCGAGTTCTGTGCAGCTGTCTTCCCCAACGCCACATTGCTGATCGTCGCACTATTCACCGTCACTGGACCCGCGAACGAACTGGTGCCGTTCTGAGCCAACAGCGCACCATTTCCGCCTACACCCGTCCCGGCCAAGGTCAACGGTTCGAGCAACGAGTAGTTCACGTTGTCGAGCACTAAAGAGCCGCCCGGCAAAACGCTTGTTCCCCCCGCGATTGTTCCCAGCGCACCGCTGGCGGTCACGCGTATGGAACCGGCGTTGATCGTCGTGGTTCCTGTGTACGAATTCGACCCATTGGTGAGGGTCCACTGTCCGGTCCCGTACTTCGCGATCGAACCTCCCGCACCAGAGATCGTTCCGGCAAACGTGGTGGAGGCATTGTTTCCGCCGGCAGCCAAAGATCCGTTTCCAAGCAAGACGGCCGCCGTGGTGGAGGTGGGTGCATCGGTCGCTAAGGAACCAACGGTTTCAGTGACGCCAGTGACGTCGAAGGTCGCGCCATTGGCGACAACCACTGCCGACGAATCGGAGATGTAGTTGGCATCCGGGACCATCCATTTGCCGAAGAGGTAAGCTTCGTTCAGCATTCGTTGGTTGGCAGTCAGAGCCGTGGTGTAAACCAGCACTTCGCCGATATCCCCGCCCCATTCACGCCCGCCGAAGTAGCCCCCCATGACGTTGTTGTTGTAGGCAGTGGTGTGCAGCGTGCCACGTAAAGCAGCAACCACGTGAGGGGTGTTGGCCGCATAGTTATTGGTGGCTACGCCATTGATGAAATAGAGATTCTGATTATGAGCGAAGTCATTCGCATCCCCTCCAACACGATAGGAAGTCGCACTTCCTAATCGCAGCCCTTTATCCCCAGGATCGGTATTCCCAAAAATGCCAGCGAGACCCTTCTGTGTGGCGTTCGGGCGATTCACAATGAATAGGGCCTGCGGGCTGATGGCTGACCCAAGGACTAGTCGGTCATCCACCCCATCAAATCGCACCGCAGGCTTGCCGTTGATGGCCGAGGCCTGATAGGTGGGGGCGAGTGCTCCGTTCCCTTGTTCGTAGTTCGTTCCACTGGCAGGAGCGAGATTCCATTGCGCTACGGTTTGACCGGTCGTCGTCACCGCTGTACCACCGACCGTTTGCAGCATCGTGGCCGTTTGAGTGGCATCGAGTCGATAAGCCAGGCCTGCCGCCACGGGGGACATTCCAGCAGCACCGGCGCGAAGAATACCTTGCGAGATCGTTGTGGTTCCGGTGTAGCTGTTATTGTTGAGAAGTGTGAATTCACCCGAACCAATCTTGGTCAGATTGACTACGTTAGCACCCGTATCGCTGCCGTCGCGGATGCGTCCAAGATAAGCACTGCTGGTGTTGTTCGCGCCGACGATCAAGGTTGCCGCAGTGCCGGAAGTATTGGTCACCGTGCCCGTTCCGAACAGGCCGTTGATGGTGTCGGTGCGTCCGTTCAGGTTCACCGTTCCCAGATTGTTGACGATGCCTGCTGTGGCGCCGTCGGGAAGCTGATTATTGAGCCCGAGAGTCAGAACCCCCCTCGTCCCGGCAATGAAGGTATCCCCCAGGTAATTGTTATTAGCGGCCGCGTTGCTGAGGGTAACGGTGATCGTCGTACCGAACGTATTGTCGAGCACTAATCCCCGTGGGCCAGTCACTTGCCCGGTGAGAGTCACACCGCCGGTCCCGTTGGTCGAGAAATTGGCGTCGGAAAGATTGGCGGTAATGGTGCCCGCCAAGGTTGCTCCGGTGACGTCGAGCCGAATGCCGGGACGATCGGTGCCGAGCGTGGTGTTAAACACAATGTCGTTCAGAATGGTGACGCCGCCCGCCGCGATGTAGATTCCTGCGCGATCAGTCGCCGCCTGGCCGATGGTGATTGGGCCGCGGCCAAAAGGACTACTGACGATACTTCCCGCGGTGCCGACATTGCTGACTGCGCCGTTTACAATTAAACGGGTGCCGCCCCCAGTGTTGAGGAGCGTTAGGCCGCCGGAAAAAGTATTCGCGCTGGTGAGAGCCAATGATGCTAAGCCGACATTATTGTTTGCAATGTTCAGGGCCACTTGGCGTGTCGGGCCGTCGGTAATCAGATTGGAAATCGTGGTCGTTAAAGCGGCGACGGTGAACGTCGAAGTTCCAGTGCCCGCACCGTTGTCCGTGATCGTTCCCGAACCAGTGAGCCGGGCCACGGTTTCGTTACGGGTGTTCAGATCGAGGGTAGCTGCACCATTCAGATTCAATTGTGCGGCATTAGGGATCACTTCCGGGGCAGTTAAGCGAAAGGTATCGCTCGCCAGACCATTGAAGGTGATCGTTCCCGGGTTGTACGCAGCGTCCATGGTGCCAAGCTGCACCAGGCTGTTTCCCTGGGTGTTGATCGTTAGCGAGGTCGAAGGGTTCGTGAAGATGATGTCTTCGAACGAGTTGCTCGTAAAGCGCAACTGCGAACTGCCGGCCGTGGCATTGTTGTCGAGTACCGCATCGGTTACGTCGGGATCGATAGTGAAAATACGATTGGCGACATCAAAATTGTCCACAACCGGTTCCAGCCCCGCGTAGTGGATATCGTCGATGCCGTCGTTGTTCAGGTCGATGCTTCCCGAGCCGGTGTTGCGAGTACCGACCAGCTTATGGACCACGGTGTCGAAAGTGCCGTTATTCAGCACTAACAGATCCCCGACACTGGTGTTTTGCGTGCCACCATCGAAGGTGAAGCCGCCGGGAATGGGATTTCCCCCGGCATAATCGACCGTGAGCGTATCGTCGCCGCCACCGGCCAGCACGGTGATCGAGCCGGAAAATTCATCCAGCGGAATCATCAACACTCTGCCGCCAGGGCTCAGCAAACTACCGGGGGTGGGGGCGGAGTCAAAGCCGACCTTGGGATCGCGCAGGATTAAGTTCGTCCCATCCGTCGAGAGGGTGAGCCGGTTATTGTTGGGGTCAGTCAGGGAATCTTGAATCGTTAAATTCCCGTTCGCATCGAGCGCGACACTCACTGGCAAAGACGGTTCCGGCGTATCGAACTGTAAATTGTCGAGCACGCCGAACCAGGCGGACGTTGTCAGTTGCACCGAACTGATCTCATCGAAGGGGAGTTCGATCGTACTCATCTGAGCCGAGAGCGCTACCGAAGTGCTGCCGATCAGCTGGCCCAGGTCGTCAAACGCGCTGGCCGTGAACTGCCCCGCTTCGGTCGAACCGACTTGCAACGAAACACTCGAAACGGGCAAGTGGAATTCGATACGCTGCTCAGCCGAAGTGACGTCTGTATTCCAGGCCAAGAAGTTTGGAGCGCTGTAGCCGGTGATCCCAAAGTTGCCGGAATCGTTCAGCACTTCCCAGCCCGGCCCACTAATCCCGCCAAAGGAAACCCCCTGCGCGGCATACTGGTTAGTTAGTTCCGTTTGCTGAGAGAACGATTCGGGCGCGAGTGCTTCATCGAAATTGAGAAACTGGTTCGCCATCACGCGCCGTTCTTCCAGGGTTTCGAAAAACATCGTGCGACGATTGTGATTCGATTTGAGCAAACGACGTTGCACGGCGGGACGAGCCAGCTTGCGATTAGGCACGATGGAAACTCCGGGAGTAGAGCTTGGGGAGGGCTTCGAGAAGCGATTGCGTTCTGCGGGGAGAACCGGATAGGTAACGGTCAATCCGTCCTTATGATAGCCGCGGGGTAGATATTCGCAACGATTTATTCCAGGGGAACCGCAAGAAGTAATCAGACACTTCTTTGTAGGGGGGTGGTAGGTTTCCACGGGCGCTGCCTGCCACGAGCGTGTGAATCCCCGCGCTGGGGGCATCCTCCCGAAGGCACGTCAGTGTGATCAACCGTCCCGCGCGAATGCTTTTTTCGGTCGTTGCTGGGCGCTGTCAAACTTGAAGTGTCCGCTATCAGCGGCTGAATTTACGTGAAGATCCACCGCCGGGAGGTTTGAATGAGGTTAGTTCCACAACTCTTCAAACGGAGTCCCGGCGATGGAAAAGCAACGGCAGTATCATCA
>JBGSNR010000049.1:0-124039 GCA_041739545.1 Pirellulaceae bacterium | reverse complement strand
TTCGCGGCCTGAATCGACGTAAGCTGGCCGAAGTGCAGCAGTTACTGAATCAACGTCCACGCAAGCGATTAAACTATCAAACCCCCGACGAAATCTTCACCGAATACTGCCAGCGGACACTTGTAACTTGACAGCGCCATCGCACAAATATCGCAAGACCTACTTGATAAATCATCAATCACTGACGATAAATGGCGCAGTAAGTGCATAGCTCCGAGAGGCGGGATTCAGCGAGTCTGGCCTTGCCAAAAGCCGTCGGTCGCACCCGTTTCCAGTCCGCTAGCACCCCTGTTCAAACCAATACTTTACCCCCCACAGGAGCAGTTAACAGCCAGCTTTGAACTTTCGCAACTAAGTCGTTAATTATTTAAGACTTACGCATTTCAAAGGGAGTGTAAACCGGTTTCCAAAACCCCCCTTACAGTTACCGATTACTTCATCAGGAGAACGGGATGTAAAACAGGGGGCGCGATCGGGTGCAAGGACTGCCGTAATTTCGATTTCGCGCTGCCGGCATTGATGAGACGCCGGTATCATTTGGGCATGAACAATGAACCGTCGAATCCTGTTCCAAATTCAGCGCTGCGCTGGTTCCGTTTCAGCTTGGGGCAAGCGCGACTGCGATAACAGCTAGTGCGACGGCAATCAGCAACGCATCCTGCTCGCTCTTGGATTGGGGTCGCGCTCACAAGTCTTGTTCCGCTTGTCGAAGCGTTTGCTAAAATTAGATCATGCCAGCCAACCTCACCCCTCAATACCACAAGGCCGAAGACGCGTACCGCCGGGCGTCGACGCCGGACGAAGAACTTCGCTGCCTGGAACTGATGCTGCGCGAGATTCCCAAACACAAGGGAACCGACAAGCTGCAGGCAGAACTGAAGTCGAAGATCAGCCGGGCGAAAACGGATGTCGAGCAGGCGAAGAAACAGGGAAAGAAAGCGGCCGGCGGCGGAATCAAGATTCCGCATCAAGGAGCGGGGCGAGCGATCATCCTGGGTGGGCCGAACTCGGGAAAGAGCCAACTTCTCGCAAGCTTGACCCGGGCGACGCCGGAAATCGCTCCGTATCCGTTTACTACGCGTGAGCCGCAACCGGGGATGATGCCCTGGGAAGACATCATGGTGCAGCTGATCGACACGCCGCCAATCACCGCAGACGTGCTCGATTCGAACGTCCTGGGGCTGATTCGCGGCAGCGACGTGGCGCTGTTGGTCGTCGATATCGGCAACGACGACGGCATTGATGCGGTGCAGGCTTTTATCGAAAAGCTCCGCGGCACCAAAACGAGGCTGGCCCGGGAATCGTACCTCGACGAAGAGGATATCGGACTCTCGTTCACGCAGACGCTGCTGGTGCTGAATAAGATTGACTTGGGAGGAGTCGACGAGCGGCTGGAAATGCTGAAGGAGTATTGCCCCCTCGATTTTGTCGAGTATCGAATCTCCGCCCAGGAAAAGACGGGGCTAGACGAACTGCGGTCGGCCATTTTTCGCAGCCTGAATGTGGTGCGGGTCTACACCAAGTTGCCGCAGAAGAAAGAAGCGGACTACGACAAGCCGTTTACGCTGAAGCAAGGGGGGACGCTGCTCGATGTGGCTGAATTGGTCCATCGTGATTTGGCCACCAATTTCAAATATGCACGCGTGTGGGGAGAGGACGTGATCGGCGGATCAACGATGAAGGGAGACTACATCGTCCACGACAAAGATGTCGTGGAGATTCACGCCTGACCGAATTAAATGGATCGCAATCTAATCCAAGGAGACCGGCAGGCCGTCGTCCCGATTTCCCAACCGCTGATGCATGTTGAGGTCGATGTTGAAAGCGATCGAGCGAACCGAACCGTCGCACAGCGCCACAAAGAAAACTCCCGTGTGCTTACTGCCAAAGCGTCCCAAGTAGGGATCGGTCGACAAGGTCTTGTTCTTCGAAAGCTCGGGGACCATGTCGGGCACGGGGGCGGCTAAAGCCCAAACGTGAACATCGTCGCCACCGGCCAGCATGGATTCGTCGTCATTCTTGATGTTGCCATCGTCCTGATGTCGGTAGTCCAACCATTTTTCACCCACCAGATAAGTGCTCGACATTCCATCCGGAATCTTGGCCGAGTTGATGGCGCTGCGTTGAAAACAAATGCCGTTACTGTTGACCATGTTGGCGTCGAATCCGGTGCCGCTAAGCGCGCCAGCCATGTCTGCTGGTCCAGTAGGCCAGGGGGTGGAAGGATAGCCGGTCGGAATTTTGATGCTGCCAGCGTTGGCAGCGTAATCGGATTTTCCCACGTTTGGCGCTTTGTTCATATTCACATAGGAGCCAGCCGTGTCCGGATAGATGTCTGTCGGTCGCCGCGATGGGCAGTAAAAGCCAGCGATGGGTGTTGCCGCGGCGGTAGCTCCACCTGCCATTTGCGAAGACCCGATCGTGGCAGGATCACTATCGGACGGAAGTTTGAAAATGGCCGACTGTTCCATGTAGGGCAGGATGCTGTAGCACCAGCTCCCTGGCTGTTCTTTTCCTGCACGGCGATCGGCATCGCCGCCCCATCTCGATCCCCAACCGCCGGAAGGAAAGACCTTGTGCGAATCGTGATGCATGGTCAACGCCAAGCCGAGCTGCTTGAGGTTGTTCGTACAAGCAGCTTGCCGACCCCGCTCGCGCGCAGCCTGCACTGCCGGAAGGAGCAACGCCGCCAGGATGCCGATGATCGCGATAACGACCAACAACTCAACGAGGGTAAAGCCACGCGCCAAGCGTCGACATGAAGTGATCGCCATAAATGTTCCGTTCCGACAGAAGAGAAAAGGCAGAAATGGCGGGGCAAGCGCCACTTCATCTGAACTTCATCCTAAGAACTCGCCACGCAACATGGAATAGTGGCTGCGGTAAATGCATGCGATCCGCAATTTTGCCTAGCGCGGCTGTTTTACCGGCAGAACTTTACTTTCCCACGGCAAATATCGCTGCACGCAGGAAGGATCAAGCAACTCCCAATCGCTCACGAACGTCACGCCGCTCGCGCTGCTCGACCGCGGGCTGGCCGATTTTCCGAGACTGGATCGGCCTGTTTTTCAACGGTCTTTCCGTTGACCTTCATGTCCTTGGCATCGCGCCAGAGCCGATGGACCCACCAGTATTGTTCAGGCGACTGCAGTATGACTGTGGCCAGATTGTCCATGTACCACTGGCTCAACGCCTTGGCATCGGACAGTTCAGGTCCTGGATTTTTGGGGTCCGCCAAATTCACCATCCCAACTTCAAACTGCATCGCCTTGCCACGTCTCTTCGAGTAGCTGACCATCATCGGTGCGCCGCTGACGAGCGTAAACAGGGCCAAGGCCTTATGACAATGGGTTAATCGATTGAGAAAGTTCACCTTGCACCCGCGAGTGCCGGCGTTTTGGTCACCAAGCAGAACAAGCGTTCCGCCGGTCTGCAACACAAGATCGGCCTGCGGAGCGCTCCCCACTTTCGGCAAAATGTATTGCAGCTTGGATTCTCGAAAGCTGAGTAGGAAGCGGTCGATGAACCGATTATCAAGCGTCCGGGCGATGGTATGCGTGCATAAGCCGAGCACGCCCGTGACGTAGCCTCCCATTTCAAAGTTTCCGAAATGCCCGGTCACCAGGCAGAGAGGACGCGGGTCCAGCAGCGCGCCAACCATTTCTCGCTTCCGTACGACCGTCACGAATTTCCGATAGTTCGAATCATGCAATTTCCGCATCGCATGCATCAGTTCGCAGCACATGGTGACCAAATGTTCCCAAAATCCGCGACCGATCTTCTCTCGTTCAGCAGCCGAAAGGTGGGGCAGTGCATGGGCCAGATTGTCGTCGATGATGTTTCGTCGGACCTTCAGCACGTCGTAAGCGAGCCAGGCCAGGAACTTGGCGAGTTGCACGCATGTTTCAATGGTCACCGCTTGCAGCAGACAGACGACCACGCGCACGACGCAATAGACGAAAAAATCTGCAACCGTTTTGAACGCCGATTTCAACATGTCGCGCGAATAGCGTGGGAGACAAGAACGACCGCCACGTGAGGCTGCGAATGCTACCGGCGGGAGGCTTGAAATCACAAGGCCGGTTTTGGCTGCCTGGCGGTTGGAATGCCAGCACTCTCCGCCAATTCGCCTTTTCCAGTTCTTCAGAATCTGCTAAATCCCCGCAGCCACGAATTCGTTCTTGCTTTTGTGCGCGATCTCATTAGGGAAGAATGCCATGGAAGGGCAGAAGCGACGCCTACCTTATTTTCGTCTCGCGTTAGTGAGTGGCCTGTTAACCACCATCTCCGGCACCGGCTATTGGGGTTGGCGCACGTTTACCAGGCCGACGCCACCCGCGACGGCGGCTGCCGCGATCAGCGATGTTCCTGCGGCGCCCGATCAGGGGGCAGTTCCAACCGACACGGTCGCTGCCGACCCCATGGCCCAAGACCCGCTGGCGGGCCGCGCCGCGGATGGATCGCAGTGGAATAACGTGGCCCGCACGAATTATCAGGATCCGAATCCGGCAGATACGGGGAGCTATCCGGCAATTGCCGCGCCACCTGATCTGGGGCCGCCCGATCTTGGCCCCACTGGCAATCAGGCAGATGCCGGCAATCCTTATCGCAGTGGTCGACGAGGCACCTTCGCTCAATTGGCCGATCCAGTCGAGGTTGTTGCCAGTGATTCCGCCGAGCCACCGCCGTTAGCTGAGCCGCCGCCGTTAGATGCCCCCACCGACGTAACGCTTGCCGATGGCCTCCCCCCTGCTGTTGCGCAGATGGCGCAAGATGCCCAGGAAACGCCAAACGATGCTCCTGCTGCGGACGCCGATGCGGGGTACATTGCCCCACCACCTGTCGACAATTCTTATGCGCAGGAACCAGCCAATGAAACTCCCATTGAGCCGGCAGGCCCAACGCTGGCTCCAGCGCCACTCGATATCAATAATATCCCAGCACCACGCCCGGCTCGAGTTACGGATAGTTACAACGAGCCAACACCCGCAGCGATACCTGCGGAAATCAGTTCGGACTATCGAGACCAGCAGTACAATTCTCCCAGCGAAATAAGATCGCTGACGCGGGACAACACTGGCTACAGCAGCAATGATTCGATGACGCGTTCGAACGGGCCCGTCAACCAGCACCTTCAGACCTCGGCCGTTCCCGGTGATCGACGCTTAGAAGGCTTGCAAGCCCCGGCGCTTGCACTGGAAAAGTCCGCCCCGGCCGAGATCCAAATCAACAAGCCGGCAACCTTCGTGCTGCACGTGCGCAACGTGGGACAGGCGGTCGCACGAAATGTGATCGTTACGGATGAAGTTCCTCGCGGAACATCACTTTCGCAATCCCGTCCTCAAGCGGATCAGAACGGCGGAAGCTTAACCTGGCATCTCGGCGATCTGGCTCCCGGCGGAGAAGCGACCATCGAAATGGTTTTGTTGCCCGAGGCCGAAGGCGAAATCGGCAGCGTAGCGCAGGTTTCTTGCCAGGCGCTCGCGTCGGCCCGCACGGTTTGTACCCGCCCGAATTTGGTCATCGATCACATTGGTCCTCAGCAAGTATTGATCGGGGAACAACTATCCCTGGCGATTACTCTGACAAACACCGGCACAGGCCCCGCCACGAACGTGGTTATCGAAGAAGACGTCCCCAACGGTCTGGCACATGTTGCCGGCCGCGAATTGGAATACGAAGTCGGCACACTCAAGCCGGGGGAAACTCGGCGGATGGAACTCACCCTGCAAGCGGCCCAGCCAGGCATTGCCGAGAATATGATCATCGCGCGCGGCGATGGAAACTTGCGGGCCGAACATCGTTCGCGGATCGAAGTCATCGCCCCAATGCTACAGGTGGATGTCAATGGACCCAAACGCCGCTACCTCGATCGACAGGCAACCTATGAAGTGAACCTGGCCAATCCTGGGACGGCCGTTGCACGAAATGTAGACCTGACGGCATTTTTGCCACGCGGCATGAAATTTGTCGGCGCCGATTCCGAGGGGCAATACGATGCCACACGCCACGCAGTACTGTGGTCGCTGGAAGAACTGCCGGCCGACAAACGAGGCACGGTGAAAGTCACCACCGTTCCTCGCGAACCGGGAGAGCATGTGCTCCGGGTGGAAACTCGCGGCGATCGCAACCTGACGGCTTCCGGCGAACAAATGGTGATTGTGGAAGCTGCCCCAGAACTGGTCTTCTCCGTCGTTGATTTGTCTGATCCGATTGAGGTCGGCAGCGAAACGGGCTACGAAGTTCGGATTGTGAACAACGGCACCAAGGCTGCCTCAAACGTTCAACTCACTGTTGTTTTCCCCTCCGAATTGCAAGCGATTGGCGGCGACGGCCCGACCCGCAGTTCTGGAGATGCTTCGCGGGTGGTATTCGATCCCGTCCCCCGATTACAACCTCGCGAGGAAATAGCCTTCAAAGTCACCGGCAAAGCCTTACGGGCCGGAGATATTCGCGTTCGCGTGCAACTTTCCAGCGACGAGGAACCGACGCCGGTCACCAAGGAAGAAAGCACACGCATTTATGCGGATCAGTAGCGATTCTGGATCGCGCCAACGGGATGGCATACAACTGAGCCGGTAAAATCAACCCGTTGTCTGGCCCATTGGACCCCGCCTGAATACAGTTCCAGCCCGAACTAGACCTAAGTAGATCCACTCCTCGACGGCCTGGGAGGGTCGTCGTAACAGGTGGCGTCCACTTCCGCCCCTTCGACCGATGCGATAAATTGCGGGGAACGGACACGAATCCCCTGCTGTCGGCGACTGGATCGCCTGCATCTTTTGCTCATTGCTTCCCCGAGGAGTTTTCCATGGCCTATACCCTCCCGCCGCTGCCCTACGCTTACGACGCACTCGAGCCGCATATCGATGCCAAAACGATGGAAATCCATCACACCAAGCATCATCAGGCGTACATCAACAACGTCAATGCCGCGATTGCTGGCACTGACTATGAAAAAATGACCATCGAAGACTTGATCACGGATCTGGCGAAGATTCCTGAGAACACCCGCGGCCCTGTCCGCAACAATGGCGGCGGACACGCGAACCACTCGCTATTCTGGACGATCATGGGTCCTGGTTGCGGTGGCAAGCCGACTGGCGATCTTGGCGCGGCCATTTCTGGCGCTTGTGGTAGCTTTGAATCGTTCAAAGAACAATTTGCCAAGGCTGCGACCACGCGCTTCGGCAGCGGTTGGGCTTGGCTGAGTGTCGGCAAAGATAAGGGCTTAGTTGTGGAAAGCACTGCCAATCAAGATAGCCCGCTGATGGACGGCCGCACGCCGATCCTCGGCCTGGATGTTTGGGAACATGCTTATTACCTGAACTATCAAAATCGCCGCCCGGATTACATCACGGCTTTCTGGAACGTGGTGAACTGGGACGCCGTGGCAAAGCGGTTTGCAGACGCCATGTAGTTCGCGGCTAGAAGATTAAGTTTTGAGAGGGCAAGTCTGAATGACTTGCCCTTTTTTATTGGTGAACCTGTTGGCGGCTTTATTCCCCTTTATTACAAAGGGACTTTTGATTTCTACACCTCACGAGCTTGGCCATGAACGACATTGCCCCGCAACGCCGCCGGATCCGCGAATTAGAAGTGATGGTAGCTGAAACGATCCGCGAAACGCACGATACGACCACGCTGGTTTTTTTCACGGGGAACGACCGCCTCGACTATCTGCCGGGACACTTCTGCACCATCGACCCGCACCAGTTCCGCTCGCTGGAACGCTTCACGGCTTATTTGGAAGACTGCAAAGGAAAGAAGGAACCACCACGTGCTTATTCGATGTCCTCTTGTCCCGATGAGCCGCATCTGGCAGTGACGGTGAAGGAGGAACTGTACATCAGTGGTCAAACCAAATACCCTCCCCTGCTCTCTCCGCTCCTGGTGCATCGTCTCGCCCCCGGCATGCGGGTGAAAATCACTGGTTTCACAGGGCCATATGTATTGCCCCCCGACATTGGCGACCTCACCGATCATCTGGTGCATGTGTGTGCCGGCTCCGGAAGCGTGCCGAACTTCAGCATCATTAAGCATTGCTTAACCAACTTGCCGAAGCTGAAACACACGATGATCTACAGCAACAAGACTTGGGACGACATCATTTTTCGCGACCAGCTCACGGAACTAGCTCAAAAACACCCGGATAAAGTTCGCGTGATCCATGCCCTCACCCGTGAAAAGCGGGCAGCTGAACTTGGGCCCAACGTTCGGTCGGGACGTGTGAATGCCGCGATGCTCCGCGAGTTTATACCAGACCCCTCGGAAGTGCATGTTTTCTGTTGCGGTCCAGGAATCACGAAATACGACAAAGAAGCCGCCAAGGCACGTGGCGAAGAGCCCGCCCCGCGTTTTCTGGAATCAGCCCTCGCCGGGCTGGAAGAGATCGGCGTGGAGAAGTCACAAATTCATCGCGAAAGTTACGGTTAAGATCAAAAAGACCGGGTTTCTGACACTCGCTACCACTTTCGCGCCTGAAAATGGTCCAATGGGCAAGGAACGTACTTGCACCCGATATAGCTTGTGAACTTCGTCGTAGAATTCATCAAACGTAGTACCCATGTGTGTGCTGTTTGCCGCCATTGAGGGCGACGACGCGAACTGGCAAAGGTGAGCCATAGGTTACTTCTGGGTTACCGAATCCGAAAAACATCAAGAGGGGCCGTAGCTCAACGGTTAGAGCAGGGGACTCATAATCCCTTGGTTGCAGGTTCGAATCCTGCCGGCCCTACTTTAGAAACTGGACATGCGGAACAATGATTACAGCAACTGACTTGGACTGGGGAGTTCATCGATGTTCGTGCATCAAGATTTAGCAAAGAAACCTGCATGGTGCGCTACGCGGCTTTTCTTCGCAGCGGCGGTCGTGCTGGCACTGCCCATCGGCAGTCAAGCTCAAGACAACGTGCCCGCAGCGGTGAACGACAACGTCGAACTGCACAATGACGTAGAGTACGGCAAAGCGGGCAATATTTCATTGAAGCTCGATTGGGCCAAGCCAACGAATTCGGCTGGCAAAAAACTCCCCTGCATCATGTTCGTGCACGGTGGCGGTTGGGAAGGAGGCAATAAATCGCAGGGGCGCGGCGTCCTCACAAGCTACGTCATGTCCGGCGAGTACGTGGTGGTGAGTGTCGGCTATCGCCTAACGAAAGTTGCTCCCTGGCCGGCTCAGATTCATGATTGCAAGGCGGCCGTTCGCTGGGTGCGCGCGAATGCGGAGGAGCTTGGCGTCGATTCCGACAGAATCGGCGTGTGGGGAATGTCAGCAGGTGGGCATCTGGTCGCAATGCTTGGTACGAGCGGCGATGTGGAAGAACTCGAAGGAGATGTCGGCTCTCCGGACCAATCTAGTCGCGTGACCTGCGTCGTTGATTATTTCGGCCCAACCGATTTCGTCGGTTATGAAGGCTACGTGGCCGCGAGTGAAAACAAGAACGGCGCGATTTATAAGTTGCTCGGCGGTTCGGTCGAAGAAAAGCCCGACATCGCCAAGCAGGCCTCGCCGATCACCTTTGTCACGAAAGACGATCCGCCGTTTTTGTTTCTGCACGGCACTAAGGACTCGCTCGTGCCACTGTTGCAATCCGAGACGCTCGACAACAAGCTGAAGGAAGCGGGCGTAAGCAGTACCCTGGTCGTGATTCAAGGTGCCGGGCATGGCTTCGGCGGACCAGAAATTGACGCCCGTGTGAAGAACTTTTTTGCCAAGCATTTGCAAAGCAAGGACGTGACCATTTCTGCCGAGCCGATCTCGGTCGGTGCCAGGAAATGAATCTATTGCCTCCCGCTCCAAGCAGCTCGTTCACCGACGATCTCACCCCGGCTGAGCGCGAGGCGTTCGAACGCAACACCCAAAAGATCGGCACCGAACTGTTTGAGCAGTTGGGAGATGACAAGCCGCACATCTTGGAGCGGCGGTGGTGGGACGAACGGTTGCTGGCGTGGTCGATGCACGACGAGGCCTTGAAAGTCTCGATGTTCCGCTTCGTCGATGTGCTGCCGATGCTCAACTCGGCGGACGACGTGGTCGAGCACTTGCACGAGTATCTTGGCAACGAGAAGAATAATTTGCCGTCGGGGCTACGGATGTTGCTCGGCACGGTCCGCCGCTTGCCTTTCACCGCGCCGGCGGTCGCGCGAGCCGTGCGTTTGGGTGCCGCGGACTTGGCGCGGCGATTCATCGCGGGCGAAAACGTGCCGCAAGTCCTCGCGGCCGCGGAACGTCAGCGAAAGCTCGGCCGGGCGTTTACGCTTGATATTCTGGGGGAAGCGGTTGTCAGTGAACATGAAGCCGAAGCGTTCGAGCGAGCGTATATCGACTTGATCGAATCAGTCGCACCCAAGGTGAATAGCTGGCCGATCAAAGAATCGATCGATCAGGACGATCGGGGCTTGTTGCCCCGGATGAACTTGTCGATCAAACTTTCCGCACTCGATAGCCAGTTCGATGCGCTCGATCCCCAGGGAAGCTTGCTTCGGGCTGGTTCGCGGCTGCGGAACATTCTGCGAGTCGCTCGCGCGCAAAATGCGTTTGTCAATATCGACATGGAATCGTACGCGAAGAAGGACCTGACGCTCTTCATTTTCGAACAAGTGCTGAGTGAGCCTGAGTTCCGTGACTTCGCGGACGTCGGGATCGTGATTCAATGTTATCTTCACGATGCGGGCCGCGATTTGCAGCGCCTGGTTGATTTTGTGAAGCGTCGCGGCACGCCGATCTGGGTACGTATCGTCAAAGGAGCGTATTGGGATTACGAAACGATTCTGGCTCACTCGCACGGTTGGCCGGTGCCGGTCTTCCAGCGGAAGTGGCAATCGGATGCAAACTTTGAACGTCAGGCTCGCTTCCTGCTGAAGCACAGCGAATCGCTGCGTCCGGCACTCGGCTCGCACAATTTGCGCTCGATCGCGCATGCAATTGCGGCCGCGCAGCATTTCAACGTGCCGGCCAAGCGGTTGGAACTGCAGATGCTATTTGGCATGGCTGACGGAGAAAAAGTCGCATTGGTGAAGCAGGGACATCGCTTACGCGTCTACATGCCGTACGGCGAGTTGCTGCCTGGCATGGCGTACCTGGTACGCCGGCTGTTGGAAAATACGGCCAACGATTCGTTCTTGCGGGCGGGATTCGTGGAACGCGTTTCGCCGAACTTGCTGCTCCGCAACCCCGACGAGTCGGCCCAGAAGAGGAGAACTGTGATGCACCCGGAGGTTGTTGCCGAGAAGAAATTTGCGCCGCCGATTGCGAATGAGCCGCCAGTCGATTTCACGATCGCGGTGAATCGTGAAGCGATGGATGCCGCGTTGAAGCAAGTCGCGGAAGAATTCGGCGGCAGTTACCCCCTGGTGATCGACGGCGAATTCATCACCACGGACGAGAAGATCGAATCGTTCAATCCGAGCCACACTACACAATTGATCGGCAGTTGCTCGTCGGCGGCGGCGGAACATGTGAATGCTGCAGTGGCGGCAGCGAAGAGGGCGTTGCCCGCATGGCACAATACACCGGTTGTTGATCGGGCGGCTCTATTGCGAAAAGCGGCGGAGGGTTTTCGCCGACGGAAGTTCGAACTCTCCGCGTGGATCATCGCGGAGTGCGGCAAAGGTTGGCGCGAAGCGACGGCCGATGTCGACGAGGCGATCGATTTCTGCGAATACTACGCAACGGAAGCGGAGGAGTTGCAAAGGGAGGATGGCGTCGATGTGCCGGGCGAAGAAAACCGATTTGATTACCTGCCGCGCGGTGTGGTCGGCGTGATCGCCCCGTGGAACTTTCCGCTGGCGATCCTCACTGGCATGACGACCGCGGCCCTCGCCACGGGTAACACGGTCCTCATGAAGCCGGCGGAACAGTCGCCCGTGATTGCCGCCCTCGCTCACGAAGTCTTTCGCGATGCTGGCTTTCCGCCCGGCGTGCTGCATTATCTGCCAGGCAAAGGGGAAGTGACCGGCGCGGCACTTGTGGAACATCCAAATGTCGCGCTCATCGCCTTCACCGGCTCACGCGCTGTGGGCTTAAAGATCAACGCCCGCGCGGCGGAGCTTTCGCAGAGCGGCACACGCAACGTGAAACGTGTCATTGCCGAAATGGGAGGTAAGAACGCCATCATAGTCGACAGCGATGCCGATCTGGACGAGGCGGTGCTCGGCGTGATGAAATCCGCCTTCGGTTATCAAGGACAAAAGTGTTCTGCCTGCAGCCGGGCGATCGTGATGGCAGATGTGCACGACGCATTCGTGCAGCGGCTCATTGGGGCAACCAACAGTTTGCAAGTTGCACCGGCGGAAGATCCCGCCTCGTCGATCGGACCGGTCATCGACGGCGAGTCGCGCGACCGTGTCTTAAAGTACGTCGCGATCGGCAAGTCAGAGGCGCAGGAGGCTTTCGCCCGCGAGGTAGGCCCGCTCGCGCAGGAAGGTTACTTCATCGGTCCGCATATCTTTACTGATGTGAAACCCGATTCTCGACTCGCCCAGGAAGAAATTTTTGGCCCCGTGCTGGCGGTCATCAAAGCAACTGACTTTAACGAGGCGCTGCGGATTGCCAATGACGTTGACTACGCTCTTACCGGCGGTGTTTTCTCGCGGCATCCGGGGCATCTCGACCAGGCGCGCCGCGAGTTCATGGTCGGCAACCTGTATCTCAATCGTTCGATCACGGGCGCACTCGTAGGACGGCAACCGTTCGGCGGATTCAAGATGTCCGGCATCGGCTCCAAGGCCGGCGGACGAGATTACTTATTGCAGTTTGTGCTTCCGCGAACGATCACGGAACACACGGTCCGACGTGGCTTCGCGCCGAATCTGCCCTCGACATCGTGATTAAATTTACGTGGAAGTAAAGTTACTTCCCCGGCAACGTCCACACGGGATCGAATGTTGGCGTGAACTGCGACTCGATCGCGCGCGACATCAACAACTGGGTTGGACCATCCTTGGGAAATTCCGCCAGGAGTTCGGCCAGCATGCGAATGGCTTCGTCGAAATTCTCAGACTCGAATTCGCAAAGTGCCTGTTCGTACTTGGTATCACGATCCTTTGCGATCGGTCCTTGCTTACCAGCAAGTTCGTAGAGCCAGATGGGCGCTTCGATATTCTGCGCCCGCACGCGACATAAACGGCGTCCCCGCTCCGCATTGCTCAGGTGCCGCGCGGTGCTTTCAGTCATCAACACCGAGCTGCGCAAATACTTCGTCGCTCCTTGCACACGGCTGGCAACATTCACCGTAGCGCCGAGCGCACCGTACTTGAAGCGAAACTTAGACCCGGTATTGCCGACAACGGCCGGCCCTGTATTCACGCCCACGCCGACCCGCATTGGCGAGCCGAGCCTGGGCATCCAGTATTCGTCGAGGGCTTGAATTTCACTCTGCAGCGCGAGCGCGCATTGGCAAGCTTGCCGCGCGTGATCGGCATCCTCTTGCGGCGCACCCCACATGGCCATGATCTCGTCGCCGATGTAGTCGACCAGGGTTCCGCCGTGATTGAGGATGCACGTGCTGAGCTTGTCCATTACATCGCTGATCCACTTGATCGTTTCAGACGGACCAATCTGCCCGCTAATCCGGCTGAACTGTCGGATGCCGCAAAACATTACCGTAACGTCGGTGAGCCGTCCTTGCCGCATTTGCTCCGGATGCATGAGCACCGAATCGATGACTTTGGCCGGGAGGAATTTTTCGAGATCTTCCCGCCGCGAACGAACCTGTTTCAGGCAAGCTTCGATTCGAGCACGGAGCAACGAAACATCGGCCGGCTTGGTGAGATAGTCGTCCGCTCCTGCTTCGATGGCGGAGGCGGCGGCGTCGAGTTGACCACTGCCGGAAACGATAATGATCGGCAAGTTGGCAAGATGCTTTTCGGCTCGAATGCGGGCGAGCAGTTCCATGCCACCGAGTCCCGGCATGTGAACATCGAGCAGGCAGGCGTCGAAGTGCTGATGCTGCAAAAGTGAGAGAGCCGTTTCACCATTCGAGCAGGCGAAGACGCGGTGCCCCAATTGGCGGAGCTTGTTTTCCATGTCGCGCAGCACGTTCCAGTCGTCGTCGACCACCAGTAGATCGCCAAGCAAGCGTTCGCGACGCGGATCAGCAGCAACGCTGGCATCGGCAAGTTGCTGTTGCACCACGTCCACGGGAACAGAGGTGGCGATAGAAGTGGCCGCAGCTGGCATGTCGGAATCGAGTTCAAACCGCAACTGCAGCACCTGTTTCAGATGCTGATCGATGATTTGTAGCGGTTCGCGATGCTGGCCAAAATGGTGATCCGTTTCGGTACTCAGCAAAGACTCGCACTCCATATTCGAGCCGAAGACGATGCTCGTCACCCAGTGGCTAAGCGACTCGCCGGCAGCCGGTGGAGTGCCTTCCCCCTGCAATCGCTGCAGAGCCGCGCCCAGCGCTGAACATAGATTTTGCAGGGGATGAATGAAGTCATTGTCTCGATCTTGATCCTGAGTGGTTTCCAAGAGGCTTTGGGCAACCGCAGAAGCTTGAGCCACATGGGATTGAATTTGCCCGAGTGCATTTCTCGCGGCAGGCAGACCAGGCTCGGCGACAGCGGTGACGACGGGCGCAGCAACCGCGGTGGCACTCGCTGAATTCTCCATTGCCAAGGTGACGGTCGTCGGAGTAGAGCTACACCCCGCCTCAGCCTCGGTACGCACTTCCACGGCTAACGCTACCGTTGATGTGGCGGCAGCGGTAACACTGGGAACCGCAGTCGGCTGTACGGCAACTCTGGATTTACTGGGAGCAGTCATTGTCTTGCCCGGCGCGTAGCGCGCAATGACTTCTTTCGTCCGTTGAAGAAAATTCTCCGAACCTTTCATTAGAACTTCGCGACAGCCGGCATTGAGCACTGCCTTCTTGTGGCCATCCATTCCGTGCGCAGTGACGGCTACGACGGGCAGTTCGCGCAAGTGCGGAATCGCGAGAATGCGTTTGGTCGCCTCGAGCCCACCGTAGATATCTTTCTCGGCTCCGTCCTGCTGAGGTATCGTGATGTCCATGAAAACCAGGTCAAAGTGCTTGTGCTGCGCTTGATGCACAGCCTCGGCCACATTGATCGCCATTTCACTGGTGTGCCCCCACTGCTTGAGCACACGGGCCAGCGTGTCTCGGCTGGCAGCATCATCGTCCACGATGAGAAGGTGTGCCATGACTAACTCCGTTCCGAGGTGGTTGAAGTGGGGCGCTGCTCAGCATGGTGTTGCCTGCGGACAAGGCGGGAAATCTCGATGTTCAGCATATTGAGATTCACGCCTCCCTTGCCGAAGAAGCGGCTGGTGGTGGATTCCAGCCGCTGCCGCTCGGCTGCACTAAGTTCCACGGCAGAAAGTACCACGATCGGCAGTTGTTCCGTGTCTTCTTTCTGGCGGAGGATGTCGATGAGGGTAAAGCCGTCCATCTTGGGCATGTTGAGATCGATGATGGCCAAATCCGGGCGGCGATGGGCGATCTGCTCCAACGCATCTTCGCCGTCGCAGGCTTCGACCACACTCCAGCCGCACGATTGCAACAGCTTGCGCAGGTCGCGTCTACAATCGGCGTCGTCATCGACCACAAGTACTTCTCCGCTTCCAGTGCCGCGCAGACTTTTCTGCACGGTGGAACTCAGCGAGGAGAATTTGAAAGGTTTGGTAAGAAAGCCATCCGCTCCGAGGACGTTGCCCGATTCTTCGGCCGCCAAAACAGTGACTACGATTACCGGTATGTCTTCCGTCAACGGATTGAGCTTGATTTGCGACAACACGTCCCAGCCACTCATGTCGGGCATAATGACATCGAGTGTGATCAAGTCGGGACAGTGCTCGCTGGCCATCGCGATACCTTGCCGCCCACCACTCGCGAGCAATGTCTCGTAGCCTAACTCATGCAACATGTTGGCGAGGACTTTGCGGGCCTGATCTTCGTCGTCAATCACGAGTGCTGTCGGGCGACCTCTGCGTGAACTAACTTTGGCGACGGGTAGGACGCTCGCCAACTGCTGAGCAGAGGCTGGAACCGGCCGCTGCGGGCTGAATTTTGCAGGAAGAATTATCGGGAGTGCAGGCTCACGGTTCGCGTCAGATGGTTGGTCCGACGACGCGGTATAGGTCCTGGGCAAAACGATATGAAAAGTCGTCCCTCTCCCTTCGATGCTTTCAAAGCAGATCGAGCCTCCCATTTTCTCCGTGAGGGCTTTGCAGATAAACAGCCCCAAACCTGTGCCGTCGTTGCCACGATGCCGAGAACTCATCAGCGGCTGAAAAATCTTCGCTTGCTGAGCTGCGGTCATTCCTTGGCCTTCATCCCGCACACGGAATTCTATCAATCCGTCTCCCGCAGTGTGGGTTGAAATCTCAATCTTGCCGCCGCGAGTGAACTTACAGGCATTCGAGAGAAGGTTGACGAGCACGCGTTCGAGCCGCGAGCGATCAACGACCATCTCACCTGGTGCTTCGCAACGAACAATCAAGTCGTTATTCCGTTCGGCAGCCCCTTCCTGGAAGTCATTCGCGATATCTTGCAGCATCGGCTGCACGTCGACTTCCTCCGGCATCAGGTCGATTTCCCCGCCAATAATCCTCTGATAGTCCAGAATATCGTTAATCAAGAACTTGAGCCGCCGCGCGTTTTTGTAAATTAACTCGACCGACTGTTGCTGCTCTTCGGTCAGTTCCGATTCTCGCAGCAACTGCGCGTGCGTAAAGAAAATGTGGAGCGGCTGACGCATGTCGTGGCTAACGGTGGCAAGGAAGACCGACTTCGCCTGGTTCGCATCTTGAGCCCGCTCGGTTTCGTCTTTCAATTCGCGCGTCTTGAGTTGCACTTGCAAGTCGAGCGTGTCTTTAGCCTGCTGAAGCTCCGTCTGCTTCACCCGCAAGGCCGCATTGGCCTGCAAGATTTGTTCGATCATGCGACTGAAGCGGACGGCCAATTGACCTGTTTCGTCGCCGCGATTGGTTGGTAGCGTGCGGAGCAGTTGCCGCACACGTTCGGCATCGTCTTCGCGAGTGAGATCGAGTTCCCCAATCTCGTCCGCAGCGCTTGCCACACCGCGGATGGGCTGCGTGAAGTAGTATGCCAGAGATAGTGCCGCAATCAGTGCGGCCAGACTACCAACAGAAGTGACCCAACAGAGGAGCTTTAGATCGGCATCAACGGCACCTGAAATTTCGTTTTTCGCAACGGTTCGGACAAGATACAAGAATGGCGCAGGATTGGCTGAGCTAGACTGCCCAGCGATTTGTCGGCTGCCGGGGACGTTGATCGGTTGCACATTGATAGCAAACTTTTGCATGTCGATGGGATCGCTCCACGCGATGCTGGAACCTGCAATTTTTTCAATGTCTTCGGCTAGGCGTTTCGCCTCCGCGAGTGTAGCGGCCCGCAGTCGCACGCGGCGAACCCCTGGCGTTACGTCGGCAACTACTCGGAGCGGATCGAGTGGCGGTGTCTTATTGACTAACTCGCCGTAGGGCAAAAAGCGCCCCGATTCGTCCTTCGATTGCAGTTTCTCAACCACATCTTGGGAAACTTCCTTGCTTTCCAAATAGATCAGCGACTGATGGCCCAGTTCAAACAGATCGCCGAGGGCAAACCAGACGTCGTCACCTTGGTCGCCTGAAAGATATTCAGGGAAGTTCGCACCGTTCTGTCGGACATCAAGCTGATTATCCTGGTAGTCCAGTTCGAATTTCTTGAGCGCGAGCCTGAGCTTTTTGCCGATTTCGCGATGACTGTCGTGCGACGGAACGCCGTAAGGAAGCACCAATGGCGGCTGCTTATTGTCCGACGGAAGCAAGGCGGCAAAGGAACGCGGACTGTTGAGCATTTTGTGCAGCAAGTGCGTGATATCGAGTTCGACAATCGCCAGCGGCGTTGCATCAAAAGCGTTCGAAGATTGTTCCGCGGCCGACGGCGACGCACTCGCCACAGGCTCAGTTTCTTTTGCGGCTGAGTTCTGACCACCGTGCAGAGGAATCACGAGCGTGACGCTGCAGCGATGTGTGCCAAATCTTTTCCGAATATTTGGGTCGGATGCATCGACCGTTTCTGAAGGCACCTGACGCCAACGGAGGTTTGTCCAGAGTGCGTCGGTGGGCAAGTTCGTCCCCTTCTAATCGATTGAGCCAAGGCTTTAGCTCGCTAGCGCACTGCGTAAGTAGGGTTCTTTCTTTCGTCTCCTTCTGACTCGCGTAGGCCTCACCTGCTTCACGAACGGTCACAATCACGGGAGGCTGCAATCCTTCGTGATCGCCTGGGTGTTCGACGATCCGCCGATAAAATTCGTCTGGTTGATCGCGCAGCAATCCATTGTTGCCGACCACTTTGCCGTGCAATTCGTTCAGGCCTTTTTCGAACTCAAATCGCTGAATCTTGGTTTCATCGCTCAAGTCGACGAGTTCGCGCCCGATGACGTACTCACGCGTCGTCTGGACGACGTACAAGCCGCTACCCCAGGCAAGGCCGATGAGGATCACAATGAGCAAACCCATTCGCCCCAGCAAACCAACTTTTTCTAGCGGACGGTTAACAAGAGCGAGCCAATTCCAGAACGTACGCCTGATGCGAGGCGCTGCCGCCGAACTGTCGGACGCAAGAGGCATGGCTGCCGACCTTCCCTTCGACGAGGAGCGAAGTTAGAAGCTCCTGTTCTAGTCCAGTAGAAGGGGGTTCGCAAGCTATTCCGTATTCCGATCATTGCAGTATTTTGTTGCAAAAAACCTTGCTTCCCTCGTCCGACCTCGATATCGTATGGGTAGTGACGTGAAGTGGGGATCGAGACCCAGCCAATACCCAAGGCGATTAAGAACGGGTCGGCCCACCAGCATGAACAACTACTGCGGATGTTGTTTCTCCTGGCAGCCCAAGATCGCCCGCTGATTAGCTTCGAATTCCTTAAGTCAAAGGAGAGCATCGATGCAAGATCCACCAGGTCATTTACCCGTGGGGCAATAGGGCCGCCACTTCTTTCGCTGCGGACCGTTGAGCTTGGTTACGTTTGTTCGGATCGAAGGTTGTTGGTTGAATAAGGTCCGCCGGTTCGGTTCAGGCAGAGCCAGCCCCCAGTTTGTGTCCTAAACGCATTTCATTCCAATTAAGGCCGCCCGACCCAAGGGCGGCCTTCTTTTTTTCACGGAACGCTCGACCGTTGTGCGAGTTCAAATTGCAGGGACATTTCCGATTGTGCCGGCCGCAATCAATGAATCAATCTGTCCGCCCGTGACGATTTTGAACGCGGCGCAGTTCTGCCATACCGGACTGTGACGATTGCGACGCGAACCGCGCCACTTCACCTGCCAGTTCCGGCCGCTGGCGCTACGGTTCAACACGCTCAAGGGACGATGAGACAAGTGAAGTCTTGACGGCCCACGGAGGGTCGGTGCTCGGCACGCCGCACAGCCATGGAATGGTTATGTCCCGTCGTACGCAGCTAGTTAAATTCTTGCAACGGGCCTCCCGGTCGGGGAGCGTCGCCTTTTGCCTGTGCGCCTCCGGACTGCAAGCGGCCGACTATTACCAAAACTACGCGCCCACTCAAAACCAACGAATCGTCGAGCCTCGCCAAAACTATGGCGGACTATCGTCGGACTTGCGAGTGGCTTCTGCACCAGCCCGAACCGCACTCCCAGCGTCAAGTTCCGCTGATCAAGCGGTCATGATGGCTCAGCCGATTGCGATTCCCAGCAATCTCCCCCCGGGGACGCAGTTTATTCTGGTTCCGGTGCAATCGATGAACGGCTCGGCGGGAATGGTCATTCCCAATGGGATGCCAGCGGTTCCTGTGGCAAATTCAGCGGCAACGATTCCCACTGGGACGACATCTCCGGCCACCCCCAATTACTCGTTCAATTCACAAACTACCAACGCTGACAGTTTGCGCCCCGAACAACTGTCGGGCCTGAATCAGCAAGTGCAACAAGTCGGTGCGCGAGGCTGGAGATTGGCCGAGCGCAACGCCCTGTTTGCATCGCGTCAGAAATTCGAAGAAGCACTACAACTTGCCGCCCATGGGATCGATGGGCAACTGGGCGGGAATCGCCACGGTCGCGCTCTCGCCGATGCTTTTCTGGCCTTCAAAGAGGCAGAGGACTTTGCGACTCGCCCTGACGACATTCTCGCAGAGCGAGACGTTGCTCGACTGACACAGCTGCATAGGACACCGGTGCTGAAGAATGGTTCGCCCGGTATTCCCAATGTGATGGCTCTGCAAGCCTACTATCGGTATGGTCGTCAGCAGTTAGTGCTCGCGATGGGACCGCTTCCCGCGGCGGCGGATGCGTTGCATGGACTGGGAAAAGTTCATACCTTCCTGGCCAAAGAGGAAGGGGCGACAAACGAACTCCATTTCGCACGAGCTATTGCTTATCAGCAATCGGCGCTAGATATCAATCCCCGGCAATCGCGAGCAGCTCACGAACTCGGTGTGCTCCTGGCGATGCACGGTCAATGGCAGGATGCAAGACAAGCCTTGATCAAAAGCCTGCGCACGCAGCCCCGCCCAGAAACCTGGCACAACCTGGCGATCGTTCATCAGCGCTTAGGAGAAGGTGATCTGGCGCAGCGTGCTGAATGGGAACGTGCTCAATTAGCAGGCCCTGCATCACCGCAGACGAGCGCCATCGCTTCAGGAGTGCAGTGGATTGATCCCAGTCAATTTGCACGCCAATCCATGCCCCCTGGCGCTCAGCCGAACAACATTCCACCAAACTCCAATCTAACCAACGCGCCACGCCCGGCACCTGTTTCATCGGCCCAAGCACCGCCGCGGCCCGGCTACTACCCGCGCTAAGTCGAGGAAAGCAATTATGGATGACCTGCGCTCGGCTAACTGCCCGTCCAATCTGTTGCAGTCGCGGCAACGTCTTGCGATTGCCCTGGGTGCGGCAATCTTAGGGATTGCTTGTGGATCCTGGTTCGTCGGCAAGGATTCTAACACCCCGCAAATCGCCAAGGTTCCGCGCTGGGTGCCAAGCGAGGAACCCACATCCCGCGAGCCTGCCGCAGCACCATCCGTAGTAGCCGACCAGGACGAACCAACTTCCGGTGATGCTTCCACATTCTCCTTTCGGCTCACCCGTAACGCAGACGGCCAGGTCAAAGCGGTGCAGTTCTGCAATGATTGCGGCATGGGTTGCAACATGTGCGGCGGCAATGGTTGTCAGCGAGACGTGTACGGCGTCGATTGCCAGAACGGTCCACCTTGTGGTGAAGCGGGTTGGAACCAGTGGGGGCCGATTCCGTGGCAGGCGTTCAATCAAGGTGAATACGTCGGGCCACATCGCCCGTCGCACGTGGATACCTATCACATTCGCGTCGATGACTCGATTGAATTTGTTTATCGCCTGACACGGGCCATGACCGATGGCCCCTATCGGATGGAAGTCGGGGACTCGATCAAAATCGAATCGATCGTCGACCCCAATCTTTCCCGCGAAGTCACCGTGCAGCCCGACGGCACGATCACCGCCCTCCATTTGGGACGCATCCGTGCAGCCGATCGCACCGCCGACGAAATCAAAGCCGATCTTGAAGATCGTTACCTGCACGGCGGTGGTTACAAAATTATCGACCTCACCATTTCGCCGACCAAGGTCAACACTCGCTTGGAAGACTTGCGCGCCGCCGTTGACAGCCGCTTCTTCACCGGTGGGCAAGGAAAGCTGGTCCGGGTCACTCCCGAAGGGACGATTCGCCTGCCGGTGATTAATGCCGTGCATGTGGTGGGGCTCACGCTCGACGAAATTCGGCAAGAAGTGAATGCCCGCTACGCGAAGCAAATCATCGGCATCGAAGTGACCCCAATCCTGCAAGCCCGAGCACCGCGGTTCTTGTATGTTTTGGGCGAGGTCAAGCAATCGGGTCGCTTCACGATGGAAGCCCCGACATCCGTCATGCAGTCACTGTCGCTAGCAGGGGGCTGGAACCAAGGTGCCAACCTCCGCGAGGTCGTTGTCTTTCGTCGAGGTGAAGATTGGCGGCTGTTGGCAACACGCATCGATATCCGTGGCGCTGTGTACGGCAAACGGCCGACTCCCGCCGATGAAATCTGGCTCCGCGATAGCGATATCGTGGTGGTTCCGAAGTCGGCCATTCAACGTAATGATGAATTCATCGATCAGGTCTTCACTAAAGGCATTTACGGAGTCATTCCCAGCGGCATTATCAGTGGTTTACTTTTCAATCAGGGGGTCGCGTTGTAATGAACTCCCCTGGGCCAACTGGACCAATGGGAGCTATAACGTAGCAATTGACATGTCAGGTAACGCCGATTTTCCCCGGCGATTAATAGGAGAAGTGGGATGTTGAATTCACGAAAATGGACGTTCGGCTTGAGTGTGGCTCTCATCGGCAGCGGCGTCGCGCTGGGCGAAACTCCCACCATGAGGTCGATCCTCCGCCGCCCTGCACCCCAATCGCCGGCCGCGGGTGAACTGGCACAAGCACCAGCCGGAAGTAGCGAACGAAAGTTCAACTCCCCCATCACTCTCCCCCGGGCTCGCGGCCAGGCCGAGAATCCACGGGAAGCCCAACGAAACAATTCTCCCGCCGATCAAATCGAGCTTGAACTGCCGGAAATTTCGATTGACTTCAACGGCGCGCGCGATTCTAGCTTCGTCCCCACCCCTGCCGTCGATACGGGGGACCAAAATGCTCCCGCGACCCGTCCCATTTTCGATGCTCCGCAGTTGCCCGATTTCGACGTTGTGGGCAACGGCCTGGAGGAACGGCAATTGGAAGGCGGCCAGCCGACTGAAGATCAGCCGGCAACCGACAGCGATGTGAAAACGCGTCCTATTCCCGCCCAGTTTCCACCCAACTACGTTCCTCCTCGTCCGGAAGGGGGCGGGGTCATTCAGCGTTGGCGGATGCGCCGCAGTGGTGCCAGCAATCCGCAACCTAAGCCTCCCGCCAAGCCCACCGGCAATCGCGAATCGGCGATCGTGAAAGACGAAATCGGTCCTTCGATCCTGGATATCGAAATGCCCGCCGATGCCGTCACCCAACCGGAACTGCGTACTGCGAAAGTTGCCAGCCCCGTCAACTTCGAAGTACCGGCCGCGAAGTCAGGCCCCAAGCCGTTGTTCAGCACGCGGTAATTTTGCACCGCTGTTGTCGAAGTTTGTTGCCGAAGAATTTTGCGAATTCGCCGGGGTTTTCGGACAAACTGCCTGAATTTTGCAACAAGAACCCCGGTTTTATTCTCTGTTTTGTTGCAAAAATCGGTTTTCCTCGGGAATTTCGCGCTATTTTTGCAACAAAGTACCATTTTTATCACGATTTGCACCAAACTTGTTGCAAAAATAATCTTCGTAGTTTGCACGCTTGCAGATCGACACCCCGCAGATTGAATTGTCAAAGAGCAGTAGCCGAACCACGCGCAGCGCGCAGGTCCGGACCAGACAGCCAATTGGATCGTCGCGAATCATTGATTACTTGTCAATAGTTATGCAATAAAGAGCTGGGGATTGATTCAGGTTTAACAGGAGCATCTTTAGATCAGCGATCCAATCGCTCCGAAGCTACCCGCTCTTCGAGAACGCGAAATCAACCGCGAATAGTTTCGCAAGATCGAAACCGGATTACGTCCTGCACGGAGTGCATGGGCCTACTTCAGTGGCCGACGTCGCATGTTACCGACCAAACTTAGCTCAAACCAATCTGATCTTCCCCAACCTCGCAACCTTTCCGACATCGCCGTCTTCAACGATGAGCCGAACGGTGTATTCGCCGCGAGTCGGGGGAGACTTCCAAGTGAATGCTGGGCCGGTTCCGGTAACGCGATAGTTTGTCCCCAAGATAACCCACGTGAAAGTCAACTTGTCACGGGCTCCCGCCGGATCGCTAGCCGCGGCAGTCAGCCGTACGTTGCGATTGGGCCGGGCCGTTGCAGGGATCAGGAATTTCGTGATCTTGGGAGCGACATTGGCGACCGTGACGTTCTGAATTCGCACGACGCTCTGCCCGAGATCGTCGCGCACGGTGAGCCTCACACGATAGGTGCCGTTATCGACGGGTACGAAACTCGTGGAAGGTGTCGTAGCCGTGTGACGCACGCCAACGCCGGTAACCTGCCAGAGGTAGTTGTCCGCGGGGCGTGACGGTTCCAACTCAAACGCCGCTGCGGAAAGTTGGATCGCAGTTCCTTCTTTTCCGGTCTTCGGCACGTTGAAGCTTGTGATCGTCGGCTTCAGGCCGAAGCGCATAATTGCAAAATCCCGATTGGTTTCGTCGGAATAGCCTACGACGACCAGCTTGCCGTCACTTTGAAAATCCGCGGCAAAAGCGCCGCCCCCACCTTCGCTAGGCATGATTCGCTTGACCTGGCCCCGGTTAAAACTAATATCTGGGTCTCCATTCTTGGTGAACCGCTGCACTGCAAACTGAGTGGGCGTTTCCGGTTGATTGTATTCGCCCACGAGCAGTACTCGCCCGTCACTTTGAATTTTGAAGCCGTTCGGAGTGAAACGAGAATTCTCATCGATCGACTCGATCTCATGCAACTCAATGCCGTCGTTACCGAATCGTTCGTCCAAATCGCCGTTAGGTAGATAATGAACGAACGTAAGTGCGAGGTTGCCGTTAGGAAGATCGGAATAGCCCGCCACGGCGATTACGCCCCCCGGCAATATGCCGATTCCTAATCCGAAATCGTTCTCGCCCGGCGAGGCATCGGTGACGACAAATCCGCCGTCGCCGAACGTTTGATCGAGCGTTCCATCGGAATTGAAACGAGCGATCAGGATATCGAAACTGGAGGGCCCCCGGGTGTATCCAGCCGTTACAATTTTCTGATCCGCTTGAATGACAATCGCCCGAGCAATGTCGTTCGACCCATAATTTGCTTTGACATTTCCACGGCCGAGGATACCAAAGGTGGGATCGACGTTTCCATTGGCATCGTAACGAGCGAGCGCGATGTCGCTGGTCACGACGCCAGCTGCTTTGAACGTACGCCCGGCAGCGACAATTTTCCCATCGGCTTGCAAGGCGAGGGCGTGGGTTTCGTCGTAGGAGTCATCGATAAAGTTGTAGCGCGGAGGTTGGGATCGAACCAGCGAGTAGCTGCCGATCGCCGTCGTCATTTTGCCTCCGTCCCCGAACGTTGTGTCACGGGTGCCGTCGGCGTTGTAGCGATTCATCGCCATATCAGTGTTCGTGCCGTCTTTGGTTATGCCAGCAACCACAATCTTTCCGCTCGACTGCACGACCACAGCATGAGCTTCGTCGTTCTCGGAGCCATAGGCGAACGTATCGACGCCGTTCGAGGAGAATGTGGGGTCCAGCCAAACTGCCATCAGGTGGCGCGATTCAAGACTTTCCAAACGGAGGCTGCGAAAGCGACGGGCAGAAGATTGATTGTGCATATTCCTGATGAATCCCGATTGCGGGACGTGATCTAGCTCTCCAAATTATTGTAATCAATTCATGAGCCACATGATTGATCAAATTTCTTCGAACGCGCGGCCGACCAAGCAGACTCCTACACGTAATACGGTGCGATTCGCTACCTGTGACTGACATACTACGCCTTCTATCCGCTGTACACTCAAGATTCAATACCAAGGGGCAATCCGACGGATTCCGAAACTTCCACCGCCCACGCTTGTTGGGCACGCAAAATGCACTGGATTTTCACTTCGTGTGGATTTTGTTCCTGACTCATCTGACCGCCAGCCAGATCACCACTTTTGAAAGAATCTTGCTATGTCGGAAACTTTGAGACTCGATCGTGGGGAGTACATTCGGCGCGTGCTGATCACGATTGGACTCATCAGCCTGGTGACCTTGGTGATGTTGTTGCTGTGGGCTGCAGCGGATGTGGCTCTCTTGGTTTTTGGGGCAATTTTGTTCGCCCTGTTCCTCCGAGGGCTTAGCGACCTGTTGCGCCAAGTCGTTCCTCTTTCTGAAAATTGGTCGTTGGCAATCGTGCTGCTGGGATTGGCGATAGCGATCGGCTTGAGCGCCTGGCTGCTTGGATTGGCGCTCGTCGAACAACTGACTGAACTGGCAAAAGCCGTCAGCTCATCTTGGCAACAAGTGCAGGCCCAAATTGAAGAGAACGAATGGGGAAAACGCCTGGTGGAAGATTTGTCGAGCAAAGAAACGTTACCAGACGGCACGAGCATCGTTCACGTCACGAGTTTCTTCTCGATGGGCATCGGGGGAGTTCTCAGTGCGGTCGTAGTTGTTGTTGCCGGCATCTATCTGGCATTTGATCCGCACTTATATCGCCACGGATTAATCCGCCTGACTCCGCTCTCTCGACGAGCCCGGATGAACGAAGTGTTGGATGCGCTCGGAACCACGTTGCGCGGTTGGCTCATCAGCCAGTTCTGCACCATGACCGTGGTCGGAACTGCGACCACGATCGGGCTGTGGTTGCTCGGAACGCCCCTGGCCATTGGCCTGGGGTTGGTTGCCTTCGTCGTTACCTTTGTTCCCTACGTCGGTCCCATCGCTTCCGCAATTCCGGCGATTTTGGTGGCGTTCACCGTGGGGCCGACGCACGCGATTTACGTTGGCATTCTCTACCTCGGTATCCAAGTGGTCGAGAGTAATTTGCTGGCCCCCTTGCTACAGCAGCGGATGGCCAAACTTCCTCCGGCCGTAACCATCATCTCGCAGGTGCTGATGGGCGTATTGCTGGGCACCGCTGGCGTGGTCTTTGCAACTCCGCTGGCCGCTTGCGCCATGGTTCTGGTGACCAAAGTTTACGTGGAAGATACACTCGGTGATTCGAAGAAAGAATCGTCGTAATTTAAGCAGGCCGCGTCTGTCGCTCCGCCGCAATAATCTCCATCGCTCCTTGTTGCTCTAACTGCGCTGCAACGGCTTTGCCCAGTTCCATCGCGTTCTCTGCTGTAGATTCTCCTTGGGCCACGATCCGGCGTTTGCCATCAGCCGAAATCACGACCGCCTCCAGTCGCAGTAATTCTCCTTCGATTCGACCCCAAGCACCGACCGGGGCCAGGCAACCAGCAAGCAAGGTTTGCAACAGCGTTCGCTCCGCAGTGATCGCGGCAAACGTGGCGGGATCGTTCAGCGGCTGGAGGGCTGTCAGCACGGCCGCATCGTCGGCGCGGCATTCGATGCCGAGTGCTCCCTGTCCCACCGCCGGCAGCATGGTCGTGACAGGAATCACGGCGGCGATTCGTTGTTCCAAGCCTAACCGCCGCAGGCCCGCTTCGGCCAGAACGATGGCGTCGAATTCCCCTTCGTCGAGCTTACGCAGTCGGGTATCGACATTGCCGCGAATATCCAGCAGCACCAGATCGGGGCGCACATGCAGCAATTGAGCCCGGCGGCGGAGACTGCCGGTGCCGACGCGACTGTTCGGCGGCAATTCTTCTACCGAACGAACGGTGCGACTGACGAGAACATCCGCGATACTTTCCCGCACCGGAACGGCACCCAAGGTGAGCCCCGGAACCACGTCGGTCGGCAAATCCTTCAGGCTGTGAACGGCCAGGTCGATTTGCCCGTCGAGCAAAGCCCGCTGCAATTCCTTGGTAAACAGCCCCATTCCACCGATTTGGCCCAAGGGAGCGGTTTTTACGTCCCCTTGGGTGGTGATCAGGACCATTTCCACCTGCACGCCCAATTCGCGCAGGCGCGCGGCGACCCAGTCGGCTTGCCAACGAGCAAGAGGGCTAGCGCGGGTTCCTAAACGAAGTATTTGGGCCATGAGTTGCCGGATGATCGGACCGAAGTGAAAGATTTCAGCAAAATATCCCCTGATCGGCCATTGTCGACTAGGGCCTAAAACCTTATTTTATAGGGTTTCCTGGAAATAATAACGACAGTGGCGGGCAAACCCGCTCGAATCTTGGAGCCAGCGAATGACGATCGACAAAACGCTCAAAGTAAAGGCCGGAGCGATTAAGAACCGCAATGTTCTCACCCGTGGCGAACGGATTGCCCAATTGAAGGACGCCGATCGCTGGGTTGAAGGCAAGGGCGTGCTCGGCTTGCCCAAAGTGCGGGTCTATAAGATCAGCACGAAGAAGAAGAAGAAGGCCAAGACCGAAGAACCAGCCGCAGACACCAAAAAGGGTGGCAAGAAGTAAACGACTCCCCCTGTTACCACAGCGGGACGTCTTCCAAACAGTAAATTATTCCGGCGCCTGCGCGCCGCCTCAGGAGTTGAGACCATGTCTTACAAATGCGAATATTGCGGCAAGAAACCATCGTTCGGCAACCAGATCGAAACGCGCGGTAAGGCCAAGTACTTGGGTGGTGTGGGTACCAAGGTGACGGGGATTTCTCCGCGTCGCTTTATGCCCAACCTGCAAAGCGTGAAGATCACCACGCCCGAAGGAACCAACAAGACCGTCCGCGTGTGCACCCGCTGCATGAAGAGCGGCGTGGTTCGCAAAGCAGTCAAGCAGCGTCCTTTCCGCCTGCCTGCCAGCGCGACCAAGAAATAAGCACCGCGGCAAATCTCCGACCAGGGTTGCTCTATGATCTCGCGCGCCGATGTCGAAAAGGTTTCTCTCCTGGCCCGTTTGCGGCTCACGGAGGAGGAACTGGGGACGATGACCGAGCAACTGCAGCGGATCGTGGGTTACGTGGAGCAACTGAACGAGCTCAATACTGACGGCATCGAGCCGATGGCTCATGCCCTCGACATGCACAATGTCTTTGCGGAAGACGTGCCGCACGAGCATCTGCCACGCGAAGCCGCTTTAGCGAATGCTCCCAAGCGGGATGATGAGTGCTACCGTGTGCCCGCGGTGATGGGCGAATAGCTTTTTCTTTCGCCCATGTCAGATTCAGCACCCATCCCCGACTTCTCTAAAAACGACGGCCTGCTGCCGGTCGTTGCGCAAGACGCCGCCAATGGCGAAGTCTTGATGCTCGCCTGGATGAATCAGGCTGCGTTCGAAGAAACGCTCCAAACCGGCCGAGCCGTTTACTGGAGCCGCAGCCGCAATAAATTCTGGCGGAAGGGAGAAGAGAGCGGCCACGTGCAGCTCGTGAAATCGATCCACGTCGATTGCGACGCGGACACGATTCTCTTGAAGGTAGAACAAGCCGGCGCCGCCTGTCACGACGGCTACCGGAGTTGCTTCTATCGCCAAATCAGCCCGGCCGGAGTGAAGATCACGGCCGAGCGATTGGTTGATCCGAACGAAATCTACAAAAAGTAGGTTCGCCAGGTCAGCTACCTTACCATTCGTCAGTGCGGAATGGCACCGCTGGCAAGCCGTCCTTGTTGTAAAGGTTGGCACCGGCGGGGTTCATCGACCAGGCGTAACGAACCGCGACAGGCTTCGCGACTTTGTCGGACGATACGACGACCGTGTTGCCGTCGATTTTCGCATCCGCCCACTGCCACTGCTTGTCTTCGCCGGCAATGGCAAAACGAGCCAGCTTGCCGGTCGAATCTTCGGCAGTCGGGTTCAGTCCATCTTTCTTGCCGACGATCAGGCCGGAACCAACGTGATCGAACGAGATTCGAATCTTGTTGTCCTCGACCTTTTGCCCCTTAAACTGCGGGCCGCTGACGACGAGATCCTTCTTGCCGTACACGTCTCGCAGCGCCCAGCGAGCCAGGCGTTCGCCGACGTCTTGCTTGTTCTTCGGATGGATGTCGTTGGCTTGGCCGATGTCGATGATCGTCGCCATGCCCGTGTTTGGAATCGTCAGCGAGCGGGTTTGCGCGTCGCGAACTTTCGCCCAACCATCGCCGCCGGCAGGATTCTCATTGTCCTTTTGGAAATTCGCCAGCTGCACGAAGTAGAAGTAGTGCGGGAAATCCTTCGGCTGTTCGAAGACTTTTCGCCAACCTTCAACGAGCGCGGTCATCTTGTGGAAGTACTCCACCCCTTCCCCGCCGTTGGATTCTCCCTGATACCAGATCGAGCCACGAATGGCGAACGGTGTCAGTGGAGCAATCATCGCGTTGTAGATCGCCGAAGGATCGCCGTTCCCAAGTTTGGTGTCGGCAGCGTAGCTCTTCGACTTCTCTCCCTGAGCCTTCAATTCGGGAACCAGGTCAAACCCGGCTGGCGGAATCCAAGGCTCGATCCGCGTGCCACCCCAGTTTGTGCTGATCAGTCCGATGGGGATTTTGGAATCTTGATTCAACCGACGGCCGAAGAAATAACCGACGGCACTGAAGCCGGGGATACTTTTTGGCGAGCAAACCGCCCAACCGCCGGGAACATCCTTTTGCGGTGCAGGTGCGAGCAAATGGCCGTTGACGTCGTACAGGCGAATCGTCGGGTACTCCGCGGCCTTCACCTCATCCTGAGGATTGAGTGAGCCATTGACGGTCCATTCCATGTTGGATTGGCCGGAGCAGATCCAGACATCCCCCACCAGCACATCGTTGAAGGTGATCTTGTTGGTTCCGGTAACTTCCAGTGGGCGTCCTTCGGCACTGGCTTCCAGGGCGTCCAGATTCACACGCCAATTGCCGTCTTTGTCGACAGCCGTCTTTTTAGTCTGGCCGGCAAAGGTAACCGTTACTTCTTCGTTGGCGGCAGCAGTGCCCCAGACGGGAACGGTGGTGCCACGTTGCAGCACCATGTGGTTGTTGAAAATGCTCGGCAGTTTGACTTCCGCCCGTGCGGGCAGGGCTGCCATCAGTCCAGCGATTAGGAGTGCGAGGTGGGTAAGCAAGCGAAGTTTCATGAGAGGCTCCTGGTGGGAAATGAAGCCCTTAGCGTAGCTTGCGGCGGAGGTGAAACCAAGCTGGGACGATTCCACCGGTTTGCAACTGCCGGTTATTCCCCGGTTCAACTTCAGTGCGCGCCCCCGTCAGTTCGCAGAAATCTGCGCCAGCGTGATCTATACTAAGTCCCTCACCGGAGTTGTCTCCCAAGCCTATCCCGCCCTTCCAAACCCGCCCAATATGTCCAGAACTTATGTCCCACGGTCGCTTCTCGCTGTCCTTTGTTTCGCCCTGTTGCTCAGTCAAGACGCAGCGGCCCAAACGTGTCTTGCCCCGGACTTCAAGGTCGAGCTGATTTACGGCGTGCCGGAGATCGAGCACCCCTCGGTGGTCACATGCGATGACGACGGCAACCTGTTCGTCGGTGAAGACCCGATGGATATGCGCGGCCCGACGAAGAAAGAATTCGATCGAGTGGTGCGGATCGAATTCGGTACGGATGGCAAACCAACAAAGAAAACCGTCTTCTGCGAAAACCTGGCCGCAGTTTTTGGACTGGTCTGGCACGACGGCGCTCTCTATGTGATGCACGCGCCGCACTATTCGGTCTTCCGCGACACCAACGGCGATGGTGTGGCAGACGAACGCAAGGATCTGGCGACGGGCTTTGGTCCTCCGGCAGGAGTCTATGGCTTCAACGATCATATCGTTACTGGAACTCGGCTCGGATTGGATGGCCGGGTTTACGTCAGCGTCGGCGACAAAGGAGTACCGAAAGCGGTTGGAGCAGATGGCTCAACAATCACGCTGGAAGGGGGGGGCGTGGTGCGAATGCGACTGGACGGCACTGAACTGGAAGTGGTGACGAGCGGCACACGGAATCACCTTGATGTCGCTATGGACTCGCTTGATAACATTTTCACTTACGACAACACCGACGATGGGCTCGGCTGGTGGACGCGGTTCACGCATCATGTGCCGACCGGCTATTACGGGTATCCCTACGATTATCATCCGCATCCCGAACGTCACTTGCCGCGCATCAGTGAGCACGGCGGTGGTTCGCCCGTCGGTGCGGACGTCTACCGCGAAGCCGCGTGGCCGAAGAGCTACGTCGATAGCCCCTTCTTCTGCGAATGGGGCAAAGGAAAGGTGCAACGGTTCAAGTTGACGAAGAAGAGGGCGTCTTTCGAGTCCGTGATCGAAGACTTCCTCGTCCCCGACAAGTCCGGCGAACCATTCCGGCCGCAAGACATTTGCTTCAGCCCCGACGGGAAGCACATGTATCTCGCCGATTGGAACTTCGGCGGCTGGGTCAATCCGGCCGTGAAAGGGCGACTGTATCGCATTACCTATACCGGCAGCGAGCCAGCAGTAAAAGAAGAACCGCCGCGAATGAAGCACGATTCGTCGGTGGAGGACATCGTCAAGTCGCTCGGCCATCCATCGCATGCGGAAAGACTGCGGGCGCAACTTGCTATCGCAGCGAACGGTGGAGGTGCCGTTGCCACCGCCAGCAATTTGATCACGCAACCTGAGACCTCATCACTGACCAAGATTCATGCGATCTGGGCGGGGCATGTCTACTTCAATACCGTGATTCCAGGCACTGCGAAACGCGCTGCTGCCACCTACGATCCGCGCGGCCAATGGCTGGCCGCGTTGCAGGATCCGGACGGTGCGGTCCGTTCGCAAGCGGCCCGAGCGCTGGGGATGAGTGGCGTGAAGTCGGCGGCGGAATCGCTGGGAAAACTGCTCATCTCCGATCCTGAACCGACTGTTCGCCTGCAAACTGCGATTGCTCTGGGGCGTATTGGTGATCCCCAGCCAGATGCCAAGTGGAAGAGCGAAGATGCAGGTCAGGCAGGAGTGATCTTGCCACGGACGGACGACAAAACGATGGCGCCGCTGAAGACCGGTGAAGCTGAAATCGCAGCAGCGCTTTATCCGGCGCTCGCCGACGAAGATCAATATGTCCGTCATACGGCGATGCAAGCGCTGCGTGTGATCAATCAATGGCAAGATGCGCCGAAGTATCTCGTCGATAGCAAAACCCAAGCCGGAACGCTCCTCGCCCTGACTGGTGTTTACGACGAAGCGGCGATTCAAGTGCTGCAGGAGGTGGCATTTTCGAACAAATCCCCCGAAGCGCAAGCAACCGCAGTGGCAGCACTCGCCGAAGTCACGTTCCGCGCCGCCCCCTACGAAAAAGGCTGGTGGGGAACACAGCCCGCACGGGGCAAACCGGCTCGGGCGAAGAATCAAACGTGGAATGGCACTTCGGTCATCCAAAACACCCTGCGCGATGTCTTACAAAAAGAGGATTCTGCACCGGCCGCGAAGCTGGCGGTCATTAAGGCCTGGAGCGCTTCCGCCAATGCCGAATCGTTCCCCTTGCTGCGGGCACTCGTTGAAACGAATAAGAACGCAGAACTGAGCCTTGCCGCGGTCGCGACCCTGGCAGCAAGCAAGGATGCGGAATCGATTTCGCTCTTCGCCAAAATTGCCGGCGATAAAGATCGCCCCGATGCGCTCCGCCAGGAAGCGATTCGAGGTATTACTGCGATTGGATCTCCCGCAGCCATAAAGCAGTTGGCCGACATTGTCGCCGCGGGCGATAGTTCCGAAGCATTAGTGCTCTTGTCACTCGACGCTCTGGGCGCGCTGAAAGCAAACGACGCTCGTGAAGTGGTCGAGAAACGCATCGCCGATAAAGTACCTGCCGTGCGTGCTGCGGCCTTAACTTCGTACAGCAAGATCGCCGGGAAAGACTCGGCCAGTCGTATCGCGGCAGTACTCCTCGAGGATTTAGACGGAGACGTTCGCAAGGCTGCACTGGCGTCGCTGGCAAGCCTGAAAGTGGCCGACACGATTCCTGCGATCGTTAAGGTTGCGGCCGACAAGCGAATTCAATTCGAAGCGCAACTGGCGTTGACGACCATGCCTGATCGGCGGGCTTTAGGGCTTTACCTGGATGGCCTGACGAGTAAGAACCAACAACTACGCGAAGCAAGCTTGAATGCGTTGCTCGCCATTCGGCCGCAGATCGAAGACGACATCCTGACGTTGCATAAACAACAGGAACTTCCCAAGCAACTTTTGGCGCCGCTGCAAACGGTATTCTCCGCTCCTGCATCGATAAAGAAGTGGGACGTGCTCGGCTCGTTCCCCAAAGACGGCGACAAATTGCCGCAGTTAGACTTCGCCGCCGCGCCCGACAAGGATCAGATTTTCCATGTCGGGGATCGTTCCTTGCAGTGGAAGTCGATAGAAGTCAATGATGCCGATGGCAAGGTCAGTCCCGCCAATCAAGTTGCCGGGCCGCGCGACAGTGCCTGGGTCTTCGGTTACATCCCGGTCGAAGTCGATGCTGCTGGCCCACGAACGCTCGTCGTGGGGAGTGACGATCAGTTAACCGTCTGGGTCAACGGAAAGCAGGTTTACGAATTCACGGGAAATCGCGGATGGTCGAAGAACGGCGGCCAGTCTAGTGCCGAGTTCCAGAAGGGGATGAATCATGTGTACCTCAAGTGTGGCAACGATACCGGCCCGTGGGATTTTTCGCTCGCGATGAGTGTGCGCGATCCGAAGTTTGCCTTCCTCTTTGAGAACGTACCGGCCACTTTGGATTTAGAAGCGTTCCGCGAATTCGCCCTGAAGAATGCCGGAAATGCAATTCGCGGCCAAGAGATTTTCAACAACAAGGAAGGGGTTGGCTGCATCAAGTGTCACGCGGTCGCAGCGACCGGCGGTAAGGTCGGGCCCGACTTGCTCGGCATCGGAGTGCGCTATCCGAAGGATGAACTAATCCGTTCGATCCTCGAACCCTCAGCGCGCATCGCCAACGGTTACGATACGGGAATCATCCTCTCTGCCGATGGGCAGGTGATTACCGGCATCATCAAGCTCGATAGTCCTGAAGCAGTCGAGTTGATGACCGCCGATGGCAAAACGGTGCGGATCGCAGCCGACGATATCGAAAAGTTCAATCGCAGCCCCGTCTCGACCATGCCGAACGGCATTAAGGATGGACTGACTTTGCAAGACTTTGCGGACATCGTCGCGTATTTGGAAAGTTTGAAGGGGATGTAGTTTGAATTACGACCTGCTGATCATCGGCGGTGGTATTGTCGGCGCAGGAGTCGCTCGCGACGCGGCCCTGCGGGGCTTGAAAACAATGCTGGTGGAGCAGTCGGATTTTGCAAGCGGCACGAGCAGTCGCTCTTCGCGATTACTGCACGGCGGCTTGCGATATCTGGCCCAGATGCGGGTTGGTTTAGTGTGGGAAGCGAGTCTCGAAAAGATGCGGCTGAGCAAGATCGCCCCGCATCTCTCGCAGCCGTTGCCGTTCGTCTTTCCGGTTTGGCGCGGTTCGGGATGGTCGCTGTGGCAACTGGCGATTGGAGTCCGGATTTACGATTGGCTTTGTGGCGGCAAGAACTTAGGGAAGTCACAAAGCCTGCGCATTTCTTCAACCTTGGAACTGTTGCCGGGACTGCGAAGCGAAGACTTGCTCGGGTCGACGCGGCATTTTGATGCACTCACCAACGATGCCCGACTGGTGATGGATACGCTCCGTTCGGCAGTGGAAGGGAGTGGAGTTGGGGCAGCGGCCCGGGTTTGTAACTACACGAAATTTGTGAATGCGGAACGTGTGGGGGATGTTTGGCAGTGTGAGTTGCGGGACGAACGAACCGGCAAGTCGTTTCAAGTTGCGGCGAAATGCGTCGTCAACGCGGCCGGAGCGTGGGCTGCGAAACTGTCTCACAGCGGTGTGAAGTTGCGACTGACAAAAGGGGTGCATTTGGTTGTGCCGCGAACACAACTGCAAGCCGAACTTTCGCCGAACGAAGCAGTGGTGCTGACCGAAGGTTCACGCATTTTGTTCGTCATTCCGTGGGGCGAGCGAATCATTCTCGGCACGACGGACACTGATTATCACGGCGATCCGGCTGTGGTTCGAACGGAGCCGGAAGACGTGGAGTATGTTCTGGGCGTGGTCAACAATGCGTTCCCCAACGCGAAGTTAATGGCGCGCGATGTGATTTCCACTTGGGCGGGCGTGCGGCCGTTGGTGGCGTCCGGCACAGCGAAAACAGGATCCCCCTCGGACATTTCCCGCTGTCATGTCATTCAGATGCCGGAGCCCGGCTGGTTCGATGTCGCGGGGGGCAAGCTGACGACCTACCGGCACATGGCGGAGCAAACGATCGATCGGGTGGGAAGTTTTCTGCGGTTGAAATTGCCGAAATCAGCGACTGCGGAGATGCCGCTAGTCGCGGGCAAGTTTAGTGGAATCACGCCGCCGGATCTTTCGGCCGCGGTTGTCGCGGAATGCTGCCAGCACGAATGGGCGATTCATTTGGACGACGTTTTGCTTCGCCGCACTTCCTGGCACTACTACCATGCGAATCACGACGAAGTGGCCGAACAGGTGGCGACCTGGATGGCAGAGGAGTTGAAGTGGAGTGCTTCTGAACGGACTGCAGAGCTGGAACGCTATCGAACGATCGTTGCCACATCCACTTAGCCGGTTTTGTCGCGTCGAACTATTACACCAGTTCCATCAGCAGTCGCGTTAACCATGGGCGAGCCGCTGCGTAGATTCCGGGATTACCACTTTCGCGCGGGCCGGCAACATTCAGTTCTGTTACCCGTAGCGCCCGCAGCCATTCAACCGTCGGACCAATCGGCGGTGGATGCGAAATGTCGATGACCTTCAGCGGCCGCTGGTGTTTCTCGGCAAACTTCCGCTTTAAATCGGTCCCCCCTTGTAACGCCCCGCGGCAAAGAATGATCGTGGCCGCGGACTCCACGACATTCTTCTCCGTGCGAACGTGATACAGCGGCGAATCTGTTTCTTGCAGCGCATAAATGGGGGCGATCGGTCCATCTTCCGCTAGTCTGCCGCGCGGAGCGTATCCACCATGAGGAATGCCGAGCGACATCGCCGCATCGAGCGCCGCGCGATCAACTCCCGTCTGCCCGCCAGATATGATTTTTTCGAGCGAGCCGGCCGCGATCCGCTTGGCGATGCGGAGCTTGGCACTGCGGCTGCGAGGATTGGCCTGTTGTTCCGCGTCACTGGCCAGAATCGGCTTTTTCGTCAGGGGCTGATAGCGGGGATTATCGCGAAACGCTTCTTTGACAAGGCGATCTTCCAGTGAATGGAAACTGATAATGGCGAGTTTCCCGCCGAGCTTTAGCCTTTGCGGATAACGCTCCAGAGCCTGACGCAGTGAACCAAGCTCATCGTTGACCGCGATGCGTAGCGCCTGAAACGTCCTCGTGGCCGGATCGATATGCTTGTCTTTTGACGGCGGAATCGAATGGCGGATTAACTCAGCCAGATCCTTCGCCGTCTTGATAGGCTGACTCGCTCGCCGGGCAACAATGCCGCGGGCGATCCGGCGGCTAAAGCGTTCTTCGCCGAAACGGAAAATGATGTCCGCCAACCGTTCTTCCGATTCTGAGGCAAGCAGTTCCCAGGCAGATTTTCCCGCGTCCGGATTGAATCGCATGTCCAGGTCGCCATCGGCCATAAAACTGAAGCCGCGGGAGTGGTCGGCCAACTGATCGCTGGAGAGACCGATATCAAGCAAGATGCCGTCGACGGCGGGAACCTCTAGTTCGTCGAGCACCTCCGGCAACTCGCGAAAATTTGCCTGGCAGATTTTTACCGCCATCCCGCGCAGTGTTTCTTCCGCCCTGGCGATCACTTGCGGGTCTTGATCGAGTGCCAGCACGTAGCCGCTGGGGGAGACACGCTCTGCCAGCAACCGAGTGTGGCCGCCACCTCCCAGGGTGCCGTCAACAATCACTTGCCCGGGTCGAGGGTCGAGTTCGGCCAGAATCTCTGGGGCTAAAACGCTGGTATGAACGGACGGTGCGGGCATTTCCAGAGAATAGCATGCATGGGAATTCATCCCAGTGCTCTAATGCATGAAAGTTGCAAGTTCCTTGTCGATAATGCTTTGCGAGCGATGCACCGGAGTCGGCAGGCCAGCTGGCAATGAATCGGCAATCACTCTTGCTTCCAATCGCCCGTTTACCCTAAACTCCCGCGCAACTGAAAAGTGTTGTGCGGTCGAGTCGGCCCCCCGCAGGTCGTCGGCCGGAACTTTTTGTCCACGGAGGGACCCATGCGACTCAATCTTCAATCTCGCGCCGGCCGATGGGTCGGATTCGTAACGGCCGGAGCTCTGGCTGTTCTCGTTTTCTGTGTCATTCGCTCCGCGCGATTGGCATCTGCCCAGGCCCAACAAGCGGCGGCACCCGCGGCGGCAGCCCAGCCCCGTCCTGCTCCTGTGAATGATCTGGTTGCGGTGGTGAACGGCGAACGGATCAGCCGCCAAGAACTGGCGCAAGAATGCATTCGTCGCTACGGCAAAGAAGTGCTGGAAGGGACCATCAATCGGCAGCTCATTCAGCAAGCCTGCGACCAACACAAGATCAAAATTTCGGAACAGGAAGTTACCGCGGAAGTAAATCGCTTGGCCGAGCGGTTCAAGCTCGATCCGCAGCGTTGGCTGCAGTTGCTCGAACAAGAACGGGGCTTCAGCCCAGAAGAATATCGCCGCGAAGTGATCTGGCCCATGCTGGCGATGCGTCAACTGACGGCGGCTCGCGTGCAAGTCAGCGAGCAAGAAGTGCAACAAGCCTTTCAATCGGAATATGGACCTCGGGTTCGTGTTCGAATTATCAATTCTTCTTCCCAAGAGAAGGCGGCCGAACTGCACGCGCAGGCCGTTGCCAATCCGATCGACTTCCCTAACCTGGCGAAAAAGGCCGAAGACCCAGGGATTGCTAGTGCCCAAGGGATCGTCCCGCCGATTCGACGCCACGTGGGGGACAAGAACTTCGAAGACGCCGTGTTCAAGCTGAAGGTGGGCGAAATCTCTCCGATTTTGAAAGTTGCCAACGAATACTACATCGTCAAGTGTGAAGGACATCTGCCGGATACGAAGATCACCAGCAATGATCTTCCGGCCGTGAAAGCTCAGCTGATCGAGCGACTCAAGGAACAAAAACTTCGGACCGTCGCTGGTGATATGTTCAAAGAGTTGCAGACTGCCGCCCAAGTCGTAACCATTCACGGCAATCCAGAGCAGGAAAAAAAGTATCCTGGCGTGGCGGCCTTCGTGAATCAAAAGCCGATCAACATGCTGCAACTAGGCGAGGAATGCATTGCCCGCCATGGTCGCGATACGTTGGAAGGTGAAGTTAATCGCAAGCTCCTGCAGCAGGAGTTATTGCGGAATCAAAAGACCGTCACCGATGCGGACTTGCAAGCCGAAGTCGCTCGGGCGGCCGAAACGTACGGCTTCTTTACCAAGGACAACAAGCCCGACGTCAAACGTTGGCTAGCTGAAGTTACTCAGCACGACAACGCCACTGTCGAACTTTACATCCGCGACGCCGTCTGGCCGAGCGTGGCCCTAAAGAAGATCATCGGCGACGTCCAAGTGACCGAAGACGATTTGACAAAAGGCTATCAGGCGAACTACGGCGAGATGATCGAAGTCCTGGCCATCGTGCTTCAGGATCAACGCCAGGCTCAAAAAGTTTGGGACTTCGCCCGCAACAACCCGACCGATGTCTTTTTCGGAGAGCTGGCGGAGACCTACTCGACGGAACCTGTCTCGCGAGCGAACAAAGGTAAAGTTCCACCGATCCGCAAGTTCAGCGGCCAAGGAAAAATTGAAGAGGAAGCCTTCAAGCTCCAGCCGGGCGAACTGTCGGCGATCATCGAAACAGGAAATCAGCAGATCATCCTCCGCTGCGTCGGCCGGACAGTTCCCAAGAAGGTCGCTTTTGCCGAAGTTCGGGACGAACTCTACAAGGACATCCACGAACAGAAATTGCGGGTCACCATGACCAAGAAGTTCGACGAACTGAAGGAATCGGCTCAGGTCGATAACTTCATCGCTCAAACGACTCAGGCGGGCAAACGGGGAGTGCTCTCACAGATCCCTGCTGCAGCCAACATGCCGCGAGCAAATCCCACGGCTGGACCTGCCAACACTGCCGCCCAGGGAGTTCCTCCCACCGCTTCGCGGAACATTCCTGCGAAACCAGCATCAGCAACGCAGCCTTTGCGGAAGTAGTTGAATCTAGCAAATCGCAGTTTTAATTTTGAAGTCCGCCGCGATTTTTTCGCGGCGGACTTTTTTTGTGCGCACAGGCGCACGAAATGAACGCGCATTTTGCTTTCTTTGCAGTCGGGCAACCTCTAAAATCAAGCGTACCTGGGGGTAACTCGTGTTTGAGGTCGGCCGTGTCTTTCGCATTTCCTCGCTGGCTCGCCGAATCCCTCTCGTTTCTTTCGAGCGTCACGCTGCATCTGCTCGTTCTTGTCGTCTTGGCCTGCGTGTTTTTCCCAAACGAGGGGGGACCTCCTCAAATCATTCAGCTATCGGCGACGACCGATTGGGGCGATGTGGTCGAACCAGACTTCGAGTTGGCTGCCATTGCCGAGTTGCCAGCCGAAGCTGCGTCTCCTGAGCAACCGGAATGGAACACGACGCAGCTGGAAGCTCTCGCCATCGAATCGACGGCAGATGAACTCGCCCAATCGCTGGAAATTGATTTTGCAGAGGCTAGCGAAACCGAGCGATTGGATGCAGAGTCAACAGATCTGGCGACGCCAGTTAACGACAGTAAGAGCTCGCTGGCGGGCTTTGTATCCACACTGCGTGGCGGAAGCGCGCTGGTAAGTGCCTATGAAGGTGCCCAAGCGGATGTCGCACAAAGTATGGGGCAGGATCTCCGGAAACTCCAAAAATTTAAGCCTGAGTATGTCGTCGTACTGCGTGGCGCTTACGATCAGATCGAGCACGTTTTGCGCCTCTACAAGATTCCCCACATGGTGGTACCGAACGTCACCAAGGCGGACTTAACCGCGGCTCGCGTGTTGTGCATCAATTGCGGAGCCGCCCCAGTCCCGCCGAAAGTTTTGCTGGAGTTTGTGGACCAAGGGGGCATGGTCGTTTCGACCGATTGGGGCATTATGAATGTGCAGCAGGCCTTCCCCGAGCAGATTGGCCGGGCTCGCGGGCAAAGCGAGGAGGATGCCACCTTCGTCGTGAATTTGCAAAACGCTGAGCATCGCTTGATGAAAGGGGTCGCTGGTGCCGATGGTCGCGGCAGTTGGTGGCTCGAGCGGGGGAGTTTCTTCGTCGAGATTCGTTCGGGCAGCGCGATTCCGCTTGTCACAAGCCGCGACATGTCCCGCCGCTACCACACCACGGACATCGTCGCCTGCCTGTTGAATTCGGGGAAGGGAGAACTGCTGCAACTGGTCAGCCACGTCTACCTGCAAGACGGCGACCAACCGGGGCTAGTCGCCATGCACCGTCTGCTGTTCAATTTCTTATTGGGAGCGGTGGATCAGAATTGACGCGAGTCGAAGTACGAATGCTACAGCCGGGCAATTGGCTGCGGGTAGCGTTAATCTTGCCCCCCTTTTTTCCGAAGAAATTCATCATTTGGTGATTTGTTTGCATGTCTCTGTTCGCTCAAGCCGAAGCCTCGAACTTCCGCCGCGTGCAACCGCTGGCTGCGCGCATGCGCCCGGCCAATTTGAATGAGTTTGTCGGGCAGCAGCATTTTCTGGGGGAAGGGAAGCTTCTGCGGCGGCTGATCAAAGCCGATCGTCTGCAATCCGTGCTGTTCTACGGCCCGCCGGGGACAGGCAAAACAACGCTCGCCCGCTTGCTCGCTGGTGCGACCCGCCGCCGCTTCGTGCAACTCAACGCGGTGACCAGCGGGGTGAAGGAACTTCGCGAGGTTTTGGATAAAGCCCGCAGCGAAGTTGCCACCGGTGGCCAGCGCACGTTGCTGTTCATTGATGAAATTCATCGCTTCAATAAGACACAACAAGATGCTCTTCTGCCCGACGTCGAAGAGGGCGTTGTTACTTTGGTGGGCGCGACCACATCCAATCCATTTTTTGCCGTCAACTCGGCACTAGTGAGTCGCAGCCAGGTCTTCCAATTCGAACCTTTATCGCCAGATGATATTCGTGCTCTGCTGACGCGTTCGCTCGCCGACAAAACTCGCGGCTTAGGACAATACGAAGTGCATGCTGCGGACGACGCGCTGCAATACCTGGCCGAAGTCTGCGACGGTGATGCGCGGCGGGCCCTGTCTGCGCTGGAAATCGGTGTGCTTTCGGCCGAGAAGCAGCCCGTCGAATTAACACGGGAGTTGGCCGTTGAATCGGTGCAGCGGAAGCAAATTCAATTCGATGCCACTGGGGACGAACATTACGACTTGGCCAGTGCTTTAATCAAGAGCATGCGCGGCAGTGATCCCGATGCCGCGCTCTATTGGTTGGCCAGGCAACTCGAGGCCGGTGAAGACATCCGCTTCCTTTGTCGTCGGCTGGTGATCTTCGCCAGCGAAGATGTGGGGAATGCTGATCCCCAAGCGTTGCCGCTGGCAGTGGCCGCGATGCAAGCGTGCGAATTTATCGGCCTGCCGGAATGCCAACTCGCACTATCGCAGGCGGTGACGTACTTAGCGACTGCCCCGAAATCCAATGCGTCGACCCTGGCAATCAGCGCAGCCCGGCAAGACGTTCGGGAAAGCCGTATCGTTCCCGTCCCCGTGATACTTCGTGATTCGCATTATCAGGGGGCCCAGCGATTGGGACACGGCACAGGGTACGAATATAGTCACAACGCCAAGGACGGCCTCGGTACACAGGATTATCTCGGAGTCGACCGAGTGTATTACCAGCCTGTATCGCGCGGAGCAGAAGCAGAAATTTCGAAGCGGCTGGAGCTGTGGCGAAAAGCCAGAGCAAAGCGACAGGAGAATGAGTCGTGAGCCTGGTGCATGAAGAGGTGACGATTAATCTACAGCCGGAGCAACTCAGCGCACCAGACGTCGATCCACAATTTGTGGGACGACGCGTCATTCTGGCAGCCCTTGTGCTTTGTGTCTTGGTGGCACTCGCGAGACTTGCGTTCATTGATGGCTGGCACCGCCGCATCTCCATCGACGGGCCTTCGATGGCGCCCCATTGGAAGAACGAGCACTTAAGCGTTCGCTGCCAAGACTGCAAACATGTATGGGCTTCCGATGCGTCCGCAGGTATTCCTCCTGCCGGTTTTTGGTGCCCCAATTGTGGAATTCTGCAACCTCAACCAGAGTACGCAACCAATCCGGCCGATCGAGTTCTCGTCGATTGCTGGCCACTTCTCTGGAGCGAACCTCTGCGGTGGGAAGTGGTCGCTTTGATGGCACCGACGGCAGGTCAGCCCCAGATGCAGGCCAGCGTGAAACGCGTGATCGGCTTACCCGGCGAAGCTGTGACGATTGACAACGGCGACATTTGGGTCGACGGGAAACGTCCCGCGCGTCGGCTCGCGCAGTGGCGACAAACGACCGTGGTGGTGCATGATGATACATGTCGCGTCAAGAACAAGGCCGGGCAGGTTGAAACTCGCTGGCAGGCGGATCGCGCCGCTAGTGGTTGGCAAGTTGTTGAAAACGGCTATCGCTTTGAATCACTCGATTCAGCGACTGCTCCAGCTGACAGCCCAGCCGTCGAGCGGCTCGTTTATCATCACGAACGTTTGCATCGTGGCACGCATATCGACCGCACGGCTCCGCTCGATGACGATCCTTACAATCAATCGCCGCGCGAGCTCAACCCAGTGTCCGATCTGGCGCTTTCCGTCTGGGCCCATGTCGCCACCGGAGCTAATCTCGAACTTAGCTTTCACGATGGTCAAGCGTGGTGTACGGCTGCCTGGAATGCCGAGAATCATGAATGGACGTTGTTTTACGGAGATGAAGTTCTAACGACACGGCCCTACTCGTGGCACATGCGAATTCCGGTTCATACCGAATGGCTACGGCTCGATGGACAATTGCAGTTGGTCATCAATGGCCGGTTGGTGGCGCGGCATTCCATTGACGGTATTGAGCCGTCGGACAGCGAAGAAGCTCCGGATCCTAGCGAAGGAAACATTGCTTACATATCGGCTGCCGGGGGTGTCGTCGAACTCGACGATCTACGGATCCTGCGCGACATTTACTATCTTTCGCCCCTGCCTGCCTCGGCTCCTTCGGCCGATCGAACGTGGTTCTTGGGGGCGGATGAATATCTGGTTTTGGGAGACAATCCACCCGTTTCGGTCGACAGCCGACATTGGCCGGGCGGAAGCGTTCTGCGCGATCAAATCTGGGGCGTTATTCGTCGGCCGGAGTGATGTGAAGATCGTCCGGCATGTGATTCATTTCATGTCCAGCACGACGTGCTTGATGGATTGGCGCTGATAGGTGTACGTGACGTGCACTTTGCCGTCCTTCGCTTGAATCACGGCCGGGTAGGAGAACTCCCCCTTGCTGTTTTCTAGGGTGAAGATTGGCATCCACTCTATGCCATCCTTGGAGATGGCGACGTTCAGCATGCCGCGGCCGCTGGCGGTGTGGTTGTAGACAAGCACCTGCCGACCATCTTGCAGCGTGACGGCATCGGTGCCCGAGTTGGGATTGGGAAGAGACGTCGCCGTCATGGGTTCCCAAGTTTTGCCACCATTGTGCGACCAACTTTGTGTGATCACTTTCTGCCGACTGCGGCAGAGAATTTGCAGCTTGTTTTCGGCATGCTTCAAGATGCTCGGCTGGATCGCGCCAAACTCTTTGCCATCGTTGATGGGCCCGAACACCTCCCAAGTTTTTCCCAAGTCTCGCGTGACTTCAAAATGCACTCGCCAGCCATCGTGCTCGCTGCTGCTGGGGCAAAGAATCGAACCATCAGCCAATTGCACCGGCTTGTTCTTTACTGGCCCGAGTAAGTGGCCAATGTTCTTGTCTTCACCAAGCGTTCTGGGATCGGACCACGTTTGGCCTCCGTCATCGGAGGTTCGCAGCACGCCCCACCAGGCTCGCGGCGAAGGACCAACTTTGTAAAACAAAAGCAGCGGGCCTTGGTCCGGCTGAAACAAAACCGGATTCCAGCAGGGATAATCTCGTTCCGAATTTTCCTTGCCGGTCGCGACTTCGACGGGCGCACTCCATTTTCCTTGAAGTTGTCGCGCTACCCAAATGCCAACATCGTCCTTCCCTTCTGCCGTCCCGCCAAACCAGGCCGCCACCAGCCCGTCCGCCGTTTCAACGATCGTGGACGCGTGGCAGCTAGGAGTGGAACGCTGATCAAGTGGGTAAATCAACTCGCCAGCGATGAATCCGTTTTCCCCCAGAACTGCGATTGGAGGAACTTCGGCTGCGAAGGCCAACGTCGCGCCTCCCTCGAATGCCGCAATCAATACTCCCAGGCCAACGACGATGCGGTGAACGACGGACATGGGGTTTCTCGCGCATGAGATAATCGGACGATAAGATTCAGAACCCAGATTACCCGCAAACATCGAGCGAGAAAACAGTCGAAGCCAAAAACGGAATTAGAGACGCCGGCGGGAATCGAACCCACTTGAACCGGGTTGCAGCCGGCTGCCTGGCCATCTGGCTCCAGCGTCGTGTTGCGGCTGATCCAATCCGTTGCCGCTAGTGCCCTCGCCAGGAATCGAACCTGGTCTGCGACCTTCGCAAAGTCGAGTGCGAATCCGGCACACTCCCAGGACTCAGAAATCTGGACGCTTCATCCCCAAAAAGGTTCGCGGCCTTGTCCCCAGTCTTTCGTCGAACAAGAATGCAGAAACCTTCCGTCTCGTCGCGATTGCTCAAAATTATGCACCAACCAGAACGCATTTACCTCGATAACGCCGCAACGTCTTGGCCCAAGCCGGAAAGTGTCTATGCAGCCGTCGAAAACTATCAGCGGAATCTCGGCACGGCAGCTGGTCGCGGCATGTATCGCGAGGCGATTGAAGTCGAGCGTCGCGTCGCGTCTTGCCGGCAGCGACTGGCAAAGTTGATCGGCGCAGAACGCCCCGAGCAGGTCGTTTGGACCTGTAGCGGAACCGATGCTTTGAATCTGGCGCTATTTGGCATCCTGCGGGACGGCGATCACGTGGTCTCGACGGTGGCGGAGCACAATTCAGTTCTGCGGCCGCTGAAGTTCTTAGCTGAGCAACGGGGAATCACGTCGACCCTGGTCCGTTGCGATGCCGCGGGCTTTATCGATCCGCAGGAAATTGCCGCAGCGATTCGCCCCGAAACGAAGCTGGTTTGCGTGATTCACGCCTCGAACGTGACCGGGGCCGTCCAACCAATTGAGGAGATCGGCCGGTTCACGCGAGAACGGGGCGTGCGGTTCTTGGTGGATGCTGCCCAGTCCGTCGGCCATCTGCCAATCAACGTTCGGGAACTGGGAATCGATTTGCTCGCGGCCCCCACGCACAAGGGCTTGTATAGCCCCTTGGGACTTGGATTTCTCTACCTCGCCCCGGGCCTGGAAAACCAACTTGTTCCGTTAAGGTTTGGCGGAACCGGCACCCACAGCGACCAGGATCAGCAACCCGAAACGCTCCCCGAACGATACGAGGCAGGCAACCTGAACGTTCCCGCGATTTTGGGATTGGAAGCCGGACTCGTGGAAATTGAAGCGCGTGGCCTGCCGAACATCATGGCGGATGAGCAAGCCTGGTGCAAAGGTATGCTTACTGGACTGCGTGAAACTCCAGACCTGGAAGTGTTTGGACCTGATGCCGCCCAGCCGCGCGTGGGAGTCATCAGCGTGAAGCATCCGCACCTCGATCCTCGCGAGATGTCCGCCGCGCTGGATGCGGTGCACGGGATCCAAGTGCGCGCAGGAATCCAGTGCGCTCCGAAAATGCATGCTGCTCTTGGTACTTTGCCAACCGGCACGGTTCGATTTAGCTCAGGTTGGATAAATACGACGCAGGCCATGGCGACCGTGATTGCGGCAGTGTCCGAACTCTGCGAAAGCTGCAGGAACTAAAAAAACAGGCGAAATTCCCGGATTCTTCCGTTGCGCGTAAGTTACCTGAGAGCAAGCGTTTGCGACTTCGCGCATTCCGACGAACAACACGAACACCCCCTTTTCCTCCTGCGTATAATTCGCCAGACGTTTGAGGCCGGACGTTCCGGCCAATCGATTGGACCGCGAATTGCTCTAGGGGTGACAGTCCTTTTTAGCAACTACCACGAAGAGTCGAGCCTCTCCCAGGTTTTTCCTCGCCGGAACAGCGAAGAAAGACTCTCGTCTGCTCGACAAGAGGAGGTTTGTCATGACACGTAAGGCATTTTTAACGAAGCTACGGCAGCAATTAGTGCGTCGCCGCGATGCCCTGCGCCAAACCCTGGCGGGGGATCTGCGAGCACTCCGTTCTGCTGGAGACAATGGTGTGGGTGATACTCTGGACGACGCCCTGGTGTGGTCCGAAAACGAGCTTTACTCACAATTGGCAGAATCGGAAAGCAAGGAATTGGTCCAGATCGAAAAAGCGCTCAGGCGTATGCGGTCCGGCAAGTTCGGCCAGTGCGAATCGTGCGACAAAGCGATCACCATGCCTCGGCTGGAAGCTCTGCCCTACGCCCCAACCTGCATCCACTGCGCACGCCAGGCAGAACAACGCCGGGCACGTATGGGAGACAAGTGGGTGGATGAAGAAGAGGAAAATAAACAGCGAAATAACTCCGAACTGGAGTTCAGCTAAACACTTAAAGCGTCGGAATGCGTCACTGCGCCGATGAGCGAATGACCCAGACCCGCGTGGAATTTCCACGCGGGTTTTTCGCTTTCTTGAACCGTTACGGAATCTCGAAGCCCGCGATCCGTAACAGCTTTGCGACCTCCAACAGGGGTAAGCCGACAATCGCGGTGTGGTCCGCCGATTCGATCGAATCGAACAGAGTGATGCCGAGCGCTTCCAGCTTGTAGCTGCCGGCACAGTCTAACGGTCGATCGGCCGCGACATAGCGGTCGATTTCGGCCGCGGAGAGCTGCCGCATGCGGAGTTTCGTCACGTCGGTATGGTGCAGTACCGTTCCCCGCTGCCAGATCGCAACGGCAGTAATCAATTGATGTTCTTTCCCCGCCAGAAACGCCAGTTGTTCCTGCGCAACCGATGCGGAATGAGGCTTTCCAAGAATTTGCTCTTCGCACGCACAGACCTGATCGCTGCCGAGGATCGTCCACTCGGGAAAATCTCCTGCCAGACTGGCAGCCTTCGCGGTTGCCAATTCGACCGCCAACTGCCAGGGTGGCATCCCTTTTTCTTTCCACGTTTGCTCGTCAACACGGGGCGCGCACGACTCGAACGGAATTTTTAAGCGCGCTAACAGTTCCCGGCGGTAGGGTGAAGTGCTGGCGAGTATAAGCTGGGGCATAAGCGGGCGAAGTTTTTACTCTTCTTCTTCCTCATGGACCTTCGACTTCGAAATCAAATCCTGCTGCACGTTGCCGGGAACGGACTCGTAGTGGCTCATGTTGATCGTAAAACTGCCTTGTCCACCAGTCATGCTTTGCAGCGTCCGGGCATAAGTGGTCACTTCCCGCAACGGTACTTCGGCAAAAACAGTAGTGAGTTTTCCGCCGGCAACATCGCTCCCCAGAACCCGCCCTCCACGACTCGACATGTCGCTGTAGATCTCGCCAACCGAAGATTCAGGCACCGTAATTTCCATCTTGACGATCGGCTCCAGCAAGCATGGCTTACACTCCTGGAACACGTTCCGAAATGCCATCGATCCGGCCGTTTTGAAGGCCGCTTCCGAACTGTCGACGTCGTGATGCTTGCCGTAATGTACTTCCACGGCGACATCCTGAATCCGATGGCCGGCGATCACTCCGCGGACGAGTCGATCTTTGAACCCTTTTTCGATGGCGGGGAGGAAATTACCCGGAATCGAGCCCCCTACAACGGAATTGATCCAGAGAAAATGATGTTCGGCATCGTAGTGATAATCTTTCATCTGAGGAAAGCGATCCTTCGTCACAAATTCCTCAGGTTGCAAGGTTCGCGGGAACGGAAACATCCGGATGTGAACTTCGCCGAACTGCCCTCGGCCACCCGTTTGCTTCTTGTGGCGATAGCTCCCTTCCCCCGGAACCTGGATCGTTTCGCGGTAGGGAATTTTTGGCGGCTTGGTTTCAACATCCAGTTTTTCGCGACGATGGAGCCGCTCTCGAATTACGGCCAAATGGAGGTCGCTCATCCCGGTGACCAGCAACTCTTTAGTTTGCGAGTCACGCTCGAGATGGAACGTAGGGTCTTCCTCGCAGATCTTGTGTAACGAGGTCGAAAGCTTGGCTTCGTCCGCATGGCTTTTGGGGGAAACCGCCAGGCCCACCATCGGCGTGGGAAACGTCATCGGCGGCAGTTCGTATTCGCCTAAACAGCTTCCCGTGTGGAGGTCTTCCATCTTCGCGACTGCCACAATCGACCCGGGGCCGGCAACCTCGACCGAATGAGTTTCGTTTCCTAAAACCTCCAGAATCGGACCAAGCTTCACCGACTTCTTAAGCCCCGACACATGCACAACGTCGTCCTTGCGCAACTGACCGGAAAAGACCCGGACATAACTCAACTTTTGGACAAACGGATCAATCCGAGTCTTAAAGACTTGCGCGACGAGCGGCTCTCGTTCATCGCAATGCACATCTATTTCTTGCCCGTCTTTGCGGGCTGCATGGCGCACATAATCGGGGGGCGGACAGCACATGACAAGTGCATCGAGTAGCTCCGTCAGCCCGACTCCTGTTTTCGCCGAGCAGCAAACGATCGGGGTCAAAATCTCCTCGGCAAGCGCATGCTGCATCAGATCGGCGACTTGCTCGTCATCAGGCTCCACCCCCTCGAAATATTTTTCCATCACTTCTTCGTCGACCTGCACAACTGCTTCGATCAGGGCCCGATGGGCTTCTTCCAGATCGTAGAGCGCACCGCTCGTATCTTCGGGAGGATGAAGCACACTGGCGACTCCGCGAAATTGAGCACCGGCGCCCAGTGGAATGTTAAACAGTACGCAACTGTTGCCAAATGTTTCTCGAATATCTGCGACTAAAGCGGGAAAATCGATATTGGGCTCGTCCATTTTGTTAATGACGATCAGCCGCGCCAGATGCGCCCGACCAGCTTCGGCAAAGACGCGGCGGGTGTTCACTTCAATGCCGCTGTGGGCATTGATCACGATGATGGCCGAATCAACGGCGCGCAAAGCGCCGATCGTTTGACCGATGAAATCTGCGTACCCCGGCGTATCGATCAGATTGAAGTGTTCGCCGCCGTAATCGCAATGCCCGAGGCTGGCTTCGATGGTCCGCTTATGGGCCTTCTCTTCCGGGTCGAAATCAAAAATACTCGTCCCGTCATTTACGCTGGGGAGCGTGGATACTTTGCCCGTCTTCACCAACAGAGCGTCTGCTAGGGTCGTCTTGCCCGACGCACTATGACCACAGAACGCAAGATTGCGAATTTCGTGAATCGGAGCCTTGGCCATTGGTCAACCTTTCTGATGAGGGAGAAAATCAACAGAAGAACCATGCGTTCGGCCGAAGTGGTCGAGCGTCCTAGTCGGGAGGGCCCTCCCCGGCGGCGACGAGGGCTGCGGACAAATCCAGTTGTCCTTCGTAAAGAGCGCGTCCGAGGATCGCACCTGCCATGCCTAAATCCGCCAACCGGCGAATATCGTCCAACGTGGTCACCCCCCCCGAGGCAATGACTTGTTGCGGGACGGAGTCGTTCATCTCGGCCATCGCGTCGAAATTCGGTCCCAGCAGCATGCCATCGCGGCTGATATCGGTGTAAATGACGGCGGCAATCGGGTCATCCTCGAACTGCCTCGCCAGTTCGAACGCAGAGACTTCGCTTGTTTCCAGCCAACCATCGGTGGCAACACGCCCGTTGCGGGCATCGATGCCGAGCACCAGTTGTTGCGGAAAGCGGCGGGCGGCCCAGTGAAACCAATCGGGGTTACGAATGGCCTGCGTGCCGACCACCAGACGGGCGATGCCCATCTCCAGTCGCTGGCGGATCGTTTCTTCATCGCGAATACCGCCGCCAAGTTCACAGGGGACGTCGACTGCTTTCACAATTTCCGCGACTGCCGCCAAATTTGCTCCGTGACCATCGCGGGCCCCGTCCAGATCGACCAGATGCAGACGTTTGGCCCCTAGTCCAACCCAGCGGCGAGCCATCTCGGCTGGTTCGCCGTAGATGATCTCCTGGGAGTAATCTCCCTGGAGGAGGCGGACGGCTTTGCCTCCGCGAAGATCGATGGCAGGCCAGATTTCCATGCGGCGCACGATGGGAAGAGGATGAAGATTCCGCACCGGCAATATGCCATAGGGGGCGCGATGTTGCAAGAAGCGGAAGTGATTCCGCGGGAAATAAAGCCTAAATAAGTGGGCTATTCAGACGGTTCCTGCCGCATCATCGACGTTGCAAACAGCAGCGCCATGGCTCCGCCACGATCATCCACACCCAGAATGGCCGGGCGGTCGTAGTAGTCCTGTAGCGATTTTTGCTTGCCAGTTCCGGTGCAGACATCAACTAGTCTTCCCTGAGGACCAACGCGGAGCTTGATGGCTTTCCAGGCACGCTGCATGGCGGGTTCGAACTTAGCGCAGTCCAATTCTCCCGCCAGGATTCCTTCGAGCATGGCGTAGCCGATCATCGCCGTGCAACTGAATTCGCGATAGCTGGCCGGCTTGTCGATTACCTGGTGCCAACAGCCGGAATAATCCTGATGAGCCAGGAGTGCCGTCAAATGGTCTCGCTGCCAACCGAGAATTTCTTCCCGGCGTGGATCGTCTTTGGGCCAGTAATGCAGGGTCCAGCATAGACCTAGCGCTGGAAATCCGTTGCCGCGTCCCCAGGCGGCTTCGTCGAGCGGCGAATGACGATAGAGGCCATCTTCTCTCAAACAGAGTTTGCGCATGCTGAGCAGATGTTGATAGCAGGCATCGTAGTACTTTGCTTCCCCTGTCAGACTCCCCGCCGCGGCCAAAATCGGCCCCGACATGAAGACCGCATCGCTCATTTCGTTGTGAAAGGGCATCAGCGGCCGAGCCTTACCGCTTTCATCAAAAATCTGATCGGCAGCAGCGCGGACCAATTCAATCAGCCGCTGTTTCTTCTCCGGCGACGCGCCTTCTGCAGCTTCGGCGAAGAGCAAATGACCGGCCTGAGCGCTGCCGGACTTGGGGGTCAGTTTGACCTCCGGCGGCATGAATTTTTCCAAGACTTCCGCGACCTGAGCACGGGCTTCGTCCGATTTGGTTTGTGCCCCGTAACGCAGTCGACCAATTACCGCGAGAGCAGGAATATAAGCAACATCTTTCACCTTCAGATCCTTGCCATAGACCTGCAACAACTCTTCTGTGATTTCGCGGGGGGAGCGCTCCTGGCGGCGAAGAAGTTCCTTGCGAGCGGGAGACTTCATCGCGCTGGCTTCTCCGATTTTGAACAACTCCGCGGTCGGAATATCGTCCGTCTTAGCGCCGAGAATGAGCACGGCCGACTCCAGCTTGTCGACATCGCAAAGCTTCACGTCTGTCGGGAAAGCGGAACTCACGATTGGTTCGCGGACGGGATCCCCAGGCAACTTAAGCTTCAACACCAGGTCAGGGGCAAACATGCCGATCCAACGGGCGAGATAGGCTGCTTCGTGATCGCGATGATAGTAGCCGTCTTTGGGCGGGAAGTTGGCAAGAACATCTGCCACACCGTCCGGATTGCAGTTGGGGATGGCTGAAACCAGAACGGCGGACTGGTTATCTTCTTGGGCTGCTTCGGTATCGAATCGTGACAGTAGCTTCTTGATCGCCACCGCGTGGGCTCGCGTCTCTCCGACGAGCAGAATCCGCCTGCGCACTGTTTGGAGATTCTGATCCTCCTTGTTGATCAGTGCCACGATCGGCGTTCCCTGCGCCGTCATTCCGATCGGCACTTCAAGCCGCGCCTGGGTTGGCGGATCGGCGTGCACTGCTGATCCGCAAAGCAAATATAAAGCTAAAACCAAGGGGAGGTTCAGAGCATCGCGTATCGGCATCGTTGGGTACTCCAGCCTCCGACTTTAACCCGCCGGGCATCGCGCTGCAACGCAATGCCCGCTCGAATCGCAAGCTCTTCACGAGCCGCTGGAACGCCGACGATTCGGCCAACTAACCGGCTACTCGCTAACGGTTTCGAACAGAAACCAGGTTCGACGTTCGGTCTCGTCGATCCAGTTTTCGATCAAGCTGGCCGTTGCGCAATCATGGTGCTCGTCGCAAACCTCGTGCGCTTCGCGCAGGAACTTCGTTAATTGCCGGTTGTCGCTGCACAATTCTTGCAGCATTTCCGCAGGGGGGACGAAGTCCTGATCATTATCTGCCAAACGCTGGTTGCGAGCGATGTCGCCGACCGAGAGGATCGAAGTGCGGCCGATTTTGCGGGCACGTTCCGCGATATCGTCGGTCATTGCCAAAATTTGGGCCGCTTGTTCGTCGAGCAACAGGTGATAGTCGCGAAAGTGGCGCCCGCTCATGTGCCAGTGAAAATTCTTGGTCTTGATGTACAGAGCAAAAACATCGGCGAGCAATTTGCGCAGTTGATCACTGATGGCAGTAACTCCGTCGGCCTGCAAATCGGTAGGAGTATTCAGTTCCGGAGCAACTTGTCCGTTGCGGTCTTGGGTGCTGGATCGATTCATCGTGGTATCCTTGAGAAAATAAAACTGGCTCCACCTCGTTGCACATGGCGTACCCGCCAACAAATGCGAGCACCGAAAGCCTTCCTCATTATTGGACCTGACCAGCTCTCTGGCGAGTACCGCGCCCTGATGAAGAAGCAATGATGCATCCGCAATCAGGCGGTTTTTGACCTGACGCTGGAGTAGACTTGACCATAAAAGAACCGCATAGCATCGACGGTACGACGTGCTGATTATCTGCAAATGACCGACGGGCGGACTACGAGCCTACTTTCTTCAACGTCGTCAAATACTCCACCAAATCCACCAGATTTTCGGCTGTCAGGTTCTTTTGTAGACCGGCAGGCATGATCGAAGTGGCCTGCTTTTTCATCTGGGCGATCTCGTCTTTCGCGAACTTCCGAATAATCGCCTCGGCGGTGCGCAGTTCGACCTCGCTGTCGGTATTGCTCACCACGATCCCGCTAATTACCGTGCCATCTTCGAGCAGGAGCGTGTGAGTTTCGTAGTTGTGGCTGATCCCAGCGCTGGGATCGAGAATCGAAACGTACAACGCTTCCTTCGAAAGTTTGCTGCCGATTTCCGACAAATCGGGACCGACTTCTTTCCCTTCACCCTTCACCTTGTGGCACTTGATGCACGTGCCAGCTTTCATAAACACCTCTTGCCCCTGGGCCGCATCGCCGCTGCGTTCGATCAATGCTGCTACGGGCGGCAAGGGTTTGGAATCTGCCGTCGCAGGGAGCGTGAGATGCTTGCCAGCCGCCACCTTGATCGACTCCTCGGGGAAGGTGAGCAGGACGTTGGCGGCGGCGAAATTGAGGTCGGCGGTCAACTTGCCATCTTGCACCAACTTGAGCAGCATCTCTGCCCCGGGCTTGGTTTTGCCCAGCACAGCAATCGCGGCCGAACGAACGCCCACGCTACGACCCTCTTGCAGCACGACGGGCAAAACAGTGGTTTCTGCCCCGGCACCGCCCGCGTTCGCGAGCGACATGAGCAGTTTGGCCGCATCTTCATCTCGCGCATTGAGAGCGAGGGCGATCTTCTCGGCGGGAGCAATCTTAAGTGCTACGCGAGCGGAATTCGCCCCGAGCGTCGATTCCGGTTCGGCTGCCGCTAATCGGAGCAATTCTTCCCCCGCTTCGGGCACGGAAAATTTTTCCGCCAGTTCGACAAACCGATCCGTGCCCCGCTCCGCAAACATCACCCGCAGGACCGATTCTTTGGCCTTCGCATTGTCCAGCAGATTTGCGGCAGGCAACTTGAGTAGAGTCGATACTACCAGCCGATCGCGGGCGGTCGGCTCGCCATACGCATTCGCGGCTTCCGGAGCTTGATCTTGCGCCAGGAGCGTGGCACTGAGAAGCAGAGCAGCACACAGTAAAGACGAATACCGACCATTCATAACAGCAATCCACCTCGGACGATGGCCCTTTCAGGCCATCGTGTACCTTGACCAACAACAACAACAACTCTGATGATTACCTCGCAAGCCAATTTTGGGTAAACATCAGCCAGTTTTAGAATAAAGATGCACAATCGACGGCCTCGGAGGGGCATCGTACTTCACTAATAATCGCTGCGTTGGGAAGTTTGCCTTGCAGCGTTCAACTAGTAAACATCAACGACATTCGCAATTGCTACCACAATCGACGGCCTCGGATGGCCGTCGTACATTCTATGGCAATTGCTGCCGAAAACGACCGCCTCGGAGGGCCATCGTGCGGAGGCTATTCCACAATACTCTTGAGAGCAGCTTCTTTCTCGGGCCCGCTGAGGAAATCGAACGCACGGAAATACCGGGCCTGGTCCTCTTCCTTCGTCTCTGGATTCTTTAAAATCTGGGCCAGCAGTTCCGGCGACTTCTTGCCACGGCTACGCCAGGCGATGTCCCGTCCAGCAGGGGTATCCCAGTTGGAACCGGCGGTCTTCAACCACGCTTCCAGGCAAGCGTCCCAGTTACCATCGGCAGCAATGCCAAGGGCTTCCAGGTACCAGCGATCCCCGGCTTCATACTTCTGGGCGAGTTGCGCCCAGAGTTCTGGAGCCGCAGGGGACTTGCTGTGATGCAAGGCGACGCACAGTTCCCGGCGAACTTCAGGAGCACTGTCGTTCGCGAGGGACTTCAGTTCTGCCACATCTGTGTTCAACTGCCGGGCGAGCCGCACGCCAACAATCCGGATATCGGGATCTTTGTCGGCCAAGGCTTCTTTCACGGCTGCAGGACCATTGCCAGCAATCTTGCCTTGCAACCAGATCGACCGGGCTTTGATGCGCGGGTTGTCGGTTGAAGAGGCCAGCTTCTTCAGCGCTGGCAGCGCGTCGGCTCCCTTCGCTTGCAAGGCAGTGAAACCCTCGTAGCGAGTGGAAAGACACGGGCTTTGTAGCGCGGCAATCGCACCCTCGATCGTGCTCACATCGCACTTAGCGAACTCGTATTTCGAGCCTGGCGGAGCCAAGCGAAAAATACGGCCGCGATCGACATCCTGCTGATTGTGCCCACCAACGCCTGGATCGTACCAGTCGGCGACGAAGATCGAACCATCGGGCGCGGTGCAGACATCGCTGGGACGGAACCAGTTGTCCCGCTTGCCGTGCAACACGTTAATCATTTCGGCCGTGTAGCCCGCTCCGGACTTCTTTGCCGGGTAAGCGCGGCACACATTCGGGCCGGCGTCGCAATGAATGACTTGATCCCAAAAGACCTTTGGCAGCAGTCGTCCTTCGTAGACGCAGATCCCTGTAGGCGAACCGGCACCAGTGAGGAGCAGATTCGGCACTACGCCGGGATCGTTCAAGTGCCAATGACGTTCTGGAATTTCCTTTTCCATATTCTCGCGCTTCTGTTGCCAGCCCGCGCCGGTGAACTCATCCTTGTAGCCGTAATTTCCAAACTCCATCACGAAGTTAATGCGGACCCCTTTGTTGCCGTCATCGTCGTTGTCACTCTGCCAGATCGAGCCGAACGAGTCGGTCGTGGCTTCCCAGTTGTTACGGAAATTCCAGCCCAGAGTTTCGACGTTGCTGCCATCGAGATCGCAGCGAAAGACCATTCCTTCCTGATAGGGCTTGCGACTGCTGTTGATTTCATTGCCAGCCAGATCCTTCACTGGCTTGCCGTCCTTGTCCATTAAGCGACTACCGCTGTTGCCGAAGTTGAAGTACAGTTTGCCGTCCGGCCCAAACATCATCGCGTGAATGCCGTGATCGTGCTGGGTGCCCGCGATTCCCGTGAAGAGGTTTTCTTTGCGGTCGGACTTCAAATCGCCGTTATCGTCGTAGAAGGAAATAATCTTGTCGCCGGCCGAGACCAGCACTCGGTTGCCGAGCACGCAGATACCGTGGGCGGAGTCGATATCGCGACCCTGATAAAAGACGGTTTGCTTGTCTGCCTTGCCATCTTGGTTGGTGTCTTCGAGAACCAGGATGCGGTCCCCTTCAGGCCGGCTGTCTTTCCACTTGCGATAGTTCTTCACTTCGCAGGCCCAGATGCGTCCCTGAGCATCGATATCGATGCTGGTGATGTTCGAAATTTGTGGTTCGCTGGAGAACAGAGTTGCTTCCAGCCCATCCGCAACATCCAAACCGGCAATGGCGTTCTCTGCATCGCGAATCGCAGAATTGGAGGCTGCCACTTTGGCATCAGTCACGATCGTTGGGGGCTGCTGAGTGTAGACGAGGAATTCAACCGTTGAGCCGCAACCTTGGCCGCTGCCGCCATTGTCCAGACCACCACGAGCTTTGAACTTTGTGAACCCGTCAGGCAAGTCGTAAGCGATGACTGCGTTAGCATGGACACCAATGCCGTATTCCACCTCTTTGCCGTTGATCTTCATCGGCTTGCCTTCGCAGTTCTTGTTCAGTTGGGCTGCACCGTGACCAGTCATCGCCGACTTCCACTTCAGTTCCGTTAGCTTCTTCTCCTTGCCATCCGCAGCGATCAGTCGTGGTTCCGCCCAATTTGCCCAATCACAACCAAAGCCGTCACCACCGTCGGTAACGACGAGAAAAAGCTGCTTCGCACCGGTAATGTCGGCAGAGATTTCTGTCGCATGACCCGGAGTCGCTGTGGTGATCGTACTGCTGGCAAAAACGGGCTTGGCCGCCGGGCCAGTTTTCTTGATCGATTGCGTCGCAGTCGTCTTCAGATTGAACTTCTCCACGACTCGCTTCTTATCGAAGTTGGCAGGAATTTGTTCGTCAGGATTTTGCAGCAGATCGTCGAGCGAGACAGCGTTGTCGGAAACTCCCTTAGCCGGCACTTCGCCCTGAGCGCACCAGGTGATTGCGTTCAACACCACCTTGCGAAAGTTGTCGTCTCCCCAGTTCCAGTGATTGTGGCCACCAGTGAAACCAAAGCCTCGCCCACCACCTTCGCGGGTAGCAGCCCAGGCTACGTGCTGTGGCTGTTTGCGTTCGAGCACGTCCGCGCGGACATCAGGATTGCCGCTATGCGGGCCGTCGCCGCGGTTGAGCGTTTCCTTCGGTGGAAGTGCCGACAAAATCGGAGTCACGTTCTGCATCTCGGGACGAAATCGCATGTGGTAGTACCATTCGTCGTCGCACTTGAACGGCTCGACACCACGACAGATCGGATGATCAGGAAAGCTCTTAAATTCAGCTACCCAGTGGGGATTCACCGACCAATGCGTTTCAAAGTAGCCCCCGATCCAATCCAGAAACTTGTCTCCCGATTCCCCTTTCGGAACTTCGACCGCGTAGTGGAGACAGACGATCCCGATTCCCTTTTTGGCTACCTCATCCAACACCTGCAGGCGAGAGTTGGCCGGATGTCCGCCGCCACCATCGCTGTACATGACGACGCAATCGGCACCGTCGTAAGCAGTCAGATCCTTCGGCCAATCCTTGTAATGCACTTCCGTCGTATAGCCCAGGTGCTTTTCCAGGGAAGCAGCCAGGAGTTTGCAACCGGCGAGATGGTCGTGAGCACCAAAACCGTGGCTGGGTCCACCGGCCAGGAAAACGATTTTCTTCTTTCCGCTTGCCTTCTCCCCTTGCGCGCCTTGATTGCCTTTGTCTCCGGCCGGGGCATCTAGCTTCCTCAGCATGATGTTACGGAACTGGACCTTCATTGGCGGGCCGGCGTGAAGTTGCAAAGCAAGAATCCCGCTGGCGCGACGATCCTTATGTTCGTCCGTACAAATCGAAGTGGTTACGCCGTTGATCTTATGTTCGAACGTGTACCCCTTGCCGCTGATCGTGTACTCGTTCCAGTCTTCTTTCTTGATCTTCGTTTGAATTTCCTTACTGTCACCAAACTGCTCAACGACCTCTACTTTGGGACTGCCGTTTTCTTGCTGCTTAATGATCGTCTTCTGTCCGCGATTGGCGAGAATGCCGCGAAAGCGTTCGCCATAGTTGATGCCGGAGTAAGTGTTCCCCGCTTCAAAATCTGCCTGATACCCGCCAACAACCCATTTTTCGTTCGGCACTTCAAAACTGCGATATTGGATGCCGGAGTTGCCATTGATGATCTTGTATTCACATTTGAATTCAAAATCACCCACTTCACCGCCGCGCCAGATAATGAAGGTGTTTCCCTTGGTCGGCTTCTCGGCCGTTGTATGGCCGGTGATTGCCCCGTCTTCGACGCTCCAGAAATCGGGATTACCATCCCAGCCTTCCAACGTCTTGCCGTCAAAAATGGGAACAAAGCCGTCGTCCTGGGCCTGCAAGAACGCAGGAGACAACAGCAGCAGGAACAGAAAACGAGCCCATAACATCGAACGCATGGTGGGAAAGCTCCGGAGAGATTGGCGGGACGAAGCAATCGCTTCGAACAGTCCGTAGCTCCCTACCATAACTCTCCAGAACAGCGGGGTCAAACAGGGGAACCGAACAACGTGCACTTATCTGCCGCAAGGACTCGATATCGGGATCGAAACCAACATCGACGCGGCGGCAAGGTCGATCGAACCGTTTCGAAAAATGCCGTCTGGGACGGACACCCGCAGGGCATTACATTCATAGCCATCTTGCGGTCGCTCAGTTTGGGAAGTTGCGAACTTTCACCATCTGATGAGGTCGGTCGCCAGTTGCGAGGGAGTCGCCATGAAAACAGTTGGTTGCTGGATAAGTTGCCCAAGACGTTGTTTCGCGGCGCTAGGAATGCTCTTAGCTTCGGTGCTTGTCGTCGTGTTGGCCGGTACCCTTCATGCGCAAGACGACGCGTTGAAGGTGATTCAAGAGCGCGGCACCCTTCGCTGGGGAGCCGATGCCGAAGGGGGAGGCCCCTTTGTTTTTCCGCGTGACGACAACCCCACGCTTTATCAAGGGTTTGAAGTTGAAATAGCGGACCTGCTCGCGGCGAAGCTCAACGTGAAAGCTGAGTTTCATCAGGGACAGTGGGACAAACTGCCGGAATTGCTCAAACGGGGTGATCTGGATGTTGTCCTGAATGGGTATGAGTGGAAGCCCATCTACGCGGAACGCTTCGGCATTCCACTTCCGTATTACGTTTATGAACTGCAGTTGATGGTGCGAAAGGACGACGAGCGCCTGAAATCCTGGGACGACCTGAAGTCAACCGCCAACGGCAAATGGACCATCGCGGTGCTCGGCGGGTCAGCAGCGGAAGAGTATCTGCGGCAAAACTATTCCGATAGCGTGAAATTGCTCGTCTTCGATGGCAACACCGATGCGATGCATTCCGTGGAGCTTGGAATCGACGGCGTGGATGCCACGTTGCAAGATCTGCCGATCGTTACCTACTACGAACAACGCTTCACCAAACTGCGACGGCTCGGCGAACCCTTGGCCCCGGGCTACTACGTCATGCTGACGCGCAAGGAAGATGAGTCGCTGACCCGGGCCTTGAATCAGGCCCTGCTCGAATGCTGGCAGGACGGCAGTATTCCAAAGATTCTGCGGAAGTACGGCATGTGGAACGAGATTCAACAACACCGCGGCTTGTTGACGGATGAACGGGGCAACTTTCGGCCCGATCTCGAAGCAGAGATTGGCGATGCACCGCAGCTAGTGCCTGAGAGTCGATTTATAGTACTTCTCCGCCGCGTGCCGTTGCTGTTGCAAGGGGCGTTCATCACGGTCTTTCTTTCCCTCACGTCGATGCCGCTCGCCGTCGCAGCCGGCTTAGCGATTGCCGTGGGGAGACTTTACGGACCGATGTGGCTCAGGCCACCGCTCGGCTGGTACGTGGAAATCATTCGTGGCACGCCGATTGTTCTGCAGCTTTATGTCATCTTCTTTCTGCTGCCGGAGTTTGGCCCGTCGCTGCCCCCGTTGGTAGCTGCGATCATCGGCCTCGCGGTGAATTACTCCGCCTACGAAGCGGAAATTTATCGCGCAGGGTTGCTCGCGATTCCCAAAGGACAGATGGAGGCCGCCCTGTCGCTGGGAATGACGCGGAGCCTCGCCTTGCGGCAGATCATCATTCCGCAAGCTTTCCGTTTGGTGATTCCCCCCGTGATGAACGACTTCATCGCCCTCTTCAAAGACACGGCCGTCTGCTCAGTCATCACCATCGTCGAACTGAGCAAGCAATATTACATTCAGGCACAAAGTGCCGGGGCAGTGGTGGAACTCGGGATTGTGACCGCGTTGTTCTACATGGCGATGAGTTACCCGCTGACGATTTTGGTCAGCCGCATGGAACGAAAAATGGCGGAGGGGCAACGATGATTGAAATTAATGACCTGCATAAGCGTTACGGTGAAGTGGAAGTTCTTCGCGGCATTTCAATGACGGTGGAACGAGGAGAAGTGGCCGTGCTGCTCGGCCCATCCGGTGGGGGCAAAAGTACACTGCTACGCACGATCAACGGCCTGGAGACTTTCGAGCAGGGAAAAATCACGGTTGCGCAGAGCCTGGAACTCACCCCTGCTGCGTTTTCACATAAAAACGACGCTGCCTTGCTGAATATCCGCCAGCAGGTCGGCATGGTTTTTCAGCAGTTCAATCTGTTTCCCCATTTATCGGTCCTCGATAACGTCACCATTGCGCCTCGCACCGTCCTGCACAAACTCAAAGCGCAAGCCGATGTGGAAGCCTTGGAACTTTTGAAGCGTGTTGGGCTCGATCACAAAGCCCACGTCTCCCCAACAACTCTTTCCGGCGGTCAACAACAGCGCGTGGCCATAGCGCGCGCACTCGCGATGAGGCCCAAAGCCATTTTGTTCGACGAGCCGACCAGCGCGCTCGATCCGCGGATGACGGCCGAGGTGGTTTCCGTCATGGCAGATCTGGCAAAGGAAGGACAGACCATGATCGTCGTCACGCACGGCATGGGCTTCGCCCGGAGCGTGGCTCACACGGTTTACGTGATGGCCGAAGGGCGAATTGCAGAGAAAGGTCCGCCGCAGCAGATTTTTGAGGACCCGCAACAGGAAGTAACGCGGGCTTTTGTGAGTGAGGCGAAAAAGGGCTAAAGGCGCTTACTTCTCTTTCCCAGGCTCCGCCGGAAGTGTTTGTCCGGCATTCGCGTCGGCTTTCAACTCATCCACGAGTTGACGATATTCCGGCCGATCGGGACGTAATTTGGCAGCGACTTTCGCCCACTCAGTCGCTTCCTTGGGCCGCCCCGTATCACGATAGAAGATCGATAGGTAGTACGCAAAGCGAGGTTCTTCCGGAGCAAGTTCTGCCGCCCGCTTTAACGCTGCTTCCGACTCTTGAAATTTGCCATGCAAGTACAGGCTCAGTCCCAAGTTGTGCTGAACGGCCGCGTTGTTGGCAGCCAGGGCAGCGTCACGCTTGAGCAATGCCAGTTCTTGCTCGCGCAGTTCGATTACTTGATCTTGCAGTTCAATTCCCTTCGTGTGGGCAAATTCGGCGGCTTCGCGATTACGTTGAGCCGCGAACTGCTGGGCCTGACGCATGAATTCCTGCGACCGGGCTTCCAACAGGGCCGATAGATTCCGTCGAGCACCAACGGCATTGGGTTCGACCCGTAGTGCATTTCGATAAGCCGTTTCTGCCTCCGCGAAACGTCCCGCCGATTCGTACATGCTGCCTAAGACCAAGTGGGCGTTGGCACGGTCGTTGTCCATCAATACGCTGGCTTCGAATTCGCGCATCACTTCGTCCCGCCGGCGGGCGACCTTGGCATGCAAGCTTTCTTCAGGAATATGAGCCAATGCACGAGCGGCTTCGATTCGAACGAAGCGAATTGGATCATCGAGGAGCGGCACCACCACGTTCAGCTGGGCTGCATCGCCACCGTAGAAGAAACTCATCACCGCTGCAGCACGAATCTGCGGGCTGTCATCTTGTAGCGCTTTCGCCAAAGCTTGAACAACTTCCGGCTGTTCGGCAAAGGGCCCTAAATCAATGGCGGCTGTAGCGCGAGCTATGTCAGGCTGCTTGTCGTCCCCCAGGAGTTCGAGCAATCCTGAAACTCCTTCGGCCGCATCTTTGCGAGCAGGGGCTAATTTCTCTACGAAGTGTGGCACGTTGCTTTTCCGATCTTTGCCGTACCACTTCACAACGGCGTCGGCCGACCATTGATCGAGTTTGGCCAATTCCTCAGCAATCGTTTTGTTCCCTTCGCGCGCGACACGCAACCAATCGGCATACTCGCGGAGCGGTGCTTTGGTCACATCGGCAGGAAGTTTCCCTTTGACATCCTCAATGTGACAACCGGTGCAAGCGTTCGGCGTTTGAAATTGCACGCTCAAATCGGGGCGCGGCATGCGCAGGCTGTGATCGCGCCGCGGATCAACTTCCATATACGTGGTGACGGGCATGTGGCAATTCACGCATTGCGCACCCGCGGTCCCATCGCGGTGATGATGATGGCTCAGGATGTCGTAGCGGCTGGCAGGATGAGCGTGGCAAGAGGTGCAGAGTTTGTTCCCTTCGAACTTCAGCTTCAAGTTGTGGGGATTGTGGCAGTCGGTGCACCTAATTCCCTTGTGGTACATCTTGCTCTGACAGAAAGAGCCGTATTCGTAGACTTCGTCCAAAATCTGCCCATCGGCGTGGTAGGCGTTCTCCGCCAAGAATTCATTAGCGAAGAAATTATGAAACTGTTGCCCACCAGGATAGGGCGCATCGAGCACGCGGCGGCGGGAGTGGCAGGGAGCGCAGGTTTCAACTTGAGGCTTGTTATCAAGGACATCTTTCCCTTTCAGATCGGCCAATGCATAACCGAGCTTCCGATCCCATTTCAGGAAGCCTGGAGCTTCGGCGAGTTGCACATGTAAACTGCCCGGCCCGTGGCAAGCTTCGCAACTCACATCAATTTCTGAAAACGTCGTGTGGTACACATTCGTCGCCACATCAAAATTTTTCTTCAGGTTCGTGGAATGACAGTCGGCACACATGTTGTTCCAGCGCTGCGCGACACCTGTCCAATGCAGATCGTCTCCCGGTTCCAGCTTTTCTGAAACATCGGGGGGCGGGAGATAGAACCACTCCTTCTTTAAGGTGTTCCAGCAAATCCGCAGACATTGCAGGCGAGCCACTTCGTGCGGCGGCATGTCGTCCGGGCGATCGAATTCGACGAGGTACTGCTGTAGTGGCGAGACACCAAAGGTGTACTTGATTTCAAAATCGGCTAACTTTCCGTCTGGCCCTTCGGTATTGATGTAAAACTTTTCCCCGCGGCGGAACATCCGGCTCACAATGCCGTGATGCTCAAACGTTGCGTCGTTAAAATCCCCCAGCACGGATGCGTTCGTGGCGTGATCCATGGCGAGATCGTGGTGCGAACCGGTCCACAGATTCGCCTCGTGCTGGTGACATTCCGCGCAGCGCTGCCCGCCAACGAAGGTGGCCTGGGCATCTGCGGGGACGCCGATCCAGTAGTCGGCCCCGATCGCGCCTCCCACGATCAGCAGCAGACCCCACACAAGCCCCCAATTTCGGCCGCATCGCTGGCATTCGCGCAAGCGTTCGGCTTTTTCAGCCGGGGTTAGAACGGGAGGAGGTACAGGTCTAGTCATCCTTCCAGCATATTTGAACGGCAAGGCGCGCGTAAGGAGTTCCTGGCTCGCCTGCGTCCCTCAAAATGGCAGCGTGCGGTAGAATCGGCACAGCAGGCAAAATCCTGTTCAGGCATTCTCCGAATCGAATCGACCATCGCTAACTCACTTATGTCTACCGTTCGCACTCGTTTTGCTCCCAGCCCCACCGGTTATCTGCACATCGGCGGAGTTCGCACCGCCCTGTTTAACTGGCTTTTTGCCCGGCATCACGGTGGTCAGTTCATCCTCCGCATCGACGATACCGATAGCCAGCGCAACGTCGCCGAGGCGTTGCTGCCGATCCTGGAAGGGTTCAAATGGCTGGGCATGGATTGGGACGAAGGGCCGACCGATGACGGCCTTTCCAGCCGCGGACCGCACGGAACGTATTTTCAGTCGCAGCGGTTGCCGCAGTATCAGGCGGCGGTCGAGAAACTTCTGGCCAGCGGGCATGCCTATCGCGATTTTGCCTCGCCGGACGATCTGGCGGCTGAACGCAAAGAAGCGGACGAAGCAAAACGGCCGTTTTTGTACAGCCGCAAGTGGATGGCCGAAGACGATGCGCAGGCGGAGAAATTTCGAGCGGAAGGTCGGCAGGGCGTGGTGCGGCTGAAGATGCCCCGCGAAGGGAAGTGCATCATTGAAGACTTGGTTCGCGGGCGATGCGAATTCGATTGGGCTCGGGAGCAGGATCATGTGATTCAGCGGGCGGATGGCACTTGCTTATATCACCTGGCCAATGTTGTTGACGATTTTGATTTCGAGATCAGCCACGTCATTCGCGCGGAAGAGCATCTTTCGAACACGCCGCGACAGGTTTTTATCGTCGATGCGCTAGGTTATCCGCGACCAGCCTACGCTCACCTGCCGTTCGTAGCCGAGCCGGGAAGCAAGAACAAGCTCAGCAAGCGCAAGATTCCGCAGTACTTGAAGAACCCGGACTTCAAGCGAATGTACGACCAAGGTGAGGCAATTGCGCTGCGGATGGGGAAGCAGATTTCGGCTGACACCTTCAACCCGGTGATCGTGGACTTCTATCGCGATGTCGGCTATCTGCCGAGTGCGGTACTCAACTACCTGGTGCTGCTCGGTTGGTCGCTCGACGACAAGACCGAGGACTTCACGGTGGCCGAAATGATTCAGCACTTTTCGCTGGAACGAGTCACCAAAGCCCCCGCCAGTTTTGACTGCAAGAAGCTCTGGGCCTTCGAAGATCGGCACATGCAGCTACTGCCGATCAAGCAGAAGGTTTCTAAAATGTGCGACATGCTGCAGGCGGCAAAACTGTTGCCGACCCCGCCGCCGTGCGATGTGGCACCGAAGCTGACGCGCATCATCGAAGCGGCAGGCGATCGACTTAAGGTGATGGGAGACATCCTGGAATACGCGGACTTCTTCTTCGTGAAGGACGAATACCTGGTCTACGACGAGAAGGATTTTGCGAAACGCGTTGCGCCTCCGCAATCGCGGGAGTTGCTCGCCAAGTTCAAGGAAAAACTCGTACTCGTCGACCCGTTTGAGATCGGCCCGCTGGAAGAAGCGTTGAAAGCGTTTTTGGAAGCGGAGGGAATCAAGATCGGCGACATCATTCACACCATCCGTGTGGCCGTGACCGGCAAAAGTGTCGGCCCGGGCGTGTATGATTGCCTGGCGCTGCTGGGGAAAGAAAGTTGCTTGAAGCGGATGGATCGTGCGCTGGGGAAAGAGTGAGCGACAACTCGAAAATTCGATATTTCGAGTGGACGTCGTCAGGCGACGGTTTTCACAACTATCCACCATACAAAGTTAGCTACTTCGATCGCGAAGAGAATCATTGCTGCCGCGATAACTCCACTCGCCAAATAGCCGGAGAAGTTTTCAAGAAACGATTCCTCGTCATCTTGGCGAGTCGAGGCAAGGGCAGCAAGGTAAGCGGTTGCTAAAGCGATAGACCAAAACGCAACTTCGGAGGCAATGCCCCACGCGAATGATGCAAAACGTGATGCCCCGTAAGTTCGTGCGGTCAGGTGCCCCAACTTAAACACGCCGAGGACGACTGCTAGAAAGCAGAGAGCTATCACTGATTCAAATGGCGCATAGCCAGTTCGAATAGCTCGCTTCTTCACAATTAACCAAGTTGAACGAGCACGGGCTTTTTCACTTCCGCTTCCAACGGACGTTCTAAAACCGTATCGATCAGGTAATGGAACAGCCGCTTGAGTTCCGCTGGTTCGAGCTTATCGGCAATGGCGGCAGCACGTTCTTGATGCTTATCGACCAGGCGATGAGCTTGTTCAAAAACTTCGGCTTGATCGAAGAGTTGGCGAACTCGTTTCAAGCGTGCGGCGGTCGAGAGCCCCATGTCTGGGGACGAATCAATCAGCGTTAACAGTTCTGCTTGTTCCGCGGCAGGCAAAGCTTCGAGTGCCAGCGCAAGCAACACCGTCGGACGACCACCCAGCGCATCGAGCCCGGCAGCGAGTTTATTGTTCTCGTCTCCTTGCCAGTCGCCAAGGTCGTTGAGGATTTGAAAAGCCACTCCCAGGTTGCGAGCGAACTGACGAACCGAATCGCGGTATTGCTCCATCGGCCCGGCGAGTCGCATCCCGGTGAGAACCGCAGCTTCGAAAGCAGGAGAAGTTTTCAGGGCATAGATTTTGAGGGCATCGATGGGCTTAAGCCGCTTATCGCGCGAATCACGCCACAAGAGTTCCGCCCCTTGCCCTTCGCAGAGCCGCAAGTGGGATTCAGCCAAATGATCGAGCACATCGGCGACGACTTCCGCACCAAGGGTTTTGATTTCGCGGCTGACGAGTCGATAGCCAAATCCAATTAAAAAGTCACCGACGTTAATCGCCGTCGGCACGCCATGGCTGCGGTACATCGTCGGCTCGCCGTAGCGAAATTCGTCGCCGTCTTGAATGTCGTCGTGCACGAGCGAAGCCTTGTGGAAGGCTTCAATCGACATCGCACAGCGGCGGATCGAATCGCTGAAGCCGGCGATATGTTCCGCACCGTTGCGCTGTGTTCCTTCGCCCCCGGTCAACGCGTCATAAACGGCCAGCGTGATGAACGGTCGAGAGTATTTGCCTCCCTTGCCGAGGAAGTCGTACGCGAGCGCTTCGGTCGCAGCGAGCGGATCAAGCCCGGCGATTCCTTGGCCGTTCACCTCGGCTAATCTCGGCCCCCCTCGCAGTCGTGGTGACAAGCGATCGAGTTCCGCCGGCTCAAACATCTTGGCCGCGGCGCGCATCAAGTGAACGTAAGACCGGGTCGATTCCGCAGGAGCGGAACCCACCAACTTCACCATTTCATGAACCCAGCTCTCATCAACCGACGTGTTACGGCAATCGCTCGAAAGGAGCGGCACGGCCATGCAGGGAATGCCGGCCAGGAGAATCTTATCGATCGCCTTTTCGAGGACGTTCAAGCAGGCCACGCCGACGATGGCGTCGATGTAGCCCCCCACAATGATCTTAAGCACGATCGGCGAACCTTCGGCCACCAGGACCTTGTAACCCATCTGTTCCGCGACGGCGCGGAAATCGGCGATGCTGCACGCGCCGCACTTTTTGCAGTCGAGGCCAAACTCGTCGTAGTCGGCCGGGCAGCCTTCCGCGTGCTTTAAGCAGTGGGGCAAAAGGAACAATCTTCGGGACGGCGGGGTTTGGGCAACCTGATCCTTGAAAAATTCGGATGCCAGCACGACCATTGCCCAGCCGATGTAACCTTCCGGCTGGCCCGCTTCTTCGAGCATCCGCCGGGCGACCGCTTCCATTTCGTCTTTGGTCAGCGGGCGGGATTTATCGAGTCGGGCCGCGACTTCCACGCAACGTTGCCGCAGCGCTTCGCGCTCGGCAAGTTCTTGCGGAACGAGCTTTAAGTGGGCCGTTTGCCGACGCTTCGAACGCTTGGGCAATTCGCCTGCGAACTCGGGAGGTAGCTGCTCGGCGGTGTGCGTTTCGGGAACAGTGGCCAAAATGCGGTCCTTCCAGGTGGCAGGTCAGGCGGGAGGGCTTCGAGAGGTTTAACCACGGGTGTGCGGTTTTGTTCTGGCAGTCCCATTATTCACGAAGAATCAGTCCTCTGCCACTGCGTTAGTGGCCCGCGAGAGGGCCGATGCGGCAAAAATCAGGGGGTAAAGGCGTTCGTAGTACCATAACTTCGCAAAATAGAAGCCAATGGGGGCCGGTTGGCGGTGTTTGTCTTGTTCGACGGCGGTGACGAGGAAGGCCAGCCCCCGATCGATGGCTGCTTGAATCGGCGGCTCGCTGCGACCTGGCAATAGCGCTTCCACGGCCAAGGATGTTTCCTCGATTGACGAGTGAACGTCGTTTGAATGACGCATCCGGCGATCCCCTCCCCAACCGCCATCGGGGTTCTGGGTGCTACACAGAAAGCCGTTACCTTTCTGGATACTATCCATGTCAGGCGGCGTCTCGAGGTCGCGAAACATGGCGAGCACTTTCGCAACACCATAGATCGGGTTGTCTTCGTCGTTACGTTCCTGGTTGCCAAACCAAAGCGGGGACCAGCTTCCGTCGCTATGTTGCCGACTCAAAATGAACCGATTGCCATCCGAAATTCCGCGGGCGAGTCTTCTTCGGAATGCGTCTTCCTGCGGTTCACCCGCAATGAGCCAAGCGTAAAACGCCCTGATGACATGGGCTGTGAGGTCCACGCCGCTGCGATCAAACGGCAGCTTCCCCCAACCTTTGCAAAACGTCGGCCAACCACTGTCGCGGTTTTGCAAGTTGACAAGCCACTGCAGGGCCAGCGCCGCCGCCTCTTCTATGCGAGCTTTTTGTTCCGCGGTTGTCGTTGGGCGACGATGCCACGCGGCCAAGGTGATAAGCGCACCGGGCGTATCGTCCGCATCAGGAACCGCACCGCTGAGGTCGCTCCAGCCAAAGCCGCCGGGATCAGCGCCGGTGAAGGGATGCCGCACTTTGTATTGGCAGTTCAAAAGCCAATCGAGCACGGCGGGTTGAAACGGATCGTCTTCGTCGGCGAAGAGTTCGGAACCTTCTGAGAGCGCATTCAGCGACAACGTCGTCACCCAGGTCGCGAGGTTTGTATCGATGGGCCAACTACCGTCGGGTCGGACGGAGTCCTGCAAAAACTTTACCGCTTGCTGCGCGACCGGATGTTCCGCTCTGCCCGTTGAAGCCAGGCTCATCAAGACAAAGCTTGTCAGCGGCACCGCTTCCAAATATCCGCCGCTCTGGGGCTGCATCTTGCGCAACACTTCCAGCGAACGATTCACGCTCGCGCCGCGAATCCACTTCATCAGTGGATTCCAGGGCGGGCGATGGAAATAGTTCGCCTGCCCGATCGCAACCAGCGCGGGAATCGCATAACTGACCACCGGCATGCCGACGAAGCGATACCAACTTTGCGGCACGCAGGCGAGTTCGAACGGCAGTGGCGAGACGTACTTCCACTCGATCAGCCCGGCGAGGGCGTAGTTGGTGAGGATCGGCACGACGAACGTTTTGTCGACGCCATAACGCTTCTTTAGCCCGTCTAATCCGCCGGCGCGTTCAATGTAATCATTCGCCCGCTGCAAAATAACTGCGTGAGTTTCGGCCTCACCTGCTAAAGTTAGCGCGGCGACTCCGAGCATCGTGGTGGCGATGTTCGAATAGCTCAGATCGGTGTCTCCCCATCCGCCATCATCGTTTTGATGCTCGATGAGATACTTCACACCGTTGCGGATCAGGGGCGAAAGTTTCGCATCCTTTGCTTCGCCATCGAGATGTTTTCGCACGATCGCCAGCGCACTCACCGCCGTCGCGGTCGACAGCGCCGAGGTCGAAAGCTCACCGATCCAATGTCCTGCTGCGCAGCGTTCCGCCAACAGATCGCGGCGCACCTTCGCAGCCGCGGCATGCAAACGCTGTGGGGAAACGGATTCGGATGGATGCGGGTGATTCGCGTTCATTCAACGGGTGCCACTGCTGGCTCGCCCAGCAGTGCTAAGTTCAGGAAGGGCTTCCATCTTTCTTGCCGAGGGTGCCAACCAACAACGGTATCTGCGAGTTCAAACTACATGGAGCGGTTGCAGTCTCGATTGAGAAACTCCATAAGAGATTTGCACTGCCGGACAAGCCAGCAGTGGCACCCGCGCGGTCGGGAGAAATGGTTTCGGTGAAAGGTAGCTCCATTTCCACGCCAATAATTTTAGCCGTTATTCGACGGGCAACTCAAAACAAGGGAACTCGATAAACATTCGCTGGCTGAAGCCAGTAGGAAATCAGTCGAGGGTAGCCTCTGCCCCCCAGCTAAAGCTGGGGGCTAAAAGAACAGGCTTTCGATTGCAAAGTCTGCTTCTCATCCCACAAATCACACACCACTCTTCACGCCCCACAACGCCCATCGATGATAGCACGCCTTGCCAGCTTGGAGATTGACGCCTGCTCCAAATAACAAGCAGTGTCTATTCCGCACAACCGATACGAACGACATCGGCGCAACTTTGCGTCGCCTTTGGAATTCAGGGAAGAGAAGTGCAAAGCTTCCGCCGCCCCGCGACTGTAAGGGGGACGACGGCTCACGCGGACGTTACGCAGAACACGTTTCTCGCAGCGCACGCAGCCACTGGTCGCGAGACTGGGAAGGCGAGCCCGAGGTCGAACCCAAGCCAGGATAACTGGTCTGAAGGATCCATGTCCGCCAAGTTCCCCGTGGGAGGGAAACCGGAGATCCTATGCGCTTTTGGAATCGGAGAACGCTTCGCCAGCGTTCGTTTATCATTGCATTAAGCAGTTTCCTCGCCGCTCAAGGCTCGCTGCTAGGTGTCAGTTCGTTGCTATTCGCGCAGAATGCGGCCGCAACCGCGGACGGTGTTGTCGCGGTACCCGACGAGACAGCCGTACCCGCTGATACGCCAAACAACAATCTTTCGCCGCAACTGCCTGATACCGTCATTCCGGGCCAGCCTGCCGATCAGCCTGGGCCGTTTCCCGCGAACCCGCTGCCGGAAGGTTCAGCCGGCGGCGGCAGCAATGTGGTTCTCACTCCCGATAATCGCTCCGAAAATCGTGGTTCCACCGGCAGTTCCGTCACAGTCATCACCCAGGAGCAATTGCAGCAGTTCAAGCAATCCAGCGTGGCTGAAGTGCTGCGGCAGGTTGTAGGAGCGGATGTGGTTCGTTCCGGTGGGCCGGGACAATCGACCAGCGTCTTTCTTCGAGGCGCGAACTCGAATCACACCAAGGTGATTCTGGACGGCATTCCGCTGAACGATCCTTCCGATCCTTCCCGACGATTCGATTTCAGCAACCTGCAAACCGACAACATCGAGCGCATCGAAATTCTGCGCGGCCCGCAAAGCACTCTCTATGGCAGTGACGCCATCGGCGGCGTGATCAATATCATTACCAAGCGCGGTGAAGGCCCGTTGCAAAGCAAGGCCTCTGGAATGGGGGGGAGCTTTGGGACCGGGCAGACGGGATTTCAAGCCAGCGGCAGCAGCAACGAGGTTTATTACTCGATCGGTGGTTCGTGGCTCCACACCGACGGCATCAGCGCTGCCGACGCTCGCAACGGGAACACGGAAAGCGATCTCTACGAGAATGGTACGATCTCGTCGCGCATCGGGGCAAACCTCACGGAGAATTGGAACGTCGACTACGTCATGCGCTGGAGCGATGCTCATGTGGGGATCGATCAATTCCAAAGCGCGGCCCCGTTCCTCCCCGTCGATCAGTTTGGTCGGATTGTCCGCTCGCAAAACTTTGCCAACCGACTGCAACTGGCACATGTCTCGAACGATACGAGGGTTCGTCAAAAACTGGGCTTCAGCTATAACGACGTGAAGCGGGCAGACAATCTGCCGTCCTCGTTCGAACGCCCCTTCTTTGGTGGACAAACCAAGCAACTCGATTATCAAGCCGATTGGGACGTCACCGAATTCAACACGCTGACTGCCGGCGCGGTTTACTACCACGAAAACGCGCAAGTCGAGGCTTCTGCGTTCGATATGGCCGAGGTGGGAACGCAGAACATGGCCAGCGTGTATTTGCAGGACAGCATCACACTGTTCGATCAATGGACGACTTCGGCCGGCGTGCGGTGGGATGATCATAGTCGCGCCGGGCCAGCGAACACGTACCGCGTGACGACGATCTGGAACGTCGGCGAAACCGGGTTCGCGCCGCACGGTTCGGTGGGAACGGGCTTTCGAGCACCGGCCTTGTCGGAAAACTTCTTCGGCGTGACCAATCCGTTTGGCTTCGCGAATGGAACTTTGCGTCCGGAGAAAAGCTTTGGCTGGGATGCCGGGCTGCGCAAGGATTTCGATGGGGGCCGTTACTGGATCGATGGGACATTCTTCCGGAACGACTTCACCGATCTAATCATTTTCTCGTTCGATCCGGGGACCGGTGGCTTCAAACTGGTCAACGTCGGTCAATCGAATAGCCAAGGGGTGGAATTGACGGCCGGGTGGCAAGCGAGCGATTTGTGGGTGGTGAGTGGCACTTACACGTACGACAATGCCTATGATGCCGACGCGGATCGGAGACTGCTCCGCCGCCCTTACAACAAAGGGACCTTGGCGGTGACGCGACTGTTTCCCGATCAGCAAGCGCAGGTTTCTGCTTATCTGCTCGCGGTGGGGAACCGCCTCGATTCCGATTTCGGCTCTCCCGGCGGCATCGGCGTGCTCAACTCGTATGTCACCTTAAACATGACGGCCAGTTGGCGTCCGCTGGATCCCGTCGAGTTCTTTGTTCGGGGTGATAACCTGACCGACACGCGCTACGAAGAAGTCCGCGGCTTTGGCGTGCCAGGAATTGCCGGCTACGGTGGGATGAATTTGTATTGGTAACGCTGGCAGTGAACTGTAATGCAGGGGACACTCTTGCCGCTGGGGGTCCCCCGATCGATTGCAGCCGAAGTGGTCTAAAGCGATGCTCTGTATCCCTATCGACGGATCGCGCTGCAGCGTGTTTCTGTAGCAACCAAGTCGCCGCCGGCATGCGCTTTGCAATTATTGCTTAGCATATATGTCTTAATAATTGACAATCCATCAGTCGGTTTGGACAATAACTCGGGTGGTGCAGGCGAACAATGTTGCTGAGGCGGCGGAAGCCAGACGCGGCCTGGCATCACCGCGACTCATGGAACAACCGAGATTCGCCCCCTGTTCAAACCCCCTGCTTGGGGCGCTAACAGCCATATTTCGCGATTAATTGTTAAGTAGTTCTCATTACAACACTTAAAGTCGTTTAGGAGGTGTGTAAACCAGTTTCCAAAAATACGACAAACTCGACTGTTCACCCAGTTCGGGGCTCGTCAGAACCCCATGACGCGCAGCATAATCAGTTCAAATACTAGACGCGGGAGCGAGCGGCGCGGATCGTTGGCCGATTCGAATCACGGTTCCCGCTCGTCAAACGAACGATTGGTAGTGAACTGGCTCGCACCATCCGCCCCTCCGCGGGAAAGAACAGGGCGCGACGAGATTGCGTTCGGACCTGGCCAAGGATTTTTCAACATGGGACAGACAATTCGAATGGTAGTGATCGGTTTCGTGCTGGGGCTGGCCGTTGGCTGCGAATCCCCCCCTGCGCCGCCGGTTGCGCCGGCGAATTCCACGGTTCCGGAGTCTCCCGCCGAACCCGATCCAGCCGAGAAGGGGGCCGCCTATGTGCCTGAAAAACTGAATGTGCCACAGTTGCCAAACGCTTATCGCCTGACCGAGAAAGTGATCTCGGGCGGTTTGCCGGAAGGGGATGCTGCGTTTCAGGAACTTCAAGACTTGGGGGTGAAGACGATTATCAGCGTCGACGGCGCGACCCCTGATGTGGAACTCGCAAAGAAGTACGGCCTGCAATATGTTCATCTGCCGCACGGTTACGACGGCGTTCCTGCTGAACGCGTGCCGCAGTTAGCTAAAGCGGTTCGAGATCTGCCCGGCCCGATTTACATCCATTGTCATCACGGGAAGCATCGCAGTCCTGCGGCGGCGGCGGTGGCTTGTGTCGGCGCTGGTATGCTCCCCGCCAGTCAGGCCTTAGCCGTTTTGAAGACTGCCGGCACGAATCCGAACTATCGCGGCTTGTATCAATCAGCCGAGAGGGCGCGAGCCATCGACGCGAAGTTGCTAGATGTGTTGGAAGTGGATTACCCCGAGAGAATGAAGATTCCTCCTCTGGCCGAGGCCATGGTGCAGGTCGAGCATCTGCACGATCACCTCAAGAAGCTGTCGCAGAACCAGTGGCAAACGCTGCCGGATCATCCGGACTTATCTGCCGCTCATGAAGCGTTGCTGCTCCGCGAACAGTACACCGAACTGCTGCGAACCGATGCCGTGAAAGAGCAGCCGGAAGGCTTCCGCGTAATGCTGCAAGCGAGTGAGAAAACGGCAGAGGAACTGGAACGAGTGTTCCTGTCTGCGACGCCGGAAATGCCGTTGGACGAGGTTCGTGCGTCCGAGTTATTCAAAATGGCAACCGAGCAGTGCAGCAGTTGTCATAAAGCGTATCGCGATGTGCCGCTGGGGGAGAAATCAAAGTAGCAGGCACGCTTCGAGTGCCGTTAACCTGTCGAAGACTTTCTCTCCGACACCATTAGCGATCATTTACCGATTGATCGGAACGGCACACGGAGTGTGCCTACTACTATTTTTTCGTATTAAAAATTCGATCCCCGGCATCGCCGAGTCCTGGCACGATGTACTTGTGATCGTTGAGGATCGGATCGACGACGGCGACTACAATTTGCAGTTCGGGAAATTGAGCCAGCAGAGCATCGACACCGGGCTGTGATGCAATGAGTGAAACAACTTTTACCCGCGGAACATTCCAACGGCGGAGCGCATCGACGGCAGCAGCGACAGATCCACCGGTAGCGAGCATCGGGTCGATCACGAGTGCGACATCGACAGGGTCCGTAGGGGGAAGTTTGCTGTAGTATTCGACGGGCATGGCTGTTTTTTCATCGCGATAGAGACCGAGGTGCCAGACTTCGGCATCGGGAAGAAAGTTCATCACAGCATCGACCATGCCAAGTCCAGCGCGGAGAATCGGTACGATCCCGATACGGGCGGTGACTTCTTCGGCATCAGTTTCGATGAGGGGCGTGTGGACCTTGCAGGGGGTCAAGGGCAAGTCGCGCGTCGCTTCGTAGGCGAGGAGCGCGGCAAGTCGCTGCACGAGTCGACGAAACTCGGCAGGGGGCGTGTCTTTGTCACGCAGACGGGTGAGATGATGACGGACAAGGGGATGGGTGGGGACGACAAGGCGATTCACAGAATTTCTCCCAGCCAAGGTTGGCGGTTACGGATTATCGGCAGGGGGTTCAGAAGATGGCGGGTCGGGTTCGCTTGCCGGTTCATCGGCAGGATTGTCGCTTGACTCCTTCACCGGGTCATTCGATTTGCTTGATTCATTTTCTGGTTTATCCACCGGAGGCGAATCCACGGGTTCGGTTGGTGGTGTTGGTTTGACCGGTTCCACTTGAGGAGGATTGTCGGGGAACAGCATCGTTTCGAGCGAATGGGAGATTCGGTCGGGATGCGTGAGCAGGCTGTAGACGACGGCCGCGGCAAGGAGTGAAGCAAACGTGGTCAACACAAAGCCGAACGGATTGGGCGTCGTACGTTCCGGCTGCAGGGCCTGCACAAGTTCCTTTTCGAGCAGACGCCAGCCATCGACATTGGCGGCAGGGGAAGAAGCCACCAACTGCACATTTTTTAGAACGTTGAATGGCTCGACCAGAAACTGCACGCCCAGGTTCGGCAGAAAGGCACTATCGCCGGCCCAGCGTGCTTCTGGATCGAGTTTTGAGACAACTTTGGCCAGAGTGGGGCGAAGTTGGCTGGTGGTTAGGTTGTAGACGATGAGCCGCGGGCGGGAGAGGAGCACGATCATCAGTGCCAACATCCCATACAGCGACAGGAGCATGAGCCAGGCAAGCCACGGTGTGCCGGCAAAGCTTTCCGGAAAGAACAATTCCATCGGTCCCGCGATCGCACACCCTGCGACGCCGATCGCGAGCGACAAAAAATCGCGGGCACCGGTGGTGACAAGTGGACGCGCAGCAAGGTTAATTCCGCCGAGGAGGAGCAAATAAAGCGCGAGTGGTCCCGCTGCCAGCACGAAATGGAGTGGATCGAGAAACACGTTCCGGAGAATTTTCTTCCCGCCTGTCGAAGGGAGCAAGAAGTTCGAGGACAACACGTACAATAACTCAGCTGGCGCGAATCAGCCGCGCGTTTGGACGAGAATACCATGCTGGCAGCGAGGCGGAAAGCTAGTACTGGCATGATGCCAGTCGGCCGGCACTACGAATCGCAGTTTACGGATTCCCTGGGCGAAGAAATCGGCCTTTACGGGAATTTGGTAAGCTGGCTACTATGACGCCAAATCGGATTTGACAGAAATACATGACCGGATGAGCAGCTAGCCCGGAAGAAGGAGCCGCACGATGATCGGCATTGCTGGATTGGTGATCGCCGCCGCGATCGGAGTCGATTATGGTTGGCAACAAACCGATGACGGGCAGTTGGAATACATTATTCAAATTAGTCCCGATCAGCTCGATAGTTTGCGGGAAGGGGAGGATATTCAAAGCTTTCTCCCGCCCGAAGCTGAGAAAGTAACCTGCTTCCGCGTGCAGATCGGGACCGGCAGTTTGCCGCACCAAACGGTTTTGACCCCTTCTGGCCCGATCGAGGCGATTCCGGCGACTGGCTACGAGGATCCCAGCCGGGCTCCCCAATTGCGTCGTCCCCAACAAATGAACATTGCTGACCGCTCGCAGGGTCAGTGGGGGAATACGAATCCGCAGTTCTATGCAAACCAGCCGACGAATCAGCCCGCTGCCAGCGATCCGTATCACTATGCCCGGCCCGACACCAGCAATCCGCAGTTCAGTCCATTAACCAGCGATCCGCTGCAAAACCGACAAGCTTCGTTGCCAACCACGACTCAATCACCAACGAATACCGGCTTCAACACCACGACGAATAATCAACAACAGCAACGCTGGCCAGCGACTAACAACACTGCCACTGGTACTGGCACTACGTTGCCAAACCTGCGCGGAACCGACCAGGAACAACCATGGCTCCCCTTGTTGCTCACCGGCGTGGCCCTGTTTTTGTCGCTCGGTGGGAACGCTTACCTGGGCTGGATTGCTGCCGAATTCTACACTCGGTATCGTGACACGGTGGAACGGATGCGGGCCGAACGACGGTACTAGTCCGTGCGTCCTGGAGCCGAGCATTGTGTCGCCAAATCCATCCGGCGTTGAGATTCTCTTTGAAGACAACGCCTGCTTAGTCGTTTGCAAGCCTGCCGGGCTGCTAACCCAAGCTCCCCTGGGCATCGACAGCTTGGAGAATCGCATCCGGCAGATGCTCCGTGCACGGGATGGACGTGAAGGGGGCGTCTATCTGGGCGTTCCGCATCGGCTCGATCGTCCCGTTTCAGGCGTCATCGTTTTTGCCAAGAACGTGCGTGCCGCGAGGAGAATTTCGGAACAGTTCGAAGGCAGACTCGTCGAGAAGACTTACTGGGGATTGGTCGAGGGGATTCCGTCACCAGCAGAGGGAACGTGGACCGACTATTTGCAAAAGGTTGAAGGTGAGCCGCGTACCAATGTCGTCGACAAGTTTAATCCCGACGCAAAAATTGCCATCCTGCACTACCGAGTCGTGCAAGGAATCGTTTCGCCACTCAATTCAGCTCGATCTAGTGACCAAGGATCGGACCCGCTCTCATTACTGGAAATCACATTAGAGACCGGCCGAACGCATCAAATTCGTGCGCAGAGTGGTTTTCATAAGCACCCGCTGGTCGGCGATTCGCTCTACGGCAGTCAACGAAGTTTTGGACCTGAAACGACCGATGAGCGTCAAAGACTGATCGCGCTGCATGCTCGCTCGCTTCGGTTTCGACATCCCGGCACCAAGGAAATTATGACGTTCACAGCCGAACTTCCGGACGCGTGGCATGCTTGGGGCGTGGACTAGCAAACGATAGGCGAACTGATGTCCTCTGTAATTGGTCCGATCGCACTGGCCCTTCATGGTGGCGCAGGTTCTGAGTTTGCGCGTTTTGCGACCGTCGAGCGACAAGCCATGGAACAAGCCTTGTCCGAGTATCTCTCAGCCGGGGAAAAGCTACTTCAGGAAGGTCGCCCGTCAGTGGAAGTTGTCGAATACGTAGTGCGACTTTTGGAAGATGATCCGCAGTTCAACGCCGGTCGCGGTTCGGCATTCAATGCCGTTGGTGGCCACGAACTAGACGCTTCCATCATGGACGGTCTCACGCGTGCAGCAGGTGCCGTAGGCGGATTGACGACAGTGAAGAATCCGATTTCGCTGTCGCGTCTGGTGATGACTCAATCGCCGCACGTGTTGCTAATCGGCGCCGGTGCCGAAAACTTCGCGACCGAAAAGAACGTCGACCGCGTGCCAAATTCCTACTTTTCGACAGCCATTGCTCGCGAACGGTGGGAACGGGCGGTCCAACGGCCGATGACTCCGCTGTCAAGCGACAAGATCGGCACCGTCGGCTGTGTGGCTCTGGATCAAGCCGGCAATCTGGCAGCGGCGACTTCCACCGGAGGCATGACCAACAAGGCCTTTGGACGAATTGGTGATTCGCCGATCATTGGCGCAGGAACCTTTGCTGACAACAGAACCTGCGCTGTATCGTGCACAGGCACTGGTGAGCATTTCATTCGCAACTGCATCGCCTACGATTTGCATGCTCGGCTGGCCTATCTCCATCAGTCACTGGACGAAGCTGTCCGAGTTGTGCTGAATGAAGTTTTAGAGCCAGGAGATGGTGGCCTGATTGCCGTGGATCGACTCGGCAACGTTGTGACCAACTACACGACCCCGGGAATGGCTCGGGCTGCGGTCGATGCGGCCAGCAACCGTTGGGTGAAACTGGTCCGCTGAAGTTTGGAGCGGATCAATGGCAAGCAGCGACTGAGGAAAGCCGGGTATTCTCAGCTCTTGTTGAATTGAGCCAATGTTCTGGTCCATCAGGCCGACCAAACAGGTAACCCTGGAACAATTGAAATCCCAACTGCTTGCCGCACTCTGCTTCGGGTTCTGTTTCAACCCCCTCGGCCAATGGCACGATGCCCAGATCAGTTGCCATCTTCACCAACGAAGCAAGCAGTTGCTGCCGATTCGCAGGAGCCATGTGAATGCCGCGGATGAACTTCATGTCGAATTTTAAGTAGTCGGGGCGGGCTTCGACTAACTCGGTGAAGCGGGCTTGTCCGGCACCGAAGTCATCGTACGCCAGCCCCATGTTGAGATCGCGGAGCGCCAGTCGCAGCATGCGAATGGTAGTCATATCCAGGAGCGATGCTTCGTGGACTTCGAGCGTGAGAAGTTGCTTGGGAAACAACTTGCGCAATTCCCGCAATGACTGCACCAGTTTGCCAAGATCCTTCAGTTCGGTGGGATGGGTATTCAGAAATAGATGCGGGGCGGTAAATTTATTACTCGAAGCGACCGCATCATCCCGCAGTTGTGAACTCAGTTCGGCTTCCTGGTTGAAATGAGCAGCGGCCCGGAACATCATCATCGGTGAAGTCAGGCCAAACAATCGGCTGCGAGCGAGTGCCTCGTAAGCGATGATTGGGTTCCCTTCATCGACGGTGACAATTGGCTGGAAGTGCGAAATAAACGCCCGCTCGCTCATTAGTTTATCGAACTGAGCGAGGGCTAATGCCAGATCGCAGACCTCTTCGGCCGAAGGGGTAATCGACTGGCTATGAGTTGTTTCTCGATTCAGGCGAAAAACGGTTTCGCCAAGCTGGATGAGATCACCTTGCCGGACTATTTCTGGTGCTCTCAATCGCTTCCCGTTTACAAACGTGCCGTTGCGACTTCCCAGATCCGTGAGCACTAAATCGTCATTGACCAGATTCAACTCGGCATGTACCCCCGAGACTGACAGATGAGTTACTTGGAGCGACACTCCTGTACGCCGGCCGATCGTGCAGGGGTATTCCCGCAGCGATAAACAGCCAAAATTGTCCGCGAAGACCCCGTGCCCAACTAGGGCCCAGCGTGCTTCAATCGGAGCAACAGCGTTTGTCATGGAGGAACATTCCTAGGTTACTGACAGAGATTTCCAGGGTGGAATCATCCCGGCCCGGAGGTGCGATATCTCAAACGTAGAAAATGATTACGGTATGGGAGTGATGCTTTGCTTGAAATGACCTGAATTTGGCAACTCGAACAGTACGGCTACGAACAGTTATGACGTCTATTACGGCGAACTTGATCAACACCAGCAGACGATTCGCCAAATTGCATACTCGAAACATCATGAGGCGGCGTGCGGCATTTTCGCCTCAGCTTTAAAACGTGCGGCGGGTTCAGGACGTCCAAAGTAATATCCCTGCGCTAAGTCGAATCCAAGCCTTCGGCAAGTTTCAGCCTCTTCTTCGGTTTCAATCCCCTCCGCCAACGCCAAGACTTCCAAATCTTTGGTGATGCCAACCAAAGACTCCACCATCTTACGTCGCGCTGGGGGAGCGGAATTAAGGCCACGGATTAGGCAAATGTCGAACTTCAAGCAATTGGGGCGTGCTTCGACCAGTTCAACCATTCGAGCTTGCCCAGCGCCAAAATCATCGAAGGCCAACCCCATGCCTAAGTCATCGAGGGCCAATCGCAACACTTTCATCGTGTTGACCTCCGCGACGGAGGCCTCGTGAATCTCAAGCGTGATCGTGGGGTCGGGGAAATTCTTGCGAAGCTTCATCAAAGAGCGAATCAGGTTTCGAACATCTGCCACTTCCGACGGATGTGTATTCAAGTACAGATGCACTTTTGAGCAGATCGTTGTCAGGGCTTTTTCTCGCAACATTTGGCTGAGTTGCACCTCTTTGCGAAGAGTTGCGGCCGCGGAAAACATCACGAACGGCTTTTCAATCCCAAACAAGCGACCACGCACAAGCGCTTCGTAAGCATGCAGGCTTCCATCGTGCATGGAAACAATGGGCTGCACATACATCGAAACGTGCTCATCCTGGATAAGTCTTTCAACTTGCGCGACGGCCAAGGCGAGATCACCAACGCTATCCGCATTGCAGGTCATCATCCCCACGGTCTGGCTCGGGGCGTGCAGTTCCACTCGGAATACCCGTTCACCGAACTGAATCAGATCCCCCGGCCGAACTGTTTCGCTGCTCCGAACCCGACCTCCGTTGACGAAGGTACCATTGCGACTTTCTAGATCACGAACAACGAGCTGGTCATCTTTCAAAAGAAACTCTGCATGGTCCGTCGAGACCGACGGATGAGGCAATCGAATGGTGTTCTTTGAGCCACGCCCCAGCTGACAGGGAAATTCACGCAAGGACACCACATCGGTGTTCTCGCTGGATTGTCCCTGGCCGACAAGCGTCCAAGTGCTCGGATTGGCGATTTTCATGTTGGGTGAGGCTGACTTTTGACGCGAGAAGCATCGGTAGTTGCGGCTAGAATGTCCGCCTCCAACCATAGGTCGTAATGACGGTAGCTGTCCCCATTCGGACGGATTTACGACACCAACTCGTCGTCTTTACGCCTGTGGACCACATTGAATCCCTAAATCTGGCACGACTGCTACGCAAGTGATAACCGGCAAAATGCAAAATCAGAATGCAATAAATGTACGGGCTCGAACGTCTTTTCAAAGACGGTCACTCGATGTTTTGGCTTCTAACAAGATTGTCGCACCACTGTGAGAATACTTTTCGGAGAATCATGCGAACCAATTGTGTTGATCGCCGTCTTATTTTCATAAGCGGGCGAGAACCGCAGTAAAGTTGCAACTTGTGGTCCAGTGGATCAGGTCGGGAGCAAACATGTCACAACACACTCAACCAATCAGTATCAGCGGGCCTCGGTCCGGACATGATTCCGGCCTAAAAGAACGCAATCGAGGGTCGCATTTTTTGCCGGCCTATCATCCACGCATGTGACTACGGGATTGAACCCACGAGCCAGAACAGGCCCGGTGTCGCACGCGACGCCGGGCTTTTTTTGTGCCCGGGCCGAACGCCTGCTGCTTGGGCTGGTAGCTGAGAAGGTGTAGCGGCGGCCTGAAGAGCCGCAGACGAGGATTCGAGCGCCTCCCAGCCCACTTTGCGCCCCGATCGATAACTTGCGGAGCAATAAATCACAAACTGACCCGTTCGACTTCTGGTGAGGTTGTCGGTCTTTCAAGCCGAACAGGTTGGGTTCGAATCCCACACGGGTCACTCCTTGAAAACAAATTCGCGAAGTTGGGTAGCGGCAATCCCACGTGCTTCGGGAGCACGAAAACGTGGGTTCGAGTCCCACCTTCGCGACTGATAAAAATTACATCGTTGGCGTCCTATTTGAGTAAATTTCCAAATGACTATGCTTCCACAAAAACCGCGCATCACGAACATCATCCGAGGTCGTGGTGTAACGGCAGCATCCCTGGCTTTTAACCAGGCGGGCGTGGGTTCGACTTACTCTTAGCCAGTCCCACTTCAATAAAACGGATTTCGCCGCGTTGGAAATGGTAACGCAATCCATTTGCGTGTTTGCCGCGACGGGTGCTGTGTATCACGATATGGTCAATCTCCCGCACGACTTTCTTTAACTCATCGCTGTCGCCCGTTTGGAGACGTGCCAGTTTGTGGAGCAGGGTACGAGCCGCCTCTTCGATTTCATTCTCGGTCGGTTCCGGCTTTAACTCGGCCTTTAATTCTTCAATTGTAGCTTCCATAAATGCTATTTCTTCCTCGGCTACCGCTATGCTCTTTCGACCATTGAGATAAACGAGATTACGTCGAGCCTTGTCTATCCTAGTTTCAAGCGTCGCAATTTGTTTGCGTTGTCGATCCTGATTGACCTTGGGGCGGTTGGTCGGCAAGAGCAAGCCTTTTAGCTTCGCCATGATTGGTGCCGGTATTCCCTCGATCCTCGCTCGCTGCCGTTCTCGCGTACCGCTAAAACGGCGAATAAGCTCCTTTCCGAACAACTCGTCAATTTCATGCACAAGGAATTGAATCAAGTCGTCTTGGTAGACCTTCGTACCGGTGCAAGCGGTAACGTCGTCATCCCTCCGACCACACTCATAAAAGCGTCGCGTATTGCAGGAGTTCTTGTCACCGTGCATGTTGCCACCGCAAACGCCACAACGAAGCTTTCCTGTAAACAGATAGGGGTTGTTTTCTGGTGTGTAGTTGTTCCGCTTGCCCTTGCCTTGTGCCAGTCGCTTTTGGGCCTTGCTAAAGGTCCGCTTGTCGATAATCGCGTCGTGGTGATTCTCGAATACAATCCAATGTTCCTCGTCATTGCGGCCCCGTTGCCCGCCTTCTAATTTGACGATTTGCCCATTACGATAGCCGTGGTACTTCGAGTAGCTATGGCTGTTGTAGCGAAACGTTCCGATATATGCGGGATTCTCGAGAATGACCTTTATCGACGACGAAATCCACCGTTCGCGTCCAGTCGGGGTAGGTATCCTATCAGCAGTAAGTCGTTTGGCGATTGCGTTCATCGCTCGGCCTTCGTCAACGTATTCTCGAAATATTCGTTTGACTACGCGAGCCTTTGTTGGATTGAGCACCAATCGCTTCGCCTTGGGCTTGCCTTTGATCTTGTAAGCGTATGGAGGAGTCCCAATCCAACTTCCTGCCTTGGCAGCTTCGACCTGACCACGGAGTACGTTGCGGCTAAGATCACGCAAGAACTGATGCTTGGCTTCCTGCTTAATGCCATACATCATTCGAGTCGTAAAATCGTTCCAGTCGATTACGCCTTCGTTCAGTGTGACCAGTTGCACACCCGCCTTGCGAAATGGATAAATCCAGTGGCCAGCTTCTAAAGAGTCGAAACGCCCGAAGCGGTCTTGCTCCCAGCACAGAACGATATTGAAGTCGCCGTCGGCAATGTCGTCTCGCATCTGTAAGAAGGCGTGTCGCTTCTCGGTGTCGTCGCCGCTAATCCCGTCGTCAACATATTCGCGGACAATTCGATAACCGTTTTCATCGGCGTATTGCTCGACCGCCTTTCGTTGATCGTCGATACTCGTATCTTGCTTCTTATCCGAGCATCGCAAATAAGCGACAGTCTTTATACGTTGCGTCGTTGATTTCTTAGTCGTCACGGTTCTCTAGCCTTCCTCTAGCCGAATGGAAAAAAGAGGGGCGGCTGGCAAACCCGGCTAGAGGTTTGGTTGCCCGGCTCAGGTAGCTACCCCCTCGCCGTGCCGCCCCTTGGAGCACATTGTAAACAATCAAAAACAGGGGGCTGAGTTGCGGTTGTCAATATCACCAACCGTCACGATTCGTGGGCAGTGGAGAAACCGAACGCCCAGAATCGCTTGCAACCCAGCCACCCCGCATCGGACTACCAATCCATCTTGGGCAACCCTAATGGGCTGCTCCCCTTCGTCGTCTGTCGCTTATCGTCTCGCTGGCTCGGCTCCGTTGTCGTCTTGTTATGCGACAACGCGACCTGAGCCGTCTCAGCGGGCTTATCCCACTGCATATCGGGTAAACCCAACGGCCCGTTGTCGGTCGGGTGTGCCCCGGCCACAAACAGCCCCGGCTTCTTCTTGGCGGGCGTGTCGGTGTCCGGTAGTGGCTCCGAGAACATGCGACCGCTGGCGGCATGTTCGAGTTGCCCACCAAACAAGCTGTTCAGCGTTGGCATTCCCAACGGCTCCATCACTGGCTCATAAGTTGTCACCTTCACCACGTTGGATTGATTGGTGGTCAGGTCGGCGACTTGCGAACGTCGCGACTTGCCACGCTTCAACCCGCCCCCGGCATTGGTAAGAAACTGGTCAACGGCTTGTGGTTGTCCCTCGACAACGCCGCAGACGCCGTGCTGCTCGAACTGAGTAATCGTCTTCGTCATATCGTTCTCCTCCTAGAGTTGGTCTCCTGGGATTAAATGTTGATGCTTTTAACGGCATCAACCCGTTGCTGTCGCAGTTGGTCGGCATACGCTTTCGCTTCCAGTGCCCGGTCGCGGGGACTGATCTCGCGAATGTCGGTTTCGACCATGCTCAACTCATGGCGGCAAACTTGGATCGTTTTTGCCAGCTTGTTGAGTTCGGCTAGTTCTTGGTCCTTGTAGTGCCCTTGGAGCATGGTCTGCTTGCGGTTGTTGAAGTCCTGCGTCAGTTGAGCCAATCGCGTCGCATGGTATTCCCGTTGGCGTTCGAGAATCAGCAAGGCGACTTGCTCGCGATTCAATCGCAACCGTCGCAACTCCGCTTCGTTGTTCGGATTGGGTGGCTCGTCTAACAAGCCGAAAGGCTGTCGCGTCTCTCGGCGTGCCCCATCAGGAAATAACCAGAACACGCCGTCGGCCGACTTGATGGCGTCCTCGACTCCATGCTTAATGTCAAATTGTTCAATGCGTTGCTTGATGGATACGTTGTCAATCATGGGATTCCTTTCGATAGGGTTAGAGGGCACCGACCGTTCGCTTGCCCTTGCTGGTAATACAACTCACTCCCGCCACGGCGTTAGCCAGGTCGTCATGTCCGCCGGGCGGGTGGTCGATAATGTCTTTGCCACCGCTGCGGGTTCTGCGTTCGAGACTGGCGAGTTGATTGATTAAGAACTCGTCGTCAGGTAGTTCGATCTCACCGCTGCACAGTCGCGGCAGTAGTTCGACATAGAGGGCGGACTTATTGAGTTCTGATTTCTCGTACTTGATGCCGTTCGACGTAAACGCAGCCGCGACAAATTCCGCAGCATAATTATCGCCAGTGATTCGCCGGACGCCGAAGCGTTTAACTTCGTCGCTCATCAGCGAAACAACATGGTGCGGATTAAAGGGCGGCTTCCAGCGTTTCGCAAAGTCGATGATGACTTTCCGTTCTTCGCGGTGGGCAATCGCCAAGCCTGCATCATCGCCACGCCCGCCCGATAGGTCGGCAAAGGCAAAGTATCGAACGCCCGATTGAGCAATCAGGCTGGTGCGACCTGGGATAACCAGTTGCTCGATGACCGCACGCGGTAAGAACTCGCCCACGTCATCTCTAAATTCTCCGAGATATTCACTCTTGGCCGATTGCAAGTCATCGGCAATAGCTTCATCAACTACCGACTGCGGCAACATTGGGTTCATCGTGGTCGATGGGCAATTCCAAACCAGAATCGTGCCCGCGTTGTTGCCGTGGTGCTTCTTCCATTGTTTGTAGCACCAACCCTTCTTGGCATACGGCGACGAGATACAGACCAGTTTGCCGCCGACCGTTTTTAGACCTGGCTGTATCGCTCTAATTAGTTCGGTGTCTGACTTCACCTTGCTTTCGGCGTCGTATCCGAAAAAACATGCCTCATCGACGATTGCCGCCAGCAACGTATAGCCGCGAATCGTTCGCCAGTCACCGGCGAGAATTTCAATTCGTGTGCCGTTTCGTAGCTCGAAGCCATTTTGGGATTCGCTCACAACTTCATTGCGGAGCAAGTCGGTATCGAAGATTGCCCGCAGATAGGATTTAACGATGCGGCTCTGATACCGCGTTGGCGAACAGATGGTAACGATGCCAGTTTCACCTTTGGCCAATTTCGATTCGTGCCCGGCCAGTACCGCTTCAAATGCTCCGATGACGGCGGCGATTCTCGACTTGCCCGAACGTCGGCCAGTTAAGAACAACGCGGTATCGAAACCATCGGCGGGCAACTGCTCGACTTGGCGACCGGTGCATTGTTCGATCAAGGCTCGGCTTTTATCGCTCCAATCAGGAGCCAGCCCGTACACGACCCGCAGAGCGTTTAGCCACTGTCGCCAAGACTGTAGATTGCCAAGGTATGGCCGAAACAAGTTCTCATCTTTGATCGCTTCGATTATGTTCATCGCTTGGCCCCCGCAACGTATGCCTTGAGGTCAATCGTTTTCGATACCTGCTTCTCCAAGCCCAAAAGTTTCAGCAAGCCTTGCAGCGAATTGACGAGCTGCACGAACACTCCATCCGGTGGCACACCATTGCGAGCGGCGTCTATCTCCATCGTTTCGATCTGCAACAAGATGAATACGGCACGCTGGATGAGAATTTGCTTTTGCAGGCTATCGGCTCCGGTCTCTTCGATGAGTGCATCGACACGACGGCGAATCTCCTTCACGATTACAGACCGCCCGTCCTCGCCTTCCCAGAACCTGGGCACGAATTTCTTGGAGATCGCAATATCTTTGTTTTTGAATTTCGCCATTGTGCGGCGTCCTATCTATGAGTTGGCGGTTGGTTGCTCTGAGCAAACCGTTGAGCAACTTACGCCATCATTTACAAATGTCGAGAGCTGGAATTTACACATCGTTTAGAACGTCATAGACAGTCGGTCTTGATACACCGACGGCACGAGCGATTGCGGCGATGGGCTTACCCTGTTCTTTCATGTGCTTGATGATGTCAACCTTGTCGCTGGTCACTCGCTTCCGCTTACCAGCTTGGGAGCCTCCCCACTTCTTTCCGTTCGCACGAGCCACAGCCTGCCCAGCGGCAACACGTTCCCCGCGTAGTTCGGTTTCATACTGAGCAACACTGGCCAGCACGTTCGCCATCAAGCGACCTGCGGGCGTGGAGAGGTCAACTCCATCCTTAAGACTTACAAGATTGATCTTTCGCTGTTGCAATTCATCAAACAGATTCGCCAATCCGCTCACCGTGCGGCCTAGTCGGTCGAGTCGCCAAACGACAACAGCCGACACCTTGCCAACACGAATGGCAGCTTCAAGTTTGTTCCATCCTGGCCGGTCCATCTTCTTGCCGGTCGCCTTGTCGGTGTACCACTTGATAGATGCGTCCTGCGATTCGGCCCAGCGTTTGAGGTCTGGCTCCTGCGACTTGTGGTCCTGTTGCTTGGTCGAAACGCGAACGTAGATGGCGATATGCTTTGACATGATTCAGTTCTCCTTCTTTACTTGGGGGTGCTTACCTTGCTTCAACTTGGCGATATAGAAACGACGTGCGGCATACGCATCGTCGAACGTCTTTTGTTTGCGTTGTCCGCGTGCGTCGTACTCGACAACGACGCGGGGTGAGCGGTTGGAAATGGCGGTCATGGTTGTTTGTTGAGTTGATATTTCGGTGGTCCCATTAACGAGCGAAGGCCACCGTGTTACGGGTGGCCTTAGTCGGTCGGCTTTATCGGGCTGTCCCGCGTTGGCGGCGTTGGGGGTGTGGTTTATCGTGCCCCATCCCGCGAGCCGCTGTATCGAGCGGCAAAGCCGGTTATTTAGTTGCTTTAGCGGTACGCTTGGCGGGTGCTTGGGCTTTGGGTGGTGTCGAGTAACCTTCGTCGGTTTCGACGATCAGTTCTTTGGCGAGCAAGTACCGCAGATGGTTGCGAACACGAGCAGCGGTACAACCAGCGGCCTCGGCCAACGCCGCTACCGTTTGGGGCTTGTTGGTAATGGCGGCATTGATTGCTGCCGATTGCGAACCAACGCGGCAACCCAACGTGTCCTTGGCCGCTGGTTCGCATTTGGTTGGTTCGGCTGCTGCGGTGGGCATGTCGGCCTTGGTCGCCTTAACGGTGGTGGTCTTCTTCGCCATGTTTCGATCTCCGTGGTAAGTGATGAAGTGTTAGTGAGCAAGTTGTCACTACACCAACCACTGTAAGCCCCTCATTGGAGGGGTGTCAAGTACCAATTACAAACCACGGCTTACAGCGGCCCCGTACCACCGCATCCCGCAAAACACGGGCAAAACGGTGGTTGCTTTACAGGGGGACCAAACTTTACAGTTTGCGGTTGTAATCGCCTGAGCCGCTGCGGTAGGTCGGCAAACGGCATGGAGATAAAAGAGGGGCTTTTATGTTGGTGGGTGTATCCCGCTGATTGCAGCTCGAATGTCTATTACGCCATCAAGCGGTCGTCGGACGACAAACCGTCTATACCAATAGCACAAGGTGGGATGCCGGGTCCCACCACTTTCTGCATTGACGCTTCCTTATCAGCAAGCTCCTGATTTAGCTTAAAAAGAAAAGCTAACGGATCATCCTTCTTCTTGAGCCCATAGGCAGCAGCAACTGCCAAGTCCAATTTGCTTTGGGCGTCTTCGAGTGAGTTTGCTCCTGGAACATCTAAGCTCCGGTACAGTTCTCGCAAACTCCAATTAAATTGTGCCTGGAGTTTCTTTCGTTCTGCCCTCACCTCGCGTGCGGCAACTGCAATGGCCCGCACTTGCTTTACTGTTGGCTTCTGCGGCCAGGGAAACGAATCGAATACTGAGTCGCTTGTGTACCGGAAGTCTGCCTTGAAAGTTGAGCAACGTTCTGTGAACCAGTCCCAGTGCAGGCTCGACTGAAGAATTCCAAACGAATAATCATCTTCCAGCGGAAACACCTGTAATGCGTCATTAGGATGTATAAGTGAATCCACAAATACAAATACTGGACGGCGTGTTACTCGGGAACATGCGATATATCGTGTTAAAGGAGCGATAGCGGCAAGCATTTCCGCCCTGCCTCGCCATAGTCGCCACCATTTGCGAGCGTGTGACTGTCTTGGTCCGGTGTCCTTCTGAGTTTCTTCGTGTTCTTTCTGTGCCTTCTCTAAAATGCCATCCATTACATCTCTTTGTATTCGCTCAAACGCCAACTTGTGTTGCATCACTGAATGGAGGTCGTGATGGTGACTTACGTCAATGACGTAGCGACTTGGCCGACCAACACCAAGAATGTCATCGCCAATTAAGTAAGGATGAACGACGTCGGCAGAGGTTGAATCCAGTTTCATTAAACTGGCTTCGTCAGGGGTAAGTAAAAAGCCTTTAGCATTGTGGGTTTGCCCTTGGTAGCAAGCACCGGACTCGACGTTTGTGCGTAAGGACGCTGCCTTAGTTACGTCAAACTCGGCCGATAGGGAAGAACCAATGACATCCCTCTCAACAATTTTCCAAGGACTGTCTACCTTATCACCTTCCTGCGTATACAACTTCTTTTTGCCGCTTTCCTTTCCCTTGATCCAATTGACTATCGAAACATGCACAACCGCATCTCCCGACCAGACCTGCGTTGAGACAGCTTCAGTAATTTGCCCTCCTTTCTCAACGATATAGTCCAGGCCACCTTCACGAGAAAAGTTCTGGCGAATCGTATTCGTGCCCACTAGTCCTGCACGGCAATTTTTTGCCAGATGGTCATGGGCTTTGCGAAACCAATAGACACAATAATCGGCCCTGCCTGGAACGTCTGGATATGCCTGACGAACCTTGTCTACCTCTTCACGACTCATCTCCTCCACCATTTTGTTTTTCGACTGGTACGGAGGATTGCCGATGATTACGTCTGCCTCCGGCCATCTGGTGAAGAGGGCATCACATTTCAAAATATTCTGATCAAGATTATCAAGAGGCAAGGCGTCTTCAAAATTAAATGGCAGGCTTTTTCTCGTTGCAAACCAATTGTCGTGAGTCTCAGCGAGAGCAATTCGCTTGCTCAGCATAAGCGTTATCTTCGCGAGTTCAACTGCAAAGCCGTCAATATCAAGACCATAAAACTGCTTCGTGCTAATCAACGAGGCCGTCCCCACGGCCTTTTTTGCACGGTCTCCAAAATTGTCGTGAATCTTGGAGATGATTTGCATTTCCAAATTCACCAACTCTCGATATGCGATGTACAGAAAATTGCCACTTCCACATGCCGGGTCTAAAACCCGAAACGACAGCAGTTCACGGCTTAGGTCGATCAATTCTTTAAGAGTTGACGCTTCTGCTATGCGGGCCCGCCAGGGGCGAACGATGGATGGTAGCACTACCTTCTGAATGTCAACTTCGTGAGTGAAATGTGCTCCTAACGCATGTCGTTTTTTATTGCCCATGCTTGATTGAAACAATGTTCCAAAAATGGGAGGTGCAACTTTAGACCAGTTTTGATTGGCGGCGGAAGCAAGCTTCTCTAGTTCTTCGTGATTCAAATCAACGGGCAGCACTTCGTTGAAAATGCCGCCATTAAAATAGGCAACTTCCTTGAACTTCCCTCCTGTTGCTCGTACAGGAGAGTTCATCTGGCGAAACAGCCCACCGATCAGGTCAAAGGTGCTTTGCCCAGAGCGGCAGTCATCGAGCAACGCGGCAAATAGCCCTTTTGGTAAAAGGTCAAAGTCCTCCGAGAACATCGCAACAACACTTTGCAATATGAATCGCTGAGCGACAGCCCTATCCACCTTCCGGTCAATAAGTGAATTAAAAACATCGGCTACTTTGTCGGCGGCCTCCCGAGTAACAGCTACCCTATCGTTGTTAAACTGTGGCTTGGGGTCGTCAGGAAAAAGAAAGTTTAGTGCTGTGTAGCGGTCCGGTAACTCATGTATTGAGATGCGGTCGAGCGGTTCGTGGAGTTGCACATCAAAGTCGTATACCCAGAACTCGTCAAAATTGCAAAGAATTACATATCGCGGCCTGTGCGGTACAAGGTTAATCCAGTATTCAAATGCTTGTTGGTAATGTTTTTGAAGCTTTTCTCCACGCTTTTTCATCTCGATCAAAACGCGGGGACGCCAAAGGAGATCAGCAAAGTGAGTTGTCCCAGCCTGCTTCACACGATATTCCAGTTCAGCACCGGCTTCTTTGTAACCAGCATGTCCAAAACCTTGAAATAGACGGTCGCAGAAGACTTGTGCCTCGCTCTTTTCGTCGCCCTTCAATTGCCGGACGTATTCGACAATTGAATTTATTCGCTTCTGTGTTTCGGACATCGGCTTCCTTACTTGCTGTCGCAAACCAGGTTCATGGACAACCCCTAATAGGAGTATGTTACGGGAGTTTGGTGTGGCATGAAAGGCTGTGCACGAAACTGGTAAGGTTGCTCGCCAAGCGAATCCCAACCTACGCAACCTGCTGATTCCAGTATCGCGGATACCTGATGGTTTTAGTTGAGGGCTCAACTTGTCGCACATCCCGCAAATTGCGGGCCCAAACTGTTCTTCGAGGTGTCTCTGGCGAAACCAAAATGGTACACCCTCGATCACACGCCCCGGCACCAGCGGGCAACGGTCGAACGCGGCACTTCCAATGCTAGGGCAATCTCTCCCCACGATGCTCCGTCTTCCCGCATCTGCGTTGCAGTGCCGATAAGCCGCACCTTGCGATTCTTTGGTCGCTCTGGCCGTCCGCCCTTCGCTTGCTTGATTCGCTGCCCACGTTTCCGCTGGTAGCTTCTCACTTCCTGCGGCGTTGCGTCCGGGTGCAGCAAAGTCACCAGCGGCACTCCCTCGGCACAGGCGACCAACTCCCGCAGGTCACTTTCACGAGCGTTCCGACTATTGTTTTTAGACGAATTGAATGCTGGGTGCCGCACAAATCTATCGGTAGACTCCGCAAGCAACTTGGCACCGTGTTGCTGAGCAATTGTAACTGCTCGACTAATCCAAAAAGGATCGAAGCCAGATACTTGGATATGCGTCACGCCGACAACAATGCCGTCCAGTGCGGCGACTTCGGCACGTAGATTGGCTTCCTGGTCTTCGAGGTTCTTGCGTTGCTTCTGTTCACGTTGCGAAACCCGGCACACCAGCACCACCTTGTCGCCGGGCTTGATGTTCGCCTGTTTGATGTAATTACTGGCCTTACCGCAGGCCAGCCAGCGTCTTGCCGATACTCGCATGATCGTTTCCCTTCAACGATCCCCATAAAAAACGCATGGGCAGGCGGTAGGGTTCCGCTTTTCGGTTGGCCAACCTAGCCCAGCGTATAAATACCATCGTAACAACCACCCGCAGCCCGCCGACAACCGGCTCCAGACGGCGTATAACGCGGCTCGGCGGCTGGGTAGGTAAAAACGCTCCCAGCCAGCCCGACACAACGCGACAGGGGGCGTGTCATTTTTGTCCGTCAGGTAAATAAATTCGCTATGGCGGTCATCTTTATCTTTGAGAGCCGCGAACCTTTTGTCGGCTCCCTCGTCTATGTAAGTATCGCCCAGTTGCCGTAACTGGCGATCAATCACCAAAACACGGGCATTGATAGTTCGATGACAATTCAACTCAAGCAACACAATACGAATCAGAACTGCCTCGGGCGTGGCAATATGGTCGCACGTCAATTGAGTACGCTCGGTTCGTATCCGCTCCGTTTGTGACATTGGGTTCATTGTTGGTTCGACCTCCAAGCCCGGTGTCCTGCGACGCCGGGCTTTTTTATTGGGATTGAAGTGTTACGGCAGCATCGCTGGCTCTTAACCAGTTGGTCGGGGTTCGAGTCCCTGCAATCCCACCTTCCCATTTAGACATCGTCGTGCCTTTGGAAAGTAAAAACGAAGTGGGACCGTTTAACACTAGGGTTCAAATCCCTCCGGCCTCACTCGCATGCAAGTCACGAAAAGTACTGCACTGGTTGTCTAGCGGCCAAGACTCCGCACCCGTAATGCGGAGACGCCGGTTCGAGTCCGGCCCAGTGCTCTGATTATTTGACAATTCGGTCGACGAGATTCTCTGCGTCCATGATGTAGCGGTAGCCTGCTGCCTTGCCATGGCGGAAGTGCGGGTTCAACTCCCGCTGGACGCTTCAAAAGTATGTCGGCCCTTTGAGGCTTCCCTACGAGGCCGACAAATGTGGACTGTTTGCAACTGCAACGTCGATGTTTGCCTCGCTTGTTCATTAGGGTCGCGCGGTGAACATCAAAGCGCTAGCAGCGAGTGAGAGCACAATCGACGGCCTCGGAGGGCCATCGCACGAGATTTTGGGGTGTGGCCAAAGGGTAAGGCACCGGCCTGTTAAGCCGACAATTGAAGGTTCGATTCCTTCCGCCCCAGCTGGAAAAATACGACTCGGAAGGGCAAGCCAACGGGCGATGGCAGCCGTCTTGAAAACGGTCGAGCGCAAGCCTTGAGGGTTCGACTCCCTCTCCTTCCGCCTGTTATTGAACGGGCTTTCGAATTCCAAATGATTTATGAATCTTTGCGGGGTCTTCGCTGCTGGTATGTGATGCCTGGCTTTGAACCAGGCGGTCGTTGGTTCAATTCCAACCCCCGCAACTAGTCGTACGACGGCCTCGGAGGGCCATCGTACTACGCGGCTTGGTAGGCAACTGGCAGACCACTTTGTCTCAAACACAGAGATGCTGTGGGTTCAAATCCCACCCAAGCTACTGAAAACATGTCCTCGCAGAGCAGTCTGGAGTGCTCGCCACCCTGTCACGGTGGAGACCGTGGGTTCGAATCCCATCGGGGACGCTGGGAAGAATGTCAAATGACAAATGCTCAATGACAAACTAAGGCACCGTTCGATACTTTTGACATTTTTCATTTGTCATTTGACATTTTTTTCGCGTCGGCTGGGCATTGGCGTGCCTCAGTGGCTGTAACCCACCCGCTTTCGAGCAGTGCAGGTTCAACTCCTGCCCGACGCACTGATCAGAACGAAACACGGCCCGTTGTTCTAACGGCAGGATGCGAGTTTCTCGAACTCGCGATCGGGGTTCGATTCCCCGACGGGCTGCTGATTTGGCTAAGTGGCGTAATTGGGAAACACGCGGCGCTCAGAACGTCGTGTCCTGCGGGACGTGAGAGTTCGACCCTCTCCTTGGCCACCTTTTTTGATTGCGGGTGGGCCAGTGCCCAACTGAGCCTCATAAGCTCGGAGAGCCGGGTGCGACCCCCGGACCCGCGACTTGTGGTTTGGTGTGTTGTGCTTGATTAGTGCTGTGACGGAAGAATGAGTGCTGTGACTGAAGCTACTTTGCTTCACACAAATTGGGCTGCTCGTTCAGCGGCAGGATTCCTGGCTTGCAACCAGGAGAGCGGGGTTCGAATCCCCGGCGGTCCACATTTTTAACTTGAATCGGAAGGGAGCCGGATACGTGTGTGCCGGGCCGGTTTGCTAAACCGCGCGACTCGCCAGAGTTGTCTGGGTTCGAATCCCAGGCCTTCCGCTTGGTTGTGTAGAACTATTTTGGCCTGATGTTGAAACGGACATCATGCCGGGCTTCGAACCTGGCGTTCCAGGTTCGAATCCTGGTCGGGCTACTGAAAAAAATGAGGAAACCAGAATGACGAATGACGAAGTATTTGCAATGACTTTGGTCATTTGGATTTCGGACTTCGTCAAACACTCCATGGTGGCCGTGGTGTAGCGGTTTCTGCATGCCTGGCTGTGAACCAGGAGGTATGGGTTCGACACCCATCGGTCACCCTTTGCAAATTCGGTATTTTCTTTCAGAGGAGTGTGCTTTTGGGAAGCGAGCGGTCTCCAAAGCCGCCCAGCAAGGTTCGACTCCTTGCACTCCTGCTTCTTGGGTAACGAACGTTTACAAGTACCAAGTCAGCTAATCCCCCCCAGCTTCGTCGCCCGATAGACTCGCCGAATACCAATCATGTAGGCAGCCGTTCGCAAACTCACGCGTTGCTCCTTCGCTTCCTGCCAGACAGTGTCAAAGGCCGAACTCATCACTCGTTCCAATTCCTGGCGAACGCGGTTGAGCCCCCAGCTGTAATACTGCAGGTTTTGGACCCATTCAAAATAGCTGACGGTCACTCCGCCAGCATTCGACAGAATATCAGGCAGAATCTGCGTTCCCTGTTCCACGAGAATGTCATCTGCCGGGGGGGTGATGGGAGCGTTCGCTGCTTCGATAATCAGCGGAGCACGAATTCGTTTGGCGTTCGCCTCAGTAATCACACCACCAAGGGCTGCAGGAATTAACAACTCGCAATCAAGCTCCAATAGCGTCGCGTTCGTGACCGGTTCGGCATTGCGGTAGCCTTCGAGCAATCCTTGATGCGTGAGCGAGTGCTTGAGCATTTCCGGAATGTTGAGTCCCCGCGGATCAAAATATCCTCCAGTTGCGTCGCTTACTGCGATGATCTTGTATTCCGATTCATGCAGGAACTTGGCACAATGGGCACCGACATTGCCGAACCCTTGCAAGACGACACGTGTGTCTTGAGGTTTGCGGTTGAGCTTATCGAGAAACTTGAAAGCCAAAATACCAACGCCTCGGCCGGTAGCTTCTTCACGACCTTCCGCTCCGTAGAGTTCAACCGGCTTACCGGTGACAACGGCCGGCCCAAAGCCGTGATACTTTTCCCACTGGTTGCGAATCCACGCCATTTCTCGCGAGGAAGTTCCCATGTCGGGTGCGGGAATATCGGAATGCGGTCCTATGATGTCGTGAATCTGATCGACAAATTTGCGAGTTACGCGCTCGATTTCTTCCACACTGTATTTTCGCGGGTCGATGGCGATGCCCCCCTTAGCGCCGCCGTAAGGAAGATTTGCGACGGCATTTTTCCAGGTCATTAGCTGCGCAAGAGCGCGGACCTCGTCGAGATCGACATCGTGGTGATAGCGCAAGCCACCTTTCATTGGTCCGCGAGACCGATCATGTTGCACGCGATAGCCAACAAATGTTTCGATCCGCCGATCTTCCATTTCAACAGCAATCTGAACCTGTACCTCTCGCTGTGGCGCGAGCAAGAGCCGCCGCATGCTGTCTTCCATTTGAAGTTGATCGGCCGCACGGTTGAAATAGAGCTGTGTTGCTTCAGAAGCCTTCATAACTATTGATTGGTTTGAGATGGTTCGATCGTCAATGCGGCGGCGCTATGTCATTGGGCGGCTAAACGCCACCAGTCAATTTTAGGCCGAAAACTTTCGGCACCATGCTGGAGGTGGGCAAGAATCGGTGGAACACAGCGAGCACGCAGTTCAGCTGGATTGGTTGAAGTACTCACATCGTTATGGCTGATAGGAAGCGTGTCGTTCAAGACCACTCCTGCGATCTGTAGCGACTCGGCATAGGCGGAAATAGCGATCAAGGTTTGCAAGGTTTGATTGATCGTCCCCAAGCGATTTGCCGAGACAACGACCAGCGGAAAGCCAAATTCTGCTGCAAGATCCGCCACATAGTCATCTTCACTCACGGGGGACATCCAACCGCCGGCACCTTCCACGATGACAAGATCGTAGTTCGTTACCCACTTCTGCAAACCACGGCGAAGCTTGCGACCATCAACCGTTTTCCCCTCAGCTTCTGCCGCGAGGTGGGGCGCCAGGGGCGCAAGAAATCGCTGCGGGCAGACATCTTGCAAATGTCCTGGCCGACCAGCAGCTTCCCACAATAGGGCTCCATCGTCGGAGACCACGGAATTGCCGACTTTATGACACCCGCTGGCAACGGGCTTGTAGACGCCGACTCTTTTGCCTGCGGCAACGAGCGACCGGGCGATGCACGCCGCGACGTAGGTCTTGCCCACCGCTGTATCTGTTCCAACGATGAACAGACCACGCGGTCCGGTTATGCCGGACTTTCCGCTGACATGATCCAGAAGCCCCTTTTTCGTCAGGTCCGACGGTTTTTTTGCCATGTTTTTCTATCGTTTCATTGAATCCCACGGAAGCGTAACTAGCGTGGAACTTAGGAGCCTGAATGACACGAGGCTAAAGTTACGACCGCAGTTTGAAGAGGCTAGTTATGAAATCTGTGCATGTCACCTTGGTCTTGGCAATTTTCGCAGCCCTGGCCCTCCCGACAGCGGTCCTGGCCCAGAATCCGTTTAACAATTTCTATTACGGGTGGAATTACGGTTTCCAAGGCGGAATGCCGATCTACGCGCCGACGTACAACAACCATGTCGTGCCTTATTATTCGCAGCATCCGCCGGTTTACTATAGCCCTACGATTGTACGGCGATCCTATGGCACGAGCCCGTTCCCACTTCCACCAAATAGCCAACCAGTAGCGGCTTACCCGTCCGAAAGCCAATCTGCTGCGACCGTTAGTGCCTCGGCTCCTCAATTCATTATCAACCCGTTCGTTGACGGAGCGGCCGAATGGTCTCCTCCGTCAACGGCGGGTTCGGTGAAAGAAGCACTGAGCAAAGCGGGCGAAACATTGCCCGCGCCAGCGGCACCCGTGATGCGAGTCCTGCCCCCCAGCCCACCGCAGCAATAAGCGGCCGGCAGATTTCACTTGCCTCCGACAATCGCGGCTATATTTTCCTTGTTGACGGGCCGGATGATTCCACGCTCGGTAATGATTGCTGTGATCAAGCGTGCCGGGGTTACATCGAACGCCGGATTGTAAACTGGCATGCCAGCCGGCGCTGTTTGCTTGCCGAATCCGTGAGTAATTTCAGCGGCACCGCGTTCTTCGATTGGAATCAACTCTCCGCTTGCGAGCTTTAAGTCAAATGTGCTAATCGGAGCGGCCACATAGAACGGAATGCCGTGCGCCTGCGCGAGGATCGCTACCGAATAAGTGCCGATCTTGTTCGCAGTATCTCCATTGGCGGTGATGCGATCTGCGCCGACAACCACCGCCTGCACCTTCCCTTCCTTCATCACCAATCCAGCCATATTGTCGCAAATCAGGGTCGCAGGAATTTCACGTTGTCGCAGCTCGAAGGCTGTGAGACGGGCACCTTGCAATAGTGGGCGAGTTTCGTCCACGAAGACATGCAACCGCTTGCCTTGGTCCTGGCAGGTGAAAAAGACCGACAACGCCGTGCCGTACTCTGCCGTAGCTAGCCCACCCGCGTTGCAATGAGTCAAGACGCCGCTTCCATCGGCAATCAGCTCTGCGCCATGCTGTCCAATTGCGCGACAGATTTTACGATCCTCCGCGTGAATGGCTTGCGCTTCAACCAGCAGTGCAGCTTGAATTTCTGCCGGTGACTTATCCGCATGGCTCGCTGCGCAAGCCTTCATTCGATCGAGTGCCCAGAATAAGTTCACAGCCGTGGGTCGACTACTGGCGAGATAGTCGATCACTTGTTGAAGTCGAGTACGGAACGCCGCGGGATCACCGCACATTGCGGCAGCCTGCGTTCCGAGCACCACGCCGTATGCAGCGGCGATGCCAATGGCGGGAGCGCCACGAACACGAAGCATTTTGATGGCTTCCCAGACCCAATCGACTTCGCCACAAGTAAGGTCCGCCAATTCCAGCGGCAGGCGAGTTTGATCGAGCAAAGTCACATCGCCCGTAAGTGCATCGCCGGTCCAGCGAATTGTTTCCACAGGCTCCACAGTATCCTCCAACAAAAAAGGCGGATCGATCAGATCCGCCATGTTTCGATCCGCTAAAAAATGCTTTGGTTGTGACCAACAGCTACCGGCGGGGTGCAATACCCACGAGTTCAATTTCGAAAACAAGGACCGCGTTCGGCGGAATCGTGGGAGGCGACCCATTCGCCCCATACGCGAGTTCTGACGGGATGACCAATTTCCACTTATCTCCGACCTTCATCCGCAAGAGCGCTTCGGTCCAGCCGGGGATGACTTGGGTGACACCAAGTTCTAAAGGCTCTTTCATCTCGGCCGTGGTATCGAAGATTTGACCGTTAATAAAACGACCTGTGTAATGCACTTGCACCGTATCTGTCTTTTGGGGCTGCGGGCCGGTCCCTTGCTTGAGAACTTGCACCTGCAAACCACTGGGGGTCACGACGACTCCTTGCTGCCGCTTATTTTCGGCGAGGAATCCGGGCCCTTCCTTCTTGTTCTGTTCGCCTAGAGCCGCAAAGCGCTCTTTCGCTTTGGCTTCTGCCGCCTTGCCGAACATTTCTAACGCGGCCCCAATCTGTTCGTCTGTCATTGCGGGCTGGACACGCTGCAAGGCATCAACTAGTCCGCGTGCCACGAGCGCTGGATCTAAATCCACGCCAGCCGAGCCCACATTGGCCCCCAGATTGAGCCCCATGGCATAGCTCATCTGTTCTTTCGCAGTCCTCAAAGTTGGCGCTGGCGAAGTCCTTCCGGGCAGAGTTTCTTGACCTTGTGCGAACGCACTCGACGTGACGAACAACAGACAACTAAACGAGACCAGCAAACTTCGAAAAATCATCACGAGTCCTCGACCAAAAGGCGATGGCTGAAACATCTCTCAAGACGTTCCCGTTCGGGCAGTATATCAGTCCGTCCCACGAGCGGGTATGTCGCTTTGGCTGCGGACGACAGTTGACCACGGTTCTCTAAAGTCAGGGCTGACGTTCCTCGGCCAGCAGTTCTTGTAGCTCGAGCTGCTGTGCTGGGGGGAGCAATGCCAGCAGGCAATTTGCGGCCGGATCGTACCGCAGTACACCGGAACCGCCGGCAGCACGAAACCAGATATCCCCCAAGCTCTGCTCAATCCTTGCCATGATTTCTGCCGCTTCAGCTGCAGTGGTCTGGGGTGACAATCTGTACAGTTCCAGTTCCGGTCGATTTTGCAGTGCAGCCGGGGTCGTAAGCTCAAAAGTTTCCGCATCAATGACATGCCAGGCAAGCTCCATTCTGGTGGCGAGTGCCTCCAGTGCCTGTTCCACCGTAAGCTTATCTGCAAGCAGGGTGGTTTCCGTATCAGGCGTCCAGCCAAGGTCTGATAGTGCGTGCCAGTCAATCAAAATTCGAATCTTGGCACTCGTGCCTAAACGGCCAACGATGGTCGTCAACGGGGTGGGGACTGCGTAGTTGAAGGAAACGGGCGTCTCGCGCGCCACTCGACCTCGTTCCCAGCGAGTAGCAAGGTCAAAGAGCTTGGCTTCAAAGTTGCCCTTGATCGGCAAGCCGCGGACAAACCGCAATCGTTGCGTAAGGTCGATGATTTGCCAGAGCACCAGCGGCTCATGGCGAACTTTCGCCGCCGGTGCCGCATATCGGATCGATCCTTGCGCCGGAGTATCGCCCCAGGTTCCCGGAGCAAACAGTTCCGTAATGTGCTCCAGGATCATTCCTTCGGTCGCTTCCCCATTTACAAGATCATCCAGCGGGACGTTAATCTCGCGCTTCTCGGTACCCATCCTGACGACGATCTGATCGTCGATCGTCTGCATCTCCATGCGCAAATTAGCAAGTATTTCGGCAAGGGCTTTGCCGACCGTTGTGTTCTGTTGCTGCAACTTGACGGGCGTGTGAGGTGACAGTCGCGTGATCATCATGCCTTCAGGCCGGAGACTAATCGGAATCGTGCTGAGCTCTGTCAGTTGCTGAAGTAAGTCGTAGAAGGCAATGCCGTCGGCTTCGATGGAAACAAGCGGATCAGCCAAGCGAGCAGCTACCTCGACCTGACGGGGTGCAGGCCGAGCAGGCGCATCGTCAGCGCTATCAGCAGTGGTTGTATCGACTGGAATCGCCGGTGGCGGAGCTTCATCCAGGGTGGCATCGCGAGGTTCGCCCGCACCGCTATTCAAGAGATCCCCGAATTTGTCGAGCGGCCCAAAGACCTTCGAGGGCTCAAGTCGTTTTTCGGGGACTTGCTCAGCAATTCCGAGGGGATCGTCTGGAGAGGGGGCCGGTTGCACTGGAGGAAGAGGAGGTAAAGTCGCTTCCGGAATTTCGACAGGCGTGGCAGGCGGAACCGTAGCCTGAGGAACATGATTACTAGTTGGCTTGTCGTCCGGTGACTTGGCCGAGCTATCAGGAATAGCTTCGTCAGGGACTTCCGGTTCGGGTGGCAAATCGAGTTCCGTGTTCTCCATCGCGATTTGTGGTGGATCGTCGCGGACCAACAAGCGGCTTGCAACCACGACGACGGCCACGGCCAGTACGATGCCTGTGATTCCAGAAGCGCCCAACAACAGCCACCAACGCCAGGGACGCTCCGCTTCCCAATTTGGATTCAGAGCTTGAGACAGCGGTGGAGGTGGAGCCGCCGTCGGCGTGGCGACGACAGTGGCGGACGAAACAGTGCTTGCCGCGGACGAAGCCCTGCGGGAAGAATCCAACTTAGACTGGCTCGAAGCCGCTTCACTTACCGTCGCCGTCGTTTCACGCACTTCTGCGACTGGAGCCCCGGCCGCACTGGCTAAATCCGGACGTTCGTCTTGGTTCGTTGCCGAGAATGCGCCGGCCGCTGAAGCTTCTAATGCCTTTGCTTGTGGCAGCTTTGATTGATTGGTCGCCGATGATCTTTTCGGTTCTCTAGTTCCCGGCGTTGCGGGTGGCGGATGGGGTGCTCCGCCCGCCCCATCTAGCAATTGATCGATGTCATCGAAGGCAGTCGCCATGAGCGGCGCGGCCGGTGAAATTAACGACGAATTGCCAGAAGGGGTACCTTGGTTGGCTGCTGAGTCCGCTACGGCGTTCCCTTCCTGCCAATCCGGCGGTGGTTTGACCAGCACCATGGCGCCGCACTTCGGGCACGCGAGAATCTTTCCGACGACCGATGGATCGCGGACTTTCAATCGAGTGCGGCAGGTGTTGCAAGGGAGCGAAAAGGTTTCCAAAATCGTCGTCTCGAATCCGAGGAGTAAACGGCTTGGCGATCCTTCGCGGCCGCATTCAGGCTCAACTATTAAGTCTTCTTCTCAGCGAAGACGGTGGGAAGCTTATTTCCCCTTTCTGCGGCCTTCTTCCGAGTGGTAATCAATACAATCTGCTTGGACGGATTATCCGGATCGGGACCAACAACCCAAATCAACTTCTGCTCGGGGGAGGCAGGATCAGTATTCGTACTCGTCTTCATGACCAATGCCGTCAAGATTTCACCGACCGGCTTGTTCTCCTGCTTGAAATCCCGAATCGACATATTCCGGGTGATCCCATCCAATTGCAGATCTGTCCCAAGAATACGAATGGCAAATTCGACCGGCGAGCCTTTGGTTAACTCGCCGGTCTCCGTCGCGAGGTCCCGCATCGCAAACTCGAGCGAAGTATTGTCGAAGGCAAAAGAAGTCTTCATCTGCAAGATGTCGTCGATGGTTTTTGGCTGAGGCTTGGCGGCAGTGGCAACCGCGGTTCCGCCACCAGCGCCTGGCGACGTCAGAATCGCAAGTTCAGTTCCCAGGATGAGATTATGAGCAGCCACGCCAGGGAGCACTCCGTTCAAAACGGCGGCTTCATCCTCGACACCAATGCGGGTGTAAGCGTGCATTTGCGAGATCATCGGCGGGAACTTCATCGAAAGCTTGCGCCAGTACTGAGGGACATTCATCCCGGCAATGTAGGTCAACACCTGGTCGGGAATTTGCTCCATCCGCTCCCGAAACTCTTTGGCCAGCGTGTACTTGTCGCGGCTAAGGGTCGAGATAAATCGTAACTCCCAGTAGAACTGCGAATCGAAATGCAAGCTGACGGCGCCTGCTTGAAGGTCGTCACCGAGTAGCCAGAGGAGCGGCTCCCGTGCTCTCTCACGGCCACCGCCAAAAAGAGGCAAACCGTCGTTATTTCCTAAAAAGTTCGGATAGAAAAGAACGTTGACATGCCTTTCGGCATCTGTAACTCGACGCAAGCGCTCCACTTCTTTTCGCAGAATCGGTGGAGCACTGTTCTGAGCCAGGCCATCCATGATGGTCGCGGGATCGCTCATGATGAAATGAACGTCGCCAGTAGCCGCCGGCGGAATCGCGAACGCCCAACCGTTGCCCGTGTAATACTTCTTTCCTTCATGCTCTGCGACCGCTGGGTTCCCTAGCTTTGCGAGGAGCGCTTCCGTTTCCAAAGTTTCGACTGGATAAACGACGAGGGACACACGTGGGAACTTGCCATCGTTGTTGTGGAATGTTGTGACAAGTCGGTCGACCTCATCCAACTTGAATCCAGATGCCTTTTCAAATGTGGCTTTTGCTCCCTCCAATTCGGGCCCGAGTGCAGAGAGAACTCGCTTCCCTTCTTCCGTTTGCAACATGAGGGCCGGCCGTAGAGCGACGAAGACTTGCCCCTCAGGCGGCACACCACTCAGATCAATTGGTGCACCGATTGTCGGCGATGCCCACAGCAGTTGTCCATCATCCGGAACAACGCTCTGTTGTAGGCCAACGGGTTGAGTGATGGGAGATTTTGCCGTACCCGAGTCGGACGTGTTGTTGTTGGTTTGCGGGTTCACATTCGGGGTATTCGAGCCTGAATTCACGACCTCGACCGGTTTGACGCCCGTGTCGTTATTCTTCGCCTCGGTCCCGCCAACGCTATTCGGTGGAACAACCGTCTCAGAGCCACCATTGGTTGCATTTTCGACAATTTCTGTCTGCTTCGGATTGCCCGAGTAGTTGATCACAATGAGAGCGATCACGGCCAAAAAGCCAGCACCAACCAATCCGAGAATTAGCTGTTGTGTTTTCTTCTTTTCATTCTGCTCCTTCAGTGTGGTCGCACTATCGACACCCTTGTCCTTAGACTTGATACCGATACCGACTGCGGACTTCTTCGAACCAGTCTCGATTTTGCCTAAATCAATCCCGACCTTTGGTGTCTCAGAGGATGCGGAGTTGCCAGCAACTCCCGTTGCAGCTGACGATACCGGAGCCGTTGCTCCTTTCGCCGCGAGAACGCTACGTTTCTGTTGAATCCACGCTTCGAAGGCCGGCAGCGTGGCAGGAGCCTGTGGCGGAGGAAAATGGAGTAGTTGCGGATCGACAAACGGCGCCAGTTGTTCGATGACGATCGCTGCCTGTTGATAACGGACCGCAGGATTCTTCGCCATCAGATATGTGACCAACTGCGCTACCGGCTGCGGCACACCATACTGTTCCAGCGGCCTGATCGGTTCCGTGGCATGCCGGCGCATTTTCTGCTCCAACGTCCCGCCCGCGAAAGGTGGATTGCCAGTGAGGAGCGCGTAGAGCACGCAGCCGAGTGAGTACAAATCGGTTAAAACGTCTGGCTCCTTGCCCGATTGGATGAATTCAGGAGCAAGATAATCGCCACGTGACGCATCGGTCTCGGCAAAATTCACAGGCTGTGAAACGTACAGCGGATCGCGGAGCAACTTCACTTGTCCAGGATGATTTGCCACAGCCTCGATCCAGATATTCATTGGCCGCAAGTCGCCGTGCGCTTTCCCAGCGTTATGCAAATGGGCGAGCCCTTGCGCGACACCGATCCCCCAGCGGCAAGCATCTGGCGGCGAGATGCGTCCTGCCGTCATTCTCTCTTCAACGCTTTGTCCGCGCAGATCTTCACTGACGACGAACTTGAAGGTCGCCAGGTCGACCACATCCAGCCACTGTTGCAAGTTGGGAGAACTAATTTGACAGTTGGAGATGGCCTCGCGGGCAACTTTTGCCCACAACTGCGGGTCGCGCGTCAGGTTGCCCGTCAAGAACTGCAGGACGGTGGGATGTCCCGTGGGAGCATGCACCGCGCGAAACTGCCCTTTGAGTCGCCCCGCTTCGATCCGTTCATAAACCCGATAGTCGCCGTACGCAAATGGACCCGGCCGACCTGCGAGCAAAATGGTCGCCTGGTAACGGCTGATCACATTCCGCGAAACGAGCCACTCCGCGAGTGTTTTACTGCTGCCGGTTTCGAGAGCTCCCTTGATCTGCGAAAAGTCCGTGTGCAGTTGCTGACACTGCTGCGGGGACAAAAGCTTACTATCGACAGCCAGCTTCCAGAATTCGGCGAAAGATTGACTCATGTGGACCCAGGTTCCAAGAAAAGTTGCCCTTAGCTAATAATCTATCCCATGCACCAAGGAAGGGGAAGAAAACCGGGAAAACGAGCGCCGCAAATCTAACTTCTCTGGATTATTCGCATTCTCCGGCATCGCACAATAATTGAGGGATCCACCCCATTTCGCTGTCTAACTGGCTTCATTTGGCGCCGGCCTCCCATTAGAATGAAAATCCCGCCCCTGCTGCTGACCTTCGCAGCGCGATATCACCAACTTAATAGAGGTAGGGCATGAAGTTGTCCCATCTGGCGTTCTGCTGCCGCGTCCTCTTGACCGCTGCAACTTTCATTTTTGGCGAAACTGCATTGCTATTCGCCGAAGACGGCGTGCAATTCAACCGCGACATCCGGCCGATTTTGTCGGATGCCTGTTTTGTTTGTCATGGACCCGACGTGAGCAAAGCCGCAGGCGGATTGCGGCTAGATATGTCTGATAAGGCCACCGCTGAACTCGATTCTGGCGCACGAGCGATTGTTCCCGGCGATGTGGGGAACAGCGAACTGATTGCGCGTATCACCGCCGAAGATGCCGATCTTCGCATGCCTCCCAAGGATTCCGGCAAGACACTCACAGCGCAGCAAGTTGCACTACTTAAACAGTGGATCTCCGAGGGCGCCAAGTACGAAGGTCACTGGGCGTTTACGAGCCCAGTTCGCCCCGCAGTTCCAGAATTGGCAGACGTCACCGCGAACACGGCCACGACGAATCCAATCGACCGCTTCATTCTGGCTCGCCTGCAACTGGTCAATTTGCAACCCGCGCCCCGTGCCGACAAAGAAACGCTCCTCCGCCGCGTGACGCTCGACCTGATTGGCTTGCCCCCTACGATTGCCGAAATGGACGCCTTCCTGGCCGATGATTCACCACAAGCCTACGAGAAAGTGGTGGATCGCCTCCTCCTCTCTCCGGCCTACGGCGAACGGATGGCTCTCCCTTGGCTGGATTACGCACGTTACGCCGATAGCAATGGATTTCAAAGCGATGGAAGTCGAGACTTGTGGGCGTGGCGAGACTGGGTAATCGACGCCTACAACCGCAATCTCCCTTTTGATCAGTTCACGATTGAGCAACTCGCCGGTGATTTGCTGCCCAATCCAACGCAGGATCAGATCGTCGCCACAGGCTTCAACCGCAACCATCGCTTGAATGGCGAAGGGGGGCGCATTGTCGAAGAATGGTTTGTGGAAACGGTGATCGATCGCGTTGAAACGACCGGCATGACGTGGCTGGGGCTCACCTTCAACTGCTGCCGCTGCCACGATCATAAATACGACCCAATTACGCAGAAGGAGTTTTATCAACTCTTCGCTTTCTTCAATTCAAATGACGAATCGGGTGTCCTTGCGCCCGCGGGAAAAAACGGTGAGAACACTCCTCCACTCCTCAGTTTAAAACGCTCCACCGACGACGCTGAATTAGTACGACTGACAGATCTGGTCCAGCAACGGCAGGAAAAGATCGCGAGTCTGCAGAAGGATCTCACCCAGGAACAAGCTGCTCGGGAGCTAGCTCAAGCAGCAGCGCTAACCAACAAGGTAAGTAGTGCCGACTGGCAAATCCTGGCCGATGCTGAAGTCAAATCGCTGGGAGGAGCCTCCTTCCAGAAACTGGAAGACGGCAGTTGGCTTCCGGGTGGAAAAACACCGGGCAACGATGTCTACGAGTTTGCCAGCCCGCTGGAGAATTCTCAACTCACGGCACTCCTTTTGGAATTCATGCCCGATCCATCCCAGCCCAATGAGAGTTTGGGAAGGGGCTTCAACGGCAATTTCGTTTTGACGGATGTTCTGGCAGAAATCACTTCTCCCAATCTTAAGTCGGCCAAAGAGATCGAGTTCGCCACGATTACCGCCGATTATGAGCAGCCAGGTTGGCCGGCGCAAGCAATCGCAAACAACAAAGCAAGTCGCGGCAGCAACGCGAAGGATCGCAAAGGATGGGCAATTGACGGCAACGATCCGGAAAAGCGGATCACTCGCCGATTGTTGTTGTTTACCAAGCAGCCGCTCGAAGTTCCCACCGACGCCACGCTGAAGATCAAGCTGCGTCACGACTCGCAGTTCCCGGATCATAATTCGGGACGCTTCCGAGTTTCTGTGACGAACCTCCCAGTCGAGAAAGTCGCCTTCGCATCGTCGGCGTTGCCCCCTGCCGTTCGTGAATCGCTGCTCGTGAAGCCCGCCGAGCGAACCGCGGCTCAGAAAAAAACATTGACGACTTATTTCCGCGAAAACGCCTCCCAGTCCATCAAGCAGGCGGAAGCAGAACTGAAGCAAGCTCAACAGCAGCTGAAAGATTTTCGCGACAATCTTCCGGTGACGATGGTCATGAAGGAAGTGGCACCGCGAAAAGCCTTTCTGCTTAAACGGGGCGAATACGATCAACCTGGTGAACAGGTCGAGCGTAAACTGCCGGCATTCCTGCCAGCTCTTCCAGACGGCGCCCCCGTCAATCGCTTGGGGCTCGCTCAATGGATTGTGGCCGAGAATAATCCCCTCACGGCACGTGTGTGGGTGAATCGCGCCTGGGAACAGTTCTTCGGCACTGGGCTCGTCAAAACGACCGAAAATTTTGGGTCGCAATCCGAGTACCCCAGTCATCCTGCCCTGCTCGACTGGCTGGCTTGCGAATTCATGCAGCCCACCGTTTCGCCGGCGGTGAACGGCACTGCTCCACAAAAGTGGGACATGAAAGCGCTGCAAAAACTGATCGTGATGAGCGACACCTATCAGCAGTCTTCGCGCGTCACGCCTGAACTGATCGCCCGCGATGCGGAGAATCGTTTGTTGGCCCGCGGGCCGCGCGTACGACTTCCTGGCGAACTTATTCGTGATCAGGCGTTGGCCGTCAGCGGGCTTTTGGTCCCCACGATTGGCGGCCCCAGTGTCAGGCCTTACATGCCGCCAGGCGTGTGGGACGAAACCAGCAAGTACGGCAATCTGAGGAATTACAAACATGAAAGTGGTCCTGGATTGTATCGACGTACGATGTACACCATTTGGAAACGGACGGCAGCACCGCCAACGATGCTCTTGTTCGATGCTCCCAATCGCGAAATCTGCACGATCAAGCGCTCGAAAACCAACACTCCATTGCAGGCTCTGTCTCTGTTGAATGAAGTGACGTTTGTCGAGGCCGCTCGAAAGCTGGCAGAGCGCATGCTTCGCGACGGAGGAGATTCACCCGAGAGCCGCGTGAAGTATGGCTTCCGCGTAACCCTAGGTCGCCTGCCGACGCCTGCCGAGTTGAAAGTTTTGACCGAAGGACTGGCAGCGGATCTGAAAGCATTCGAAGCGGACCCTGAGAATGCCAAAAAGTTCGGCTCCGTAGGCGAATCAAAACCCACGGCGGAAATGGCCACCGCCGAATTAGCAGCCTATAGCCTGACGGCCAATGTCCTCCTGAATCTGGATGAGTTTGTAACGAAGGAATAGTCGCACTTTCGCCCAGCAGAAACCTTAAGTCAGCCCCTACTCCATTCACGATCTCAAACTCATGAATCCGATCACTGCCAACCCCCAACTCGCCGACGCTCTGAATCGCCGCATCTTCCTGAAGCGTGGCTCCGCGGCGATCGGCCTGTCCGCCTTGGCCTCGTTGCTCGGTGCGGGAACGCCAGTCAACGCCGCGGCCGAGGATTCGCCTCACCCAGCCTTGGCAGGGCTGCCGCACTTCGCTCCTAAAGCCAAACGGGTGATCTATCTCTTCCAGTCGGGCGCTCCCTCGCAGATGGATCTGTTCGACCCCAAGCCGGAGATGGAAAAGCATCGCGGCGAAGACCTGCCGGCTTCCATTCGTCAGGGGCAGCGGCTCACGACGATGACCTCGGGGCAGAAAACGTTTCCGGTCGCCCCTTCGATGTTCAAGTTCGCCCAACATGGCGAATCGCAGATGTGGATGAGCGAACTGGTGCCGCAGATGTCGAAACTCACCGACAAGCTCTGCATGATTCGCTCGCTCCATACGGAAGCCATCAACCACGATCCAGCCATCACGTTCTGCCAGACGGGTCACCAGCTTGCCGGTCGGCCGAGCATTGGCTCGTGGGTCAGTTATGGCCTGGGAAGTGAGTGCCATAATCTGCCTGCTTACGTGGTTCTTACTTCGTTCGGCAGCGGACGGCCCGACGACCAACCCCTCTACGATCGGCTGTGGGGTTCCGGCTTCCTTCCCTCGCAACACCAAGGGGTGAAGTTTCGGAACCAAGGAGACGCAGTCCTGTACCTTTCCAATCCGCCCGGGATCAGTGCGGAGATGCGTCGCAGCACGCTCGATCGCTTGGCCGCTTTGAACGGCGCCCGGCACGAAGTGGTCGGCGATCCAGAAATTCAAACTCGTATTGCGCAATACGAGATGGCCTTTCGGATGCAAACCAGCGTCCCGGACTTGTTGAACTTTGCGGACGAGCCTCAGCATGTGCTCGACATGTACGGTCCCGATGTAAAACGCCCGGGCAGTTATGCTGCGAACTGTCTTCTGGCACGACGCCTGGCAGAACGAGACGTGCGCTGCGTGCAGTTGTTTCACATGGGCTGGGATCACCATGGTGGTTTGCCGAACGCGATCAAAGGGCAGTGCAAGGACACCGATCAGGCAACGGCCGCTCTCATCAACGACCTCGAACAACGTGGCCTGCTGGAAGATACGCTCATCGTTTGGGGTGGCGAGTTCGGGCGGACCATCTATTCCCAAGGGGGGGCCTCGGCGACGAACTACGGTCGCGATCATCATCCACGCTGCTTCACGGTCCTGCTGGCCGGGGCTGGAATCAAAGGTGGGCTGACCTACGGCGCAACCGATGACTATTGCTACAACATCACCGAAAACCCCGTGCACGTGCACGACCTGAACGCCACGATTATGCACCTGCTCGGGATCGACCACGAGCGGCTGACCTTCAAATATCAAGGACGTGATTTTCGATTGACCGATATTCATGGGAAGGTGGTGAAGGAAGTGCTAGCGTGACCCCCAGAGAGGGTCAGTTGAGAACACGCATTGGAAACCGGTAGAACGTGGGGTTTTGGAAACGGGTTCCAACACCTTCGCAACGACCTTAAACCGTTGGTGATTCATTAGTTCGGCGGATAAGTTAGCGACTGGCTGTTAGCGCCTCCTGTGAGGGGGCAATGCCTGCCTCAAGCCTTGCCTATTGCTAGCATTAAGCCGACTGTTGATCACGGGTTTACACTTTCCACCGGTCATCCATCTGTTGTCTCTGCGCGCAGCATCCCCCCTCGCAACGGCTTGGAAAGACCGGCGGCTGTTGACAACAACAATTCAAATATTATTATGGAATTGATTGAATGTCAAGTTTAGGGGCAGCTACAGGTGCACCGCCAGCGACCAGCACAGCCCAGCAGCCTCGTTGGGGCAATTCCGGCCCCCGCAGCACCCAAGTCTCGTCCAGGGAAGGCTGCACCCGACAAATTCGCAGCTACTCTCTCTCGCCTTAAAGCCAAGGCAGTCTTCCATTTCCACGGCACTCCTGGCCCTCCCCTGGGCTCCTTTCCCGTTCGCAGGGATACTGGTCTTAGTTGGTTTCGTGCAAAACTTTCTCGCTTTTTCATTTCCCACGGGCTCCATCCATGCGAATCGTGCAAGCCTTCTCGGCCTTCTTCAAGATCCTCGCCGATCGCGAGTTCGCCTTGAGAGTGGCACAAGCGGCTGAAACCAAGGAACTGCCGGCAACAAAGTCGGCCGCACCTTCATCCCCTTCGCCCCCCCCAGCCAAAGCAAAAGTCCCCTCCCGCAACGAAGCCGTCACGTTGCTCGCGACGCTCCAACGGGAAGCGCGCTTTGTCGACATTGTGAAAGAACCGTTGGACGGATACTCCGACGCCCAAGTCGGTGCCGCCACCCGAGATGTCCTGCGTGAATGTGGAAAGACGTTGGAACGTCTATTCGCGATTCGCCCCCTGGCCGAGGAAGACGAAGGAACGGCGCATACCACTCCCACTCGCTTAGACGCCGCTCGCTATACGCTCACCGGCAACGTGGCTGGCGAACCTCCCTATCACGGCTCGGTCGTTCATCGAGGCTGGCAAGTGACACGGTGCGAACTCCCTTCCTGGTCAGGTAGTGACGAAGCGGCCAAGATCGTAGCTCCCGTGGAGTTAGAAATTAAATGACCGCCAAGTATGTCATTGGAATCGATCTGGGAACAACCAACAGCGTCGTCTCCTACGCGCTACTCGCTGCTGAACAGCCCGAGCTGCACGTCCTTGATGTAGTGCAACTCGTTTCGGCTGGGACGACCGAGGCCCGACACTCGCTGCCGTCCTTCACTTATTTGGGGACCGAACAGGAAGCGAGCGGCGCACTCGACTTACCCTGGACGAGCGAGCGTTCCTTTGCTGTGGGTGAGTTCGCCCGGCAACGCGCGGCAGAAGCTCCCGATCGCACGGTGGGGGCTGCCAAATCTTGGCTGTGCCATCCCAAGGTCGACCGCCATCAGCCGATCTTGCCCTGGAATGCGCCGGACGATGTCGCAAAGATTTCTCCGGTCGAAGCCTCGCGTCGTTACTTGCAGCATCTGGTAGCGGCTTGGGAACAAGCATTTCCGGATGCGCCCTTGGCGGAACAGCAAGTCGTGCTCACCGTGCCGGCATCGTTCGATCCGGTCGCCCGAGAGTTGACCCGTGAAGCTGCCCTCGCTGCGGGCTTGCCCGTTGACTTTGTGCTGCTGGAGGAACCGCAGGCGGCACTTTACGCCTGGCTGGCCACGACCGGCGACCGCTGGCGCAAGATGCTCAAGGTCGGCGAGACGGTGCTGGTCTGTGACATCGGCGGCGGAACCACCGATCTGACCCTGGTGCGCGTCACGGAAGAAGAGGGAGTGCTCCAACTGGAACGCGTGGCGGTCGGCAATCATTTGTTGGTCGGCGGCGACAATATGGATTTGACTCTCGCGCACTTCGTCGCCGGGGAATTTGAAAAGCAGGGAGTGAAACTCAATCCCTGGCAGTCGGTATCCCTGTGGCACTCCTGTCGCAGTGCGAAAGAAAATCTCCTCTCCCAAGCCGGGCCTGAAAAGCAAACGATCTCGGTGCTCGGAAGGGGGAGTCGGCTGATTGGCGGAACCGTCTCAGTCGAGGTCGACCGCACGAGCGTTGCCAAACTGCTCATGGACGGTTTTTTACCCGAATGCACCGCCGCCGATCGCCCCAAGCGGCAGCGAACTTCAGGCTTCCAGGAAATCGGCTTGCCGTTCGAATCAGACCCGGGCATCACCCGGCACCTTGCCGCGTTTCTGGCTGCCAATGCTGATCTTGACGGCGGCTCGCAGTTTCCTACCTACGTGCTGTTCAACGGCGGCGTGCTGAAATCGGAGGCCCTGCAAGCGCGTTTGCTCCAGGTGCTGGAACAATGGAGTGCGGGAACTCGTCCCACCGTGCCGTTGGCAGGGGTGCATGATCTCGATCATGCCGTGGCGCGTGGCGCAGCCTGCTATGGCTGGGCCAAACAGCGCGGCGGTGTACGCATTCGGGGCGGTGTTGCTCGATCGTACTATGTGGGCATCGAAACGGCCGGGCTTGCGATTCCCGGCGCCCCGCGGCCGCTGCGTGCGCTCTGCGTCGTTCCCTTTGGAATGGAAGAGGGAACCGAATGCGATATTCCCTCGGGAGAAGTAGGACTCGTTCTGGGCGAACCGGTGCAGTTTCGCTTCTTCAGTTCTTCCACTCGCAAGCATGATCTGCCGGGCTGCCTGCTGAACGCGTGGAGTGAAGGGGAACTGGTGGAAACGGTTCCACTGGAAGCCACGCTCCCTGCCGATGCGGATGCCGACGATACCTATGTTCCCGTCCGGTTTCAATCGCGCGTCACCGAATTGGGCATGCTGGAACTGTGGTGCGTCGGTACGAATAACTCGGGCCGATGGAAACTGGAATTCAGCGTTCGCGAAGAAGCGGAGTAATAAACAGCGTGGCGAAGGTCAGCCCGTCAGACGCCGAATCCTCCCTTGATCCCCTGATCGACGAACGGCCGAGCCGCTACGTGGTCGGTATCGATCTGGGCACAACCAATTCGGCCGTGACGTATGTCGACACGACAGAAACGCCGTGGCAGGTGCGCGTTTTTCCGGTCGTGCAACTGGTTGGCCCCGGGGAAGTCGAGCCCCGCGAGACCCTCCCCTCGTTTCATTTTCAGCCAGCGGCTGGGCAAGCCACCGCAGCGGCGCTTCGTCTTCCTTGGCAACAACAGACTCAAGCTTATGCGGTAGGTTTTTTCGCCCGCGACGAAGGGAGAAAGAGTTCGGGGCGAATGGTCGCGTCGGCAAAGTCCTGGCTCTGTCATCCGGGCGTCGATCGAACCGCAGACCTGCTCCCCTGGCATGGCGCGGAAGATGTGGAGCGACTCTCGCCGGTCGAAGTTAGCGCCCGGTTCTTGCGACATATTCATGAAGCCTGGAATGCTCGGTTCCCGCAGGAACCTCTCGACAAGCAAGACATCGTCCTCACGCTCCCCGCATCGTTTGTCGAAGTGGCACGTGAGCTGACGGTTCAGGCTGCTGCTCGGGCGGGATTGCCGCGCGTGGTGTTGATCGAAGAACCTCAGGCAGCCTTCTATGCTTGGGTGAACAAGCACGCTGCCGACTGGGAGCAACGGGTTACGGTCGGGCAGAGAATTCTGGTCTGCGACATTGGCGGCGGCACCACGGATCTGACGTTAATTCAGGTCCGCCGCAGCGAGTCCGCGTCTGCAGAGTCGAGCCGAGTGCAGTTTCACCGAATTGCCGTGGGGAATCATCTCATCCTGGGGGGAGACAACCTTGATCTGGCGCTCGCCCACTTCGTCGAACAGAAGATCAAGCCAGGGGGCAAGCTGGAAGCGCGACAATGGGATGTGCTGCTCGGAGCTTGTCGACGCGCGAAAGAAACATTGCTGGGAGATACGCCCCCCGATTCAATGACCGTCCATTTGCCTGGCAGCGGCGCGAAGTTGATTGGGGGTAGTTTGCAGGTGGAAATTTCGCGCGCGGAGGTTAGCCAACTGCTGGTGGAAGGTTTTTTGCCTGCTGTTCCCCTGACCGCGCAGCCTGTGCAGCGTCAGTCGGGCTTTCAGGAATTCGGCTTGCCTTACGCCAGTGACGCCGGCATTACGCGGTACCTCGCGGCGTTTTTGTCTGCCCATCGGCACGACAGCCAAGACGAGAGCCAGGCCGGCCCTCACGGCCCAGCGCGCCCTGATGTGGTTTTGTTCAACGGCGGATTCTTTGCTTCGCCGGTTCTGCGAGCACGTTTGCTCGAAGTCCTCACAAATTGGTTCCGGAGCGAGGATGATCCGCAGTGGACGCCGGTGGTTCTAGATCACGACCGACTGGACCTCGCGGTAGCGCGTGGAGCAGCCTATTACGGGATGGTCCGGCGAGGTGTCGGTGTACGAATCGCGGCTTCGCTCGCGCGCAGCTACTACATCGGGGTTGCCAGCGATCCGCCGGTTGCGGTCTGCCTCGTGCCAGGAAATGCGGAACCAGGGCAGTCGTTTGAATTGACGGAGCGGACGTTTCAATTAGCCGTTTCTCAGCCTGTGGAGTTCCCACTGTTCGTCTCCAGCACGCGATTGGCTGATCGTCCCGGGGATGTAATAGCCATTGACCGAGAACAGTTGACACCAATGCCGCCGATTCGCACGGTGCTGAAGACACGCAGTCGTAATGAAGTGGCTGAGATCCCCGTTCGCTTGCGAGTTCATTTGACCGAGATCGGCACCATTGAACTCTGGTGCCACCAGGTCGATTCGGATCGGAACTGGCGCCTCCAATTCGATATCCGCTCGGCCATCGAAACCGACCGGCAAACGAGCGCGACTGCTGGTGAAGCGGAAGAGGTGCTCGACGAAGTGGCCTGGAACGAATGTCGCCGGATTATCTCCAGCGTCTTCACCACCGACGGAACCACGGAGCCCAGCCAACTGCTTCAGCAATTAACGCAGGCACTAGGGGTCAATCGAGCGGACTGGCCGATGACGCTGCTTCGCCGCATCTGGGATACGCTGCTGGAGTTTTCATCCGGCCGGCGGATCAGTGCGGCGCATGAGGCGCGGTGGTTGAACCTCTTGGGCTATGCGCTGCGTCCGGGCTACGGTCTGGCCTTGGATGACTGGCGCGTCACCGAAACATGGCGGGCTGTACACGGCAAACTGTTCCATAGTTCCTCCGTCATTCGCACCGAGTCGTTGATTCTGTGGCGGCGATTGGCAGGTGGGCTTTCGGCTGGACAACAAATGGCACTGGCCGAACCGCTGTTGGTGCCGATTCGCAACCTTCACAAGAGCAGTACGACGGGTAAGACGCTCTCTTCCGCGATTCCCCTGAAGCCGGAAGATTCGCAAGAGGTCTGGCGTTTGCTTGGCGCGCTAGAGCTACTTCCGGTGCAACTGAAGCTTGAACTGGGAGAAATCCTGCTCGATTTGCTACCTCGCAAGCGCTTTGAGGGACCGCGCGACGCGATGTTCTGGACGCTCGGCCGATTAGGTCAACGCGTTCCCGTTTATGGTCCGCTGAACACGGTGATCCCCAGTTCCCGGGCGGAGGGCTGGCTAGCAAAACTGCTGGAAGTTCCCGGCGGCATTAAGTCGCCCCCAGGAAGTGCACTCTTTCAGTTAGCCGTGGTGCAGTTGGCTCGACGAACAGACGATCGCTATCGCGACTTATCTGCCACAGCCCGTCAAAGCGCCTTAGATTTTTTGCACGAAGTGGGGGCTTCAGAACATGCCCATCAACTGGTGCGCGACGGGGGAGAACTCGATGCCGAGGAACGCAATCGAGTTTTTGGCGAGGCTTTGCCCAGTGGCTTGCGTCTGCACTCTTAAGTCAAGATTTCCTTGACGACGTTTCCTTCCACATCCGTGAGGCGGAAATCGCGACCCTGAAAGCGATAGGTGAGTTGCTCGTGATTGATCCCCAAGCAATGCAGGATCGTGGCATTGAGATCGTGAATATGGACGGGCTTCTCGGTGACGTTGTAGCTGAAATCGTCCGTCTCACCATGCACGATGCCGGGCTTCACGCCCCCGCCGGCCATCCACATACAAAAATTCCGCGGATGATGATCGCGGCCATAGGTGTCTTTGTTCAAAGTCCCCTGGCTATAGATCGTGCGGCCGAATTCTCCACCCCAGACGACGAGCGTATCTTCCAGCATGCCGCGTTGCTTCAGATCCTTGATTAAGGCTGCCGTCGGCTGATCCATGGCTTTGCAAAGTTGCGGAATATTTTGCGGCAGGCTGCCGTGATGATCCCAACCGCGCAAAAAGACTTGCGTGAACGGCACGCCTCGTTCCGCCAGACGGCGGGCGAGCAGGCAGTTGTAGGCATAAGTCCCAGGTTGCTTGACTTCAGGGCCGTACATTTCAAGAACGGACTGCTCTTCTTTCGTAATATCAACTAGTTCCGGCACGGCCGTTTGCATTCGGAAGGCCATCTCGTATTGCGCAATTCGTGAGACAATTTCAGGATCGCCAATTTGTTCGTGCTTTTCTTTGTTGAGTTCGGCTAAACCATCCAACATTTTGCGACGCGTTTCCGCATCGACGCCCGGCGGGTTCGAAAGGTAGAGCACCGGATCGCCACTCGACCGGAGCGCGACTCCTTGGTGCTTCGAAGGGAGAAATCCCGAACCCCATAATCGCGAGAACAACGCCTGAGTTTGCGAACCGGCCGCCAATCGCGAATGGAGCACAACGTAAGCTGGCAAATCAGCATTTGGGCTGCCGATGCCGTACGAGAGCCAGGCCCCCATGCTCGGCCGCCCCGGGATCTGACTGCCGGTTTGAATGTAGGTGATGGCCGGATCGTGGTTGATGGCTTCCGTGTGCATCGACTTAATCAGGCACAATTCGTCGATGACCGAAGCGATCTGCGGCAAGAGTTCGCTGATCCAGGTACCATTCGCGCCATGTTGCTGAAATTTGAACTTCGAGGGGGCAATCGGAAATCGCGATTGGCCGGAAGTCATTGTGGTGATGCGCTGACCATTCCGAACGGAGTCGGGCAAATCCTTGTCGAAAAACTCCTCCATCTTTGGCTTGTAATCGAACATGTCGAGCTGCGATGGGCCATCCGCCATGAAGAGCCAGATCACTCGTTTGGCTTTCCGCGCATGATGAAAATTGGGCAATGCTCCGTGGCTGGGCCCCATTGCCGCTGGCTGGGGAGCGGCCTGGTCGTCTGCGAACAATCGCGGGTTCATCAGCGAGGCGAGTGCCGCCGCGCCAATCCCGGCCGCCGTTTGGCCGAAGAAATAACGCCTGGTATGGGCTAAGGCAATATCGTGGAGATTCATGGTTCTTTTCCTGGTAGTTATTCGGACAGCAACAACTGCTTGTTATTCCTTCGTTACTGTCTCATCCAGATTGAGGATCAAATTCGCCACCATGGTGTACGCCGCGAGTTCGCTCGGCTCCATGGGGAGAGTGGTCTTGCTCTCGCCCACTTCCAGTAACTTCTTGGCAGCTTCTTGATTCTTGGAGTAGTCGGCCAGATGGGTCTCGTAGATTCGAGTCAGCAGAGCTGCTTCCCGTTCGTTGGGCGTCCGGGAGGTCGCCAGACGAAAGCCATACTGCAATCGCGTACTCGCTGATTCCCCACCTTCGGCAATCATTTTCTGAGCAAAGAATCGCGCGGCTTCGATAAACTGCGTATCGTTCATCAACACCAGCGCCTGCAGCGGTGTATTCGTTCGGGCGCGGCGGACAACGCATGATTCGCGTGACGGCGCATCGAACGACATCATCGACGGCGGCGGGCTCGTTCGCTTCCAATACGTATACAAACTACGGCGATAAAGGGACTCTCCTTGATCCTGCTTGAAGTTCAGCGTGTTACTCCCCTGAAAGCCCACTGCCTCCCAAATTCCCGCGGGCTGATAGGGTTTAACACTCTTGCCACCTACCTTCTCCGTCAGTAGACCACTCAAGAACAGCGCGTTGTCGCGAAGCATTTCAGCATCGATCCGAAATCGAGGGCCGCGCGAAAGGAGTTCGTTCTGTGGATCGCTTTGCAACAACTCAGGAGTGACGCGCGACGACTGTTGATACGTCGTCGACATCAGAATGCTCTTGATGAGTCGCTTCAAATCCCAGTTGTTATCGACCAGGTCTCTGGAAAGGTAGTCCAACAGTTCGGGATGCGTTGGCCATTCCCCTTGCGCGCCAAAATCTTCTGCCGTTTTGACAAGACCAACGCCAAAGTACTGCTGCCAGAGGCGATTCACCAGGACGCGACTCGTCAGCGGATGCTGAGGGTCAGTTAACCACTGTGCCAATCCTAAACGATTCGCGGGAGCACCTTCGGGAAGTTTACCCAGTGCTGCGGGAATGGCCGCCTGAACCTGCTCTCCCTTCTTATCGTATTGCCCGCGAATTAGCACAAACGTATCCCGTGGCTTGGGCATGTCTTGCATGATCAGGCTGGCTGGCAGGCTGTTGTCGAGATCGGTCTTCTTCTTTGCGATCTCGGCCACTTCGGCATCAAGACCTTGCAGCGTGCTTTTCGTCTTACTGTAAACATTCTTCAGGAAGTATTCCCGCAGTTGCTGCTGTTGAGCTTCGTTGCGCTTATCTGGTTCGGTTTTCACAATTCCTTGCACAGGCTGCGGCAGTTTGTTCTCTTTCAGCGAGCGCTGATAGGTATCCCACTCGGCAAGCGATTCGAACTGCAACCCCTGTTGCGGTGTGCGAGTTTGCAGGCCGGCACTATCCCAGGTCACCGTGCCGTCCGCTTGCGTGAACGCCCAACCGTTGACTTGCGACCCGCCTGGCAAGCCGACATCGGCCGCGGCAACTTCCAGCCGGACCCATTTCCCCAATTCAGGCAGCGGCCCCATGTGTCGATGCGCGGCCGAAGTGGGATCGCTGCCGAAGGGAATCGCGTCTTCACCCCAGAAAGCACGATGTTCCCAAGAACCGTTATTCCATTGCATCATCACCGTCTTGGGTGGATTCTTGGAATCGAGATACACGTACCCAAACAATTTGTCCTCGTCGCCGATAAGGAGCGGCGGATTCGCCCCGGTGAAGAAGTGCTGCACCGTGCCGACGCCCGTCTGCGTATGGACCTTTTCCCCACTGGGTATGTCGGCAAAATCCCCCTTCGTGAGATACTTCCATTCCCCTTCTGCCTTAGCCCCGGTCGGCAATGCATCGTCGATCCACACAAAGTCTTTTCGTTCATCGCTGACCACATTCTGTGGCCCTGGATCGACATACTCGGCTGCAAGTTGCTTTAACCGTTCTTCCCGAGTCTTTTCGGCCTCTTTCAACTTTGTATCGAGAGCAGCCAATTGCTCTTCTTGCTCAGGCGTGGGCGTCTTTAAAAACGGCGGAGGGAGCAATGTATTGCCATCCATTGCTGCATCTGCCGACGCTGAGAAGAAGGCGTAAAGTTGATAAAACTCCTTCTGCGTGATCGGATCGTACTTGTGATCGTGACAAACGGCACAACCGAGTGTTAGCCCCAGAAAAGCGGTCGACATCGTCTCAACGCGATCGACCGCGTATCGAACAAGTACCTCGTCGTTGATTGAACCACCTTCGCTCGTCGTGACGTTGCAACGATTGAACCCTGTCGCAATCTTCTGCCGCTGGGTAGCATTCGGGATCAAGTCTCCCGCCATCTGCTCCAGAATGAACTGGTTTACCGGCATGTTCTCGTTGAATGCCGAGATCACATAGTCGCGATAGGGATAGATGCCCCGCTCGTTGTCGAGATGCAATCCATGCGTATCCCCATAGCGCGCGGCATCGAGCCAGTACCGGGCCATGTGTTCCCCATACCGGGGCGAAAGGAGGAGTCGATCAATGACTTTCTCAAACGCCTCCGGAGATTGGTCGGCCAGGAACGCATCCACCTCAGCAGGCAAGGGTGGAAGTCCGGTCAGGTCGAACGTAGCACGGCGAATGAGCGTTGTTTTATCAGCAGAGGGAGCAGGCTTGAGGTTCGCACGCTCCAAACGAGCCAGGACAAAAACATCGATGGGGTTTGTTGCCGTCGTGGATTGATTCAATTTCGGCAATTCATGTCGCACCGGCGCGATGAAGGACCAATGTCCTTGATACTCCGCACCCTCCTCGATCCACCGGCGTAAAATCGTAGTCTCTGCCGCAGATAACTTTTTCCCCGAGTCTTCTGGGGGCATCTTGAGCGAGGCATCCTCCGACAAAATCCGCTGCACTAGCGCACTCTGGTCACTTTTTCCCGGCACAATCGCGGTGGCTCCCGATTCCAGCTTCTGCGTCCCCCCTTCCGCCGTATCGAGCCTGAGACCACCTTCCCGCTTGTTCTCATCAAAGCCATGGCAGCGAAAACATTTGTCCGAAAGTATCGGGCGGACATCGCGATTGAAGTTCAGCTTGTCTGCGGCAGAAGTTGCGAGGGGCGAAATTTCGACCATCGCCAAGGCAAGCAAGATTGAGATGCTTCTCATGGTGTTTCCACTAGAAGGGAGCGTTGCACTCCCGCGGGGGGCCATTTCCGGAGACCGACGATGGGGATTCGCCAGCGTTGTCCCCTTATCTTACCCGGCGAGGCGGCAAGTTGCATTAGCCAGCCCTGCCCAAAGTTCCATTCTGGTTCGCCGATTGAGAACAAGGGGCTTTATCGTTATTCGAAGAATACACACAGTTGTCTGGCCTCAAGATGCTTGCTCTGTCATCCATGTTCCCCTAGCCTTAAGCACTACTTCTCTTTCCTTTGGCTCGGGGGCCGAACCTTGTCGCGAAGCAACCTCATCATTCTGATCGGCAGCCTTATTCTCCTCCCCACTCAGTTATGGGCGGCTGACTGGCCTCAATTCTTGGGCCCACAGCGGAACGGCTTCTCTAAGGAAACCGGCTTGATTGACAACTGGCCAGAAGATGGACCGAAGGAAGTTTGGCGCGTGGCCGGCGGAGTCGGGATGTCTGGGATTTCCGTCAGCCAGGGCAAATTGGTCACGCTGATTCAACGGGAAGGCCGCCAATGGATGATGGCTTTAGATCCAAAACTAGGCAAGACGTTGTGGGTATTGGATTTGGCTCCCGCCTACAAATATGCGATGGGGGACGGCCCGCGCAGCACTCCCACGATCGAAGGGGACGAAGTCTTTGCGGTCACGGGGGAAGGCAAGTTGGTCGCGGTTTCACTCGTGGATGGAAAGTTACTTTGGTCTGCCGATGGACTCAAACAACTGCGCGGCGAAATTGCGGACTACGGTATGGCCTGCTCGCCCCTGCTGTGGCAGGATCGCGTCATCGTGAACCTAGGCGCACCGAAAAATGCGGTAGCGGCATTTGATCGGAAGACGGGGGCACTTCTGTGGGGTGCAGGAACGGGACCTGCCGGATACTCCTCCCCAGTGATGATGGAAGTCGGCGGACGAGAGCAGATTGTTGCTTTGACGGGAGATGCGTTGCTGGGCCTGTCACCCGACAAAGGGGAGGTCCTTTGGCAATACCCGTTCATCACCGATTTTAGTTGCAACATCGCGGCACCGCTGGTTCATCAAGGACGAGTCTTCATCTCCGCCGGCGAAAATCACGGAAGCGTTCTTCTGGACGTTAAGCCGAAGGGGGCCGGATTTTCTGCTACTGAAGCTTGGGCGTCCCTCGGTCCCAAGAGCGTAATGCGGAATGAATGGCAAACTTCGCTCGTAATCGGCGATCATCTTTACGGCTTCGACAATGTCGGTGGTGCGGGACCAATTTCTCACCTCGCTTGTATCGAGGTGCTGACCGGCAAACCGGTATGGCAGAAGGCTCGCTTCGGCAAAGGAAATATGATTTGGGCTGACGGCAAGATATTGATGACGACGATTGATGGCGAATTTGTCCTGGCTCGCGTCAATCCTGAAGGCTACACAGAACTCGGTCGCCGCAAGGTCCTGGAAAAGACTCGCCAGGCCCCTTCGCTATCGGACGGGCTGCTTTATTTGCGAGACGACCGCGACATCGTCTGCCTGGATGTGCGACAGCCCTAAGCCAGAATTGCTCGACCGCAGATTGAACAAAGTCCACGGTTCCGGCGACTAACCAACGCTGCGTTTGCGAGCGAACTCCTCTCTCTACTTTTCCTTGCAGGTATTTACCATGCTTCGCCGTCTCTCCCGCGTCGTGCTGTTCTGCACGACGGTGCTGATGGTCTCTTCCAGTTCTTGGGCACAAGTTGCCCGCCCCATCCAAGCCAATCCTGGGTGGGGGAATAATCTTAGCCAGGCCGTGTATTGGCTGGGAAATGAACAGGTGGTGAAGGAACTCGAAATTGTTCCCGATCAGAAAGAGAAGCTCGCGAAACTTCGCGGCGAGCTACAAATGAAAATCAGCGAGGCTTACAAGTCGATCAATTTCAATGACATCGCCCCAGAGGATCGCACGGCCAAGTATTACGAAGTTCTGAATAGGGCCAACGAAGACGTTGCCAAAGAGGTTGAAAACGTCCTGCTTCCGCACCAACTAAAGCGGCTGAAGCAGATCATGACGCAGATGCGGATGGCGCAACTCGGCTATGGAGGAGCTGCCACCTTGGGCGGCGACGACCTCGCCTCAGAACTCGGCATTACTGATGAGCAGCTCGAAGCGTTGAAGAAGAAGGAACTGGAAGTGCGTGAGGAAATGCAGAAAAAGACCCAGGAGTTTTACAAGCAACTTCAAGCCGATGCCCGCGAACAACTGCTCGATGTGCTCACTCCTGCCCAGCGGAAAAAGCTTACTGAGATTCTGGGGGAAAAATTCGAGTGGAACTGGCAGCAGCCCGGCGGCGTTGGTCAAGTACGCGGCAACCAATCCGGGGAGCCGGCGGAAAAAAAGTAGCGCCTACAGTCCCCGCACTGTGCCAGGCTCTAGCCGTTTCGACCTTCGGTTAAAGCTCGGACATCGCAGTTTCAACGGAGCCTCTCTAACCTCGGATTTGGCGAGTACCCCTTGCGAGCCTCCGCAAGAAAACTGCCGCCTGACAGCCTGCTTGCCGACCTAGCTAGGGAACGCACAATTCTCGCCGCTGAAATCAAAGGCTGAAATAGTTGAAACCCAAATGTTTCCCGGTAGTTAAGCCGAGAACTTCTTGGTCTGTTGGCGCCGATTGTGCAAAAGTTTCCGGCCGGAGCATGCTATCGTCTGCCGGTTCTGCCATCTGCGATGCCTCTTCCGCTGTCGGAGAGGTGGCATTCAAAAGGATCAAAACACCAACTTGTCGATCTGAAAGGCGAAGGTATACTAGTGAATTCGCTTTGATCCCCTCTAGCTCAGTTGGTAGAGCAGGCGGCTGTTAACCGCCGGGTCGTAGGTTCGAGTCCTACGGGGGGAGCTTTTGGTTTTTCTACTAACCAAACCAACACAAGAGTTAACGCCCGGCTGCGAGAGATCGCTCGCCGGGCGTTTCGCGTTATTGGCCTTTCGCCGCAAGGGTTTGCGACGATTCCAGTGGCCACACACTTATCTCTGTGTCGAGAGATCGCGACCAGGGTCCGAAGGGAACCCCCACGGTTCCTTCCGCACCCCAAAATCTCGGTCTAAAACTCTCCGAATCTCTGATTAACAGACCCCTTGGAGTTAACAGGACGGTTCCTCTCGCGGCCTATCCGTCATCTCGAACCACAACCGGGTAGGTTAACAGATAGAGGCGTCGTTGCGACGCCGTTTCATTCCGCCAGACAGCGCGCCCGTCG